>CAZOJZ010000481.1:0-9154 GCA_964580205.1 uncultured Roseivirgaceae bacterium
TCCCCGCAATCCTGGCAAAATCCATTGAAGCCCAGCCAACGAAAACCGTTGACCGGCCCATTTATTATTGCCGGACTAATGCTGGTGATTGTATTCATGTACTTCTATCCCCGGCTCTCCTCTGGTGATCCAAGCCAGCAACTCAGCGAATCTGGCTTGGTGCTTGAAAAGTCCATAGCGGTGCTGCCCTTCAGAGATATAAGTCCCCAGAAAGACCAGGAATGGTTTGGAGATGGCATGATGGGGGCTATCTTGGACCACATGACTAAAATACCGGGACTTAAGGTAACCTCCCGTACTTCGGTCATGCAGTACAAAGGCTCAATTAAAACCATCCCGGAAATTGCAGAAGAACTAGGAGTGAGTTATTTATTGGAGGGAGGGGTGCAGGTGATTGGTGAAGATGTACGGATTACTGCCCAGTTGTTAGACCTGAATGACAAACACCTGTGGTCAGAGCAGTTTGACCGGTCTTATGAGGATATTTTTGTTATACAAACCGATATAGCCGAGCAAATTGCTGCCACCATGCAAGCTACTATCGGGTTTGAAGTAAGTGAGCGCATAAATCGCATACCTACTAACAATTTGGAGGCATATAACAATTACCTTCAGGCTAGATTTAGCTTTGGCCAAGATGATTCATGGGATTTATACGAGCGTGCTATTGAGTTGGATCCCGAATTTTCTGAAGCCTATTCCTCGTACGGGACGGCATGGTATTTCACACATCTCTGGCAGACATATGATACTCTTACCAACGATGAAATTGTTGACAAGTCTTATGGACTGCTTAAGAAGGCGCTTGAATTAGATTCCGATAACGCCCGAGCACATTTTGGTCTGGGTCAGCTATATTGTTATGCAATGCTGAATTTAAAGGGCGCTGACGAAGAATATCGTAAAGCTCAGGAGTTGAGTCCGTCGAATCCCGGAATGACAAATACGGAATTTCTATTGGCGGTGGGAAGATTTAAAGAAGGTCTCACTGCCCAGGATCGTCAGATTGCCTCGAATCCTAATGACTATATTAATAGTCCGTCATTGCCTCTATACTTCAATAATAAGGTAGCGATGGCCCTGAAAGACGTGGAATTTAGATTGAAAAGAGATGATGACGGTAGTACGATGTATTCCGCTAACCGAATTTATTTATGGACCGGCAACTACCGAAAAGTAATAGATCTGCATGAGCAACATCCTAACCAGTTTATAAGAATAGTAACCAATGCTGGAGTAGCCTATCACAAATTAGGTCAACAGGACAAGACCGATGAAATTATTCAACACCTAAAAAGCATCACAAACGGCATAGGAAGCCCTGCCTACTGCCTGGGTATGATCTATGCCCAGATGGGGCAAATCGATACGGCCTTTAAATGGCTAAACGAAGCTTATGAAGAACGACAGGGAGAGTTGTACTGGCTGAAGCACGAACCAACTATGGAACCGCTTCGAGATGATCCACGGTATCTGGTGCTGGTGGATAAGATCGGGTTTCCGGAGTGAGCACGACCGGCTGCTTTTGGCCGTAAGCTGCCGTTGACAACCTCTGTTTATCAGCAAGCTAAATACACTTTCATAGTATTTTTCGTAATTTGTTATCATGAGAAATATTAGACGGACAATCCCCAGTCAATTATTAGGTTCCATTAGAATAGTGCTGGGAATAATTTTTCTTATGACGGGAACAATGAAACTTACTTTAGCCGATTTCGGTGCTGCCTGGTCCATACAATTGATTGAGGCTGAAATTCCTTTCTATGTTTTAAACTATTGGTTTGTGCCTTTTTTTGAAATCTTTCTAGGTATAATTTTACTACTGGGGTATTATTCCA
This sequence comes from uncultured Roseivirgaceae bacterium, assembly GCA_964580205.1. Classification (GTDB taxonomy): domain Bacteria; phylum Bacteroidota; class Bacteroidia; order Cytophagales; family Cyclobacteriaceae; genus SZUA-3. The sequence continues at coordinate 1,839 of CAZOJZ010000481.1, forward strand.
GAATCGGAGCATTATTGGTTTTACCGCTAATGTTAGTGGCCATATATGTTCATTTGAAAGTAAATAATCCAGCAGCGTTCCCTGCCCAACCTCAGGAGCCATATATCCCAATTATAATTATTATCTTAGCGTCGATTGTAATAATGAAAGGTGGTGGAAACTGGAGTATGGACTTGAAATCAACCAATAAAGGTTAATGAGTCCTACTGATTAGATGTGTTTACTCATATCTTATGAATGACCGCTTTTGGCCGAAAGCGGACCTCCGCTAAACCAATCTTGAAAAACTGTAAAATTTACTTTTGAGTAAAAAAAAGTCTATTTTCCTATGGTAAATAATAGCATATAAAAGTGTATGTCTTCAAACAAAGTGAACTTCAGGGACAATAAAGTTAGCTATATAATCAACACCTGAGATCGATGTTTTTTTCTTCTCTGTTTCATTGTCTTTGCTTTAATCTGTTTACGTTTTTTAAGGATTTGTTGATCTCTTCCATAATAGACATCTGAGGGCGTTGTGTTATTCAATGATTCATGGTATCTAAAATTATTATAGTATCCAACAAACTCCTCTAACCTATGCTTTAACTCCTCTGGGCTGTAGTAATTTTCCAGCTTCACTACGTTCTTCATTGATCTGTGATAGCGTTCAATCTTCCCTTGTGTTTGTGGGTGATTAGGCTTTCCTCTTACATGACTCATTTGCTTAATCTCAATATAATCGGCTAGCTCATCACTGATGTAACAAGACCCATTATCAGAGAGCAACCTTGGCATCTGATCTGAAGTCAAACCAGTGACTTCTAAAGCTGCATTCAGACTCCTTTTTACATCAACGGTCTTCATGGTAGAGCATAACTCCCAGTGCAAGATATATCGGCTGTAGTCATCCAATACCGTTGACAGGTAATACCATCCCCAGCCAATGACCTTGAAGTAAGTGAAGTCAGTTTGCCACATTTGATTAACCCTTGTTGTCTTATCCTTGAACTCACTACTGGCTTGCATTACAATGTATGCGGGTGAGCTAATCAGCCCTTGGCTTTTCAAGATGCGATAAACACTGCTCTCAGAGATGTAATACTTCAGCTTATCTATCATTCGATAAGCCAGTTCTCTTGGTGATAGTGCAGGAAGATCAAGGGCTAGATCAATAACCTGGGAGCGCACTTGGTCAGGAATCTTATTCCAGAAGCTGTTACGGTTTTTATCATTCGCTCCAAGAGCGTCATACCCTCCTTGCCTATACTTTCCATACCAGTTGTAGAAGGTACTCTTGTTAATACCCAGTTCTTTGATTGTTCTAATAGGACCTATTTCAGAGTCTTCCACAAGGCGGATGATCTCGTACTTTTCAGCTTGATTGAATCTCATGTACTTCCTCCACTTTAACTTAAACCACGTAAGCTTTTTTTAAGCACACGTTCTTTTAAAGTTAATTCTGCCACCACCTCTTTGAGATTCCGATTTTCGTCCCTGAGATACTTTACTTCATCTGTATTGGCTTCCCTTACTGTATCACCAAGAAGACGCTTTTTACCTGCTTCCATGAAGTCTTTACTCCAACGATAATACAATGCAGGAACAATGCCTTCTCTTCTGCATATCTCAGCTATTGAATCCTCACCTTTAAGGCCGTCAATTACTATTCTGATTTTTTCTTCAGCGGAGAACTTCCGCCGAGTCTTTCTTTTGAGCTCTTTGATTACTGATTCTGCACTCTTTTTTTTCCTTATCATTTTAATGAACTTTTAGGTTAATAATGCCTTCAAAGAAATCCCCTGAAGATAAATAAAACTGTCTCTTAGTTTTATCCCTAATTAGTCCACTTTATGCTGACCGCTTACATGTAAATAAAATATGTTGTATATACAATAATATTTTCTTTTTCTTTCTACTCCATGTCCTCAGTAATTTCCACAGACTTTACATTATCATCCGGATGCCTGTCAATAAGTTTTATCAGTGGATCTACGCCAGCCTTTGTGGGTTCTACATCCACTTTAAGTTCGATTTGATATTCCTCACTGGTAATATGATGTTTTTTCAGGTAGATCAGTGAATCCTCTCCTTCTGAGTTGTTGGTATATACTCCCACATCGATCCAATCGTTTATGGGAATTTTGGTTTCGTTACCCAAGCTGTCTGCCCTTAGTTTTTTAGATGTCAAGTCTAGAACTAAATCAAACTGATCTCCACTTGGCGTATAAGTAACTTTTTCAGATTTATTTTCAAACATGGTGATGGTCTCAAACATGTCAGTAATCAAAAACTGCAGGGAATCAGGTGTTACCGCTCTAATCTGTTCATTGAATGCAATGGTAGTGGGATAGCTGTCAATCCGATCTTTCCATTGCTCCAAAAGGCGTCGCAAAGCAATATTGACGCTGTCTTCCCCAATGTAATCCTGTAACGCATACATGACCAGACTGCCTTTTTGGTAATGGATATAATTCTGGCTTTCTACTAATTCCAGAGGCATTTCCTTTTTTTGCTCCAGGGCACGTCCACGCAGGTATCGATCCAATTCCTCCTTTAAGAATTTACGAATCTGCTCTTCGGGATACTCATGTTTCATTACCATCAGCGCAGAATACTGGGAAAGGGTTTCGCTCAACATGGCCCCCCCTTGTGTGTTGGCCGGTCTCAATTGGTGACCCCACCATTGGTGGGCTAACTCATGTGCCGTAACGTAATAAGCAACGTCTATATCTTCTTCCTCGACATCCAGGATAAATCCAATGCCTTCGGAATAGGGAACTGTGTTGGCAAAGGACTGGGCAAATCTGGAATAACGAGGGAATTCCATTATACGCATTTGACGATATTGATAGGGCCCAAAGTTTTTAGAGAAATAGTCAAAACTATTTTTCATTCCTTTCATCATCCGGTCCAGATTATACTCATGCCCCTTATGGTAATAAATTTCCAGGTTTACTTCCTGCCCATCAGGCCGGGTCCAGATATCACGCTTCACTTCATATTCTGCAGACATCATAGAATAGAAATTTACCATGGATACATCCATTTTGTAATGATAGTAACTTCGAGCTCCTTCATTCCATTGTCGCTGCAAGTAACCTGGCGCAATGGCGATCTGGTTTTCACTGGTACTCATTATGATCTCAAAGTCGATTCCATCACTGCTGGGTCCAAAGAAACTCATACTGGTGCCAATGGGATTGGTACGTTTCATTTGTCTTTCTTGTTCAGGTAGATCATAGTCTTTGCGATCATCATCAGTAGAAAGTTCCCGGCTGTCATTATAGCCAATATAAGGGAAGAAGGTGTTATTGAAGAAGGTGCCGTTAAAAACCACCTCGTTAGTTGAGCCTCCTTCCTTGAACCCCTTGGTTCGAAAGTGACCAGTAAAGTCCATACGAACACTATCTCCTGCGGCCAGGGGCTCGCTCAGTTTATAGATATAAAATCCAAATCGTTCATGATCTTTTATTTCTGAAACTTCCATGTCGAATTTGAGTTCGGTAATATCCATTTCGCTATTTGAATTAAGTTGGATATATATCTCATCAATGGGGTCTTCTTCACGGTTGACCAGGCTATAGTACCCGGTAACGTCAAAATCTCGCCTTTCGGGAAAGATGTCAACCCTGAGATTAACTGTGTGTATCTTGGGTTGAGGCGCCCATTGGTATTCTTCTTTCAAAGTTGTTTCATAATCAGCGGCCAGTTGTTCTGACTCTTTAGAATTACGGTATTCGTTAAGCACATTGGCATTATAAATTATGTAGCTACCAGAAAGCACAAATACAATAATGCCGGTAAAACTGAAGATCATAAGGGGTCGGGTGAATCGAAGTTTCCCAATATGCCAACGATATTTCATCGCGGTATCCACTCCACGAACCCCAAAAAATACCGCCATCCCAAACAAGAAGATGGCCAGCCCAAACCAGTAAACGCTAAACCATCCAAACGGAGTGGAGTAATGGCCATAGGCGTTCATGTCAGAATACGACCCCATTCCGGTACTCCCAAACTCAAACATGCGGTGTTCAAGTCCCCAGGTGTCCAGGAAGCCAATCACAATGAAGAAGACCACCAGTAATGCAATGCCTAAAAATTTGTCGTTTACAATTGCATGAATGAAGAATGATAACAATGTAAAAAGTAACAGCCAGGTCATTCTATGAATAAACAATGAAGAGATGTATTGGTGGATCTCAAACTTAAAATAACCATAGGCAATCTGGATGCCAATTCCTGTTAGCATCAATAATGACAGCAATATCAGGTAGAGCAAAATCATAGCCAGAAACTTACTGACCATCCCCACAAAGTCGGGAACCGGCATTGTGTCCTGGATTTGGTCAATTTTAACAGCCCGTTCTTTCCAAACCATCTCAGCGGTGTAAAAAACAATAATGATCAGAAAGAAAAGATCAAATTGCTGTAGTAGCTCAATTACTGAGTAGGTAGTTGGATATGCCTTAGTACCATACAGACTGGTGCCTAGAAAAAAAGAATTCAGGATGGTCATCATTAAGCCTGCCAAGAGAATGCCCTGAAAGGGAAGCTCCTTCATGATCATTCTGAAATAAAAAAGTGTCTGCTTATAAAGTTGTTGGAGATGAGCTTTTAAACCCGATTCCTGGATAACTTCCGGAATCTCAGTACTTGCTTCGGAATAGTCGTATTCTTCGTCTGGTATGGCCTTCTTTTTAAAGAATGATTTACGAATCACATTAAATGAAAACCCGTAGTAGGTAATAACCATGAATACAGCAGAAAAGGCCAACCATATTAATCGATTTGTTAGCAACAGCCCCTGCCAGTCCACCTGGTAACTGTTTTGTTCTGCTATGGTCCAGTATTCAGTTTCAATATTTAAAGTAGTAAAGGCAAAAGGATCCAGTAAGGCCACCAGGTCTTTATTGTCCAGGTCATGAGTGAAGTTGACCCCCGCTATGTAAAGCACCAGCAGTATCATTCCCTGGGTATAGATAACCAGCATCTTACGACTCAGGGCGCCTGATCCGAAGAATAAGCTACCGGTTACCAGTGCACTGGGAATGATAAAAAGGAAGAAAGGTTGCAGGTAAGTTGTGAGGTTGAAAGGAAGTAGTTTATCTGCATCACGCCAAGGCATCAGATCGCCCAGCAGAAATCCCAGCATCATGCCACTCAGTATGAACAGCAGTACCAAAAATGAACCTAAAAATCGTCCAAACAGGTAATCACGTTTTTTAATGGGGGTTGTAAACATGATAGACTCCGTTTGATGATCGAAATCGCGTAGTATAGCCACCCCCATTACCGCAGACGAAATCAGACAGGAAAATACCGAGATTATCATCATCATTCCGGCAATATTGACTGGTGCATTCTCCTTGACCTGTCCTACGCCTCCTCCAATTCCTACCACATCCGTAGTTACTGCCAGAAAGCACATTAGGAATAAGATGCCAAAGTAAATATAGGTGGCGGGACGCTTGATCCGGTATTTAATCTCAAAACGTAATATTTCTAACATTTTCATAGTAGAGGCAGCAACAGGTTAGGACATAACAGGGTTTTGTTCGAGCCCCATAATATGAGCGAAATAGACGTCTTCCAAATCGGCGGATACAGCTTGGAAAGAAGTGTCTGGTTGCGTGTCGCTGTACACATGTATTTCAGGGTTTCCAGCAATCATTCTCTCAGAAATCACCCGGTACTGTGACTTGTGTCCATCCAACTCACTTTTTTGAATGCGTTTTTGCCAAATCTTACCTTCTATTCTTTTGATGGCTTCCACGGGGTTTCCTTCCATCAATAATTCCCCTTCATTGATGATTGCCATTTGGGTACAAAGCTCCTTTACGTCATCTACAATGTGGGTACTGAGTATTACCACAGTGTTTTCGCCTAATTCACTCAATAGATTCAGGAATCGGTTCCGTTCCCCCGGGTCCAATCCGGCGGTTGGCTCATCCACTATTAGAAGTTGAGGACTCGATAGCAATGCTTGTGCAATACCAAATCGTTGTTTCATACCCCCAGAGTATCCTCCCAAATTCTTTTTGCGATACTTGGTAAGATTGGTTTTATGTAAAAGCGCCTCCACCAGCTGTTTTCTTTCCATCTTGTTGGTAACGCCTTTTAATACCGCCAGGTGATTCAGAAAGGTTTCTGCGGTTATTTTGGGATATAAGCCGAACTCCTGCGGAAGGTATCCAAGGAACTTTCTAACTTCTTCTTTTTGACGAAGAACATCGATATCATTAAAAGATATACTCCCGCTATCAGGTTCCTGCAAGGTGGCAATGGTCCGCATCAGAGTGGATTTGCCCGCCCCGTTTGGTCCAAGCAATCCAAACATTCCGGTAGGTATGCTAAGATTGATATTTTTCAATGCCTGGATACCATTTGAATATGTTTTATTTAGGTTTCTGATCTCGAGCATTTTTGCTTTTATCTTAGTGGATGTTAAACTTCAATATACATTTTTTTCCAAACGGGTTATTTGGTCTTCTAATCAGATAATGATAGAGTGGGTCTAGTAAAGTGCTTAGGGCGGGAGGAATATCAGGAAATACTATATAGTTTACTATATATAAAACTATATAGTTTATAAAGAGCCTCATTCACCCACATCCAGTTTCTCAATTTCATCAAACAGCGCTTTAAAAGCTTCTACCCAATTACCTCCTCTTTTAATGTTGTTGGCATCTTGTCTGCCATAGAATTGGTCGATGGTATTCTCAGCACTGGTCCACACCGTGTGCAACATTCCTTGATAGTTGTCCTTCACCGCATCGGTAGCACCCTCTTTAAAGTCTAGCATCATTTGAAGTTGTGTTTTGGTTACCTCAGGAAATCTCCAGGGGCAGGTAATCACCTTGAATCCTTTGAGTGCAAAATAGGCGGCGGTGGGATCGGGGCGTTCATAATGCCAGTCGTTGATCACCACATCTTTAGGAATCATGTCAATGGCTCTGTGGGTGTTGTTATAACTTGCTTCCCATAAGCCTATGCCGGTGGTTTTTCCATCGATCAGACGATCTCCCCAAATCCACAGTTCTTTGTTATTTAGTGCAAGATGGTTCCTGATGGCGGTGACTTCCCCTGCAAATAATTCAGCATTGTCCTTGCCCCTGCACCGCTGGTCTTCACCAAGGAAGAAAACTTCATCCATACCCGCATGGAAGGCCTCGGCCTCAAATACTTCCACAATTTCATCCATGACATCGAATACCACCGCATGGACATCGGGGTGCAACGGACAATAACTCAGACAATATAACCCCCATTCATTGGGCCATTCTATATCCTTATCCAAGGGTATTTCGGGAGTTTCATTGAACTGAGGATAG
>CAZOJZ010000482.1:0-9280 GCA_964580205.1 uncultured Roseivirgaceae bacterium
AATAATTACCCCGGACGGGCGGGTTTATCATGGTGAGGTAGAGTCTGCTACTTTCCCAGGAACCCTAGGTACCTTTCAAGTACTTCAAAACCATGCACCGATCATCAGTTCGTTGCATAAGGGTCCACTTGTTTATGTTAATGATGGCGGCACTCACGAATATGAGATCGACGCTGGAGTGGTTGAAGTATTGAACAATAAAATCACGGTTCTGGCCGAATCATTAGTTTAGACATTCGATTTTTCTAAATCACCACCACTTCCATGGCAAAGGCCGTTTTTGTTATAACTTGAAATAATAATTGCCCCTTAAAATCGTTAATGGCTTTGAAGATGCGATTGACAGCAAGATTTTCATATATTTTCCTGGCCGTTGCTTTTCTGTTTTTTGCCTGGCATTCTGCCGAGGCCCAAAAACTGCCGAAGGTAAAAAAACCTAAAAAGAATAAAAGGGAAAGCGCTCTGGCCATGGACTCACTAAGTGCAACTATGGCACCTACCATAAACCTTGAAGAAGAGGAGGAGGAAGGGAAAAGCGTCAAGAAGAGAAAGCGCAAAAAGAAGGTCTTTTATGGCCTCAAAACTAAAAAAGGCCGCATAACCAGGCATTCCGGGGGCAAACAACTCTATGAAGAATTTCACTATCTAAAAGAGTATCTGGAACCCAACGTTTATGTAAGGGAAAAGTACTACTACGATACTGAAGACCGTAAAATAAAATTCAGCAGCGCCGTTAAAAATCAGGAGGTTCTGATACTACATGGCCCTTATAAGAGGTATTTGGACGGCCAGCTAATTACTGAGGGGATTTTTTACATCGGCACTAAACATGGCCGCTGGATGGATTATTTTAGCAATGACGTTCTGAAAGATAAGCAGAAATTTTTCCGGGGTTGGCCCAAAGAATCTGAAATAACTTACTATGATGCAGAAGGCACCAAAGTCAAGGAGGTTATTCCCATTCGAAATGGTAAAAGGGAAGGAACTTACTATTATTTCCACAACAATGGGGTAGTTGGAGTGACTGGAGTTTTTGAGAATGACGCCAGGATCGGTCTTTGGAAAGAGTACTATAAATATCGAAGAAACCGTAGAAATCGCAAGAAGGAAGTACAGTATGCCGGGGATGGATTTGACGGGGACTTCAGACCGTACATAATTAAGGAATGGAGCCAGGAGGGCAAATTGTTATACGATCATAATGCTTTTACGCGAAAATTAAGTCAGATCTGACCAAAGTACCCGGGGAAATACCTTATCTCGTTACTTCCATCCATGTAAACCACAATTACATCAAACCTGATTTGCCCTTCCCAGAAACAATTACTCAAATATCTTTGCGCAGTTTCCATAATTTTTTGTTGCTGGCACCACCGTACCTTATCTTCAGGTGCGCCATGCCAAAGATTAGTGTGTGTTTTCACTTCCACAAATAGCAATAATCTTGGTCTTATGACTATAATGTCTATCTCACCCCTGCCGCTCCTGTAGTTCCTTTCCAGTAGCTGGTAGCCTTGACATTCCAAAAAGTCAATTGCCTTGCCCTCTCCTAATTTACCAATTGCTCTTCTATCCTTCATGATCTTTAATATAGGTTTTTTCAATTTCTATTTTTGTTATTAACTTCGAATCACACCGATCTGGCAAAAAAGCAATGTTGCAAAATATCAATCCGGCAGAAACAAGCAGTTGGTCTCTATTGAGCGGTCATCAGAAGGAAATAAAGCACATACACTTAAGGGAACTTTTTACCAGGAACCCCAGTCGTGTGACTCAATTTTCCAGGTCTTTTGAGGATATACTGTTGGATTTTTCTAAAAACCGTATAACCGCCAAAACATTGGATCTACTCCTTTCCTGGGCGAGGGAAGCCAAGCTTGAGGGTGCCATCCAGAGTATGTTTACTGGAGATCCCATAAATGTCACTGAAAATCGGTCAGTACTACACGTAGCCCTAAGAAATAGAAGTAATTCCCCCATAGAGCTGAATGGTCAGGATGTTATGCCGGCAGTAAACAAGGCCCTTCACAAGATCAGGACCTTCTCAACTCAGGTCAACAGTGGTGAGTGGAAAGGATATACCGGACTTCCTATATCTGATATCGTGAACATTGGCATTGGAGGTTCTGATCTGGGGCCGTTGATGGTAACAGAAGCCCTGAGGCCGTATGCGAATGATCTATTAAAGGTTCATTTCGTATCGAATGTTGATGGTACACATATTGCGGAAACTCTAAAGCCCTTATCACCTGAAACTACACTGTTCCTAATAGCTTCAAAAACATTCACTACACAGGAAACCATGACCAATGCAGAAAGTGCAAAAGAGTGGTTCCTGAATTCAGCCGACCACTTGCAGCATGTCCCAAGACACTTTGTTGCCATCAGTACCAATACTGAAGCAGTCCAGGCATTTGGAATTGACACTGATAATATGTTTGTATTTTGGGACTGGGTTGGGGGCCGCTATTCATTATGGTCCTCGATCGGTCTTTCAATTGCTTGCTACCTTGGTTATGAAAATTTTATAGAACTGTTAGCGGGTGCTCACGCCATGGATGTGCATTTCAGGGATCAGGAATTTGAGCAGAATATTCCTGTTATTCTAGCGCTTATTAGCTGTTGGTACATAAATTTTTGGGATGTCAACTCTGAAGCCATTTTACCCTATGACCAGTATCTACATCGATTTGCCGCTTATTTTCAGCAGGGCAATATGGAGAGTAATGGCAAGTGTATAGACCGGAACGGGGAACGGGTAACATACAGTACCGGACCCGTTATTTGGGGAGAGCCTGGGACCAATGGTCAACACGCCTTCTATCAATTGATACATCAAGGTACTACCATGATCCCCTGCGATTTCATTGCGCCAGCCATCAGCCATAACCCGATTGGAGACCACCACACAAAGTTGTTATCTAACTTTTTCGCCCAGACCAAGGCCCTGATGAACGGGAAAACATATAAGGAAGTGCAAAAGGAGTTGGAAGATAATTTAAATCCTGAGGAACTTGAGCACATCGCCCCATTCAGAGTTTTTGAGGGCAATAAGCCAACCAATTCCATTTTGTTCAAAAAATTAACCCCAAGGACACTAGGAAGCCTGATTGCTATGTATGAACATAAAATATTTGTACAAGGGGTTCTTTGGAATATTTATAGCTTTGACCAATGGGGAGTTGAGCTGGGGAAGCAGCTAGCAAAGGAGATATTGCCCGAACTGGCAGATAACTCGGTAATTACTACGCATGATTCTTCTACAAATTTATTGATCAATACCTTTAAGAAACTTCGAACATCTGACCTATGACAACGCCTTACCCTTTCAAATTCCGCCCTATCATGAAAGAGAAGATTTGGGGCGGTCAAAAACTGAGAACCGAACTGAATAAAGAATTCTCTGCGGATGAAAACGGCGGAGAGACGTGGGAAATATCCGGAGTTGCCGGAAATATCAGCGTGGTGAGCGATGGACCCTTGACAGGAACGAAACTGCCAGACCTAATCGAATCTTATAAAGGTCAATTGGTTGGCAACAAAGTATATCAGAAAGAAAAGAACGACTTTCCATTATTGGTAAAGTTTATAGATGCTAATCAGGATTTGTCCATTCAGGTCCATCCTAACGATGACCTGGCCAAAGCACGCCATCAGTCACTTGGCAAAACAGAGATGTGGTATATATTTCAGGCAGATCCCGGTTCTCGATTAATATCAGGGTTTAACCAACCGCTAAATCGCAGCAAATATCTGGACTACTTCCAACAGGGAAAGTTAATGGAGATACTAAACCAGGAGTTGGTAACTCCGGACGATGTGTTTTTTGTCCCTGCCGGCAGGGTACACACCATCGGAAAAGGAATTTTATTGGCTGAGATACAACAGACTTCCGACATCACTTATCGCATCTATGATTTTGACCGGGTGGACAAGCATGGAAATTCCAGAGAACTTCATACTGAAGAGGCCCTTGATGCCCTGGATTTTCACCACTACCCTGAGTACAAAGAACAATATGATCATTCGACTAATCGGGCTGTTTCTTTGGTCCATTGTGATTATTTTGATGTCAATAGACTCTTCTACGAAATAGAGACAACCAGATCATACCACCATCTAGATTCGTTTGTGATCTATGTATGTGTTGATGGAAAATTACGGATACATTGGGATGACCAGCACATCACCATGGTAAAAGGTGAAGCTGTTTTGGTGCCTGCAAATTTAAAGGACTTGCGGCTAGTGCCAGATCCCTCCTTCAAAATTTTAGAATCATACATTCCCTGAGCTTTGAACATTAAGAAAAACAAAGAAGTTGTTTTTCAGGATCTTGGAATGGTGGAATACCAAGTGGCCTGGAATCATCAGGAGCAACTATTTCGGCGGGTAGTGGACATAAAAGTAGCCAATCGGACAGCTGTAGATCCACGTCCTACTCCCAACTACTTATTATTTTGTCAACACCCTCACGTCTACACCCTAGGTAAAAGTGGCAATATTGATCATCTGTTACTTAATAAGAAGGAATTAGAACAAAACCAGGCCACTTTTCATCGTATTAATCGAGGAGGCGATATTACTTATCATGGACCAGGGCAAATTGTAGGATACCCTATCCTGGACCTGGATAATTTCTTTACGGACATCCATCTTTACCTAAGGACCATTGAGGAAGCAATAATACAAACATTGGCAGACTACCAGATAGATGCCGGACGTATCAAAGGACTTACAGGAGTTTGGCTGGATTACCAACAGCAAACGGATTCTTTTCCGCGGAAGATCTGTGCCTTGGGAGTGAAAACCAGTCGCTGGGTTACTATGCATGGTTTTGCATTTAATGTTAAAACCGATCTTAGCTACTTTGATCATATTGTCCCTTGTGGGATAGAGGATAAGGCGGTAACTTCACTTGCCAGGGAACTTGATGAATCTGTAGACCTGGACGAAGTTTCCGGGCGGCTAAGGAATCATATTGCCGATCAATTTCATATGAGATTGAAACTTCAGAAATTCGAAAAAACCCAATAATGACTGATCAGGAATTAACTAATATTCTGTTTGTTGATATTGAGACAGCGGCGGGGTATCCCAGCTATAAGCAAATGGATGAGCGGCTCAAACATCATTGGGACCGCAAAGCTGGTTTTTTAAATAACCCGCGGGAATTAACAGAAGATGAACTTTACTTTGACCGCGCTGGAATTTTTGCAGAGTTTGGACAGGTACTTACTATCGCAGTTGGTTATATGACCAAATCGTCTGAAGGCCAATGGGGTCTAAGGGTAAAAGCATTTGTCGACAAGAATGAAGCAAAAGTACTAAATGACTTTAAACAACTTTTGGAAACAAGGTTTGAGACCGGGGCCTTAAAGCTTTGTGCGCATAATGGCAGGGAATTTGACTTTCCCTACATATGTAGAAGAATGCTTATACAGGAAATTTCCATTCCCAAAATTTTAGATATTGGGAGCATGAAACCATGGGAGGTCCCAATTATCGACACCATGGATCTTTGGAAGTTCGGCGATCGTAAAAATTTTACTTCTTTAGACCTTCTGGCGGCATTGTTTAAAATTGATACCAGCAAAGATGATATTGATGGGAGCATGGTGAACAAAGTTTTTCATCTGGAAGATGGCCTGGATCGGATTACTGAATACTGCAAGAGAGATATTGTGGTAACCGTACAGTTGTTCCTCAAATTGAAGTCCTTACCCTCCATTAGTAGAGAGCACATTACCATTCTTTAAATTAAGAATTAGAAATTAGAAATTAGGTGTATGGGTCACAAACCAAAACGAAATAAAGCTTTTCTTTCCAAGAAAAGATATCTGGAGCTTATTCTGAATTTTCTTGATTCTCGCCCATTAGGTGCCTTTTCCGCCAAGACCATTACCAAAAAATTAGGCTTCAGAGACAAACCATCAAAATTAATCATCAAGGAATTGCTTAGTCAATTAAGCAACCAGGGGAAGGTTAGTCAATTACGAAATGGCAGTTTCACTTCTGGAAAGGAGCTTGAATTTTTAACAGGGGTAGTTGATTTCGTTAACCCCAAATTCTGTTACGTGATAATCCCTGAAATGGAAGATGATGTCTGGGTAAGAGCGGGTGATATGAATGGGGCCATGGATGGTGACAAGGTCAAAGTAGCGCTGCAAAGGGCCCACCGACATGGGAAACGCCCGGAAGGAAGTATACAGGAAATTGTGGAAAGGGCCCGAAACCAGTTCGTAGGAAAAGTTGAAATGTCTGACCGCTATGCCTTTGTGATCCCGGATAATAGGAAAATGTATCTTGATATCTTCATCCCACCGGGAAAAATATTAAAGGCGCAAAACCGCGACAAGGTAATAGTTCGCATTACCGACTGGCCTGCTGCCAGAAACCAGAAACCTACAGGGGAAGTGATTAGAGTGTTGGGACAGGCTGGCGAAAATGAGGCCGAAATACATTCCATCATGGCAGAATTCGGGCTCCCCTTTGAGTTTTCAGAACAGATATTGTCAGCATCGAACAAAATTAGAGACACTATTTCAAAGCACGAATTGTCCATACGAAGAGATTTCAGGCCGATCACCACTTTTACGATTGACCCCGAAGATGCAAAAGACTTTGATGATGCACTTTCGTTAAAGCTCCTGGAAAGTGGAAATTATGAGGTTGGTATACATATCGCCGACGTTACCCATTATATAAAGCCCGACACTCTGTTAGACGAAGAAGCGTTAGAACGAGCTACATCGGTATATCTTGTAGACCGCACCATACCCATGCTTCCTGAACGCCTTTCGAATGAGTTATGCTCTTTAAGACCGGCTGAAGATAAGTTGACTTTTTCTGCAGTTTTTGAGATTGATGGCAATGCAAGGGTAAAGAACCAGTGGTTTGGACGAAGCATTATTCATTCAGACCGCCGGTTTTCCTATGAGGATGCCCAACAACGAATTGAAACAGTGGAAGGGGATTACGCACGGGAACTGACTATCCTCAATGAATTGGCACTGAAATTAAGAATTAATCGATTCAAGCGGGGTGCGATAAACTTTGAAACTACTGAGGTAAAATTCCAGCTGGATGACCAGGGAAAACCGCTGGCAGTTATTCCCAAGGTGCGCAAAGATGCCCATAAAATGATCGAAGAGTTTATGTTATTGGCCAACAGAAAGGTAGCAGATTTCATATACCACCGGAAAAAAGGTAAGGTAAAAGATACCTTCGTCTATAGGATACACGATTATCCGGATGCTGAAAAACTTAACGCATTCTCAGTTTTTGCGAAAAAATTTGGACATGACCTCAGAATTGAAGAACAAGCAATTGCCAAGTCCCTAAATAATTTAATCGAAGATATCGAAGGAAAACCTGAACAGGATGTGCTTCAGAAATTAGCCATCCGAACCATGGCCAAGGCCAAATATACTACTGAGGCCAAAGGACACTTTGGGCTGGCATTTCAACACTATTCCCACTTTACTTCACCAATCCGCCGTTATCCTGACGTCATGGTGCATCGACTGCTGGCCCACTATTTGGACAACGGTCAAAGTCTTGCCAAAGATGAATTTGAAGAAATGTGCATTCACTCCTCTGAAAGAGAAAAGCGGGCTGCTGATGCAGAAAGAGCTTCCATCAAGTACAAACAAGTGGAGTTCATGGAGGGTATGGAAGACCAGGAATTTGAAGGTATTGTTTCGGGAGTAACAGAATGGGGCATTTATGTAGAGCTGGTGAAAACTAAATGCGAAGGTATGGTGAGATTGTCCGATATGAGAGACGACTACTATGAATTCGATGAGGAAAATTATCGGGTGGTGGGAAAACGTAGTAAAAACGCAATAACGCTTGGGGACCTGTTGACTGTTACCGTTAAAAAAACAGATATTGACCGGCGGACCATAGATCTTCAGATGGTATGACAGATAACGTTCAAAGACTTTTGGACCTTATCAATGAGGACATCCGGAGTATGGACCTTGAAATAGAGCCTTCAGAATTATATGAGCCTATCCGATACATTCTAAGTTTAGGTGGTAAAAGACTAAGGCCCTTACTGGCATTACTTTCTTATAGCTTATTTCAAAAGGATCCTGAGCGAATTGTTGGGATTGTTACGGGCATTGAAGTATTTCACAACTTTACCTTGATGCATGATGATATTATGGATGAAGCTCCCTTGCGACGCGGTAAGCCAACAGTGCACAATAAGTGGAACGAACGTATTGGAATACTTAGTGGTGATGTGATGTTGGTAAAAGCCTATGAACGTTTGGAGCAAGTGGACCAAGATAAAGTAGTGCAGGTATTGCAGGGGTTTAATTCTTGTGCTTCCGAAGTTTGTGAAGGCCAACAGGTAGATATGAGCTTTGAGCAAATGGAACAAGTTAGTGAAGAGGATTATCTTGAAATGATTAGACAAAAAACCGCAGTATTGCTAGGATTTAGTATGGAACTAGGGGCTATTTTGGCTGACGCCCCTGAAGACCAGCAAAACTTGCTTAAAAAATTTGGAGTAAATATTGGGCTGGGCTTCCAGCTTAAAGATGACCTGCTGGATGTATATGGTGACCAGTCTAAGTTTGGCAAACAAATCGGTGGCGATATTATTTCCAACAAGAAAACATACCTGCTTACCAAGGCATTTGAACTGGCCTATGGTGGCCTCGATCAGGAACTTAGGCGTTGGTTGGCCAAGAATGACTTTATTAAAGAAGAAAAGGTAAAAGCGGTAACTGCCATCTATGATCAACTGGGAGTAAAAAACCAGACCGAATCCAAAATCAATCAATACTTTTTGTCCGCCTATGAAGCTCTGGATCAACTGCAGCAAGACCAGCCTCTTGCAGAGCTTCGTACCTACGCAGCCTATTTAACCCATCGTGATAGATGAACCAAAGCGCCACCACCTGGATCCTAATCGTCACCATCGCCGCCAGCTTTTACGCCTGGAATCAACACAATATTTACCAAAAGTGGATGCTGAATCCCTATCAAATCAAGCATTCTAAACAATATTGGAGATTTATTACCTCTGGTTTTGTACATCTCAATTATACACACCTGTTTTTCAACATGTTTGCCCTTTACTTTTTCGGGCAACACGTAGCCTATTATTTCGGCGCCATGGGAAATCAGCTATTAGTTGTGTTATATCTGTCAGGTATTGTGATCTCTGACATTCCTACTTATCTCAAGTACAAAGATATCCCGAATTACAATTCACTGGGAGCTTCAGGTGGGGTAGCGGCAGTATTGTTTAGCAGCATTATGTTCG
>CAZOJZ010000483.1:0-3440 GCA_964580205.1 uncultured Roseivirgaceae bacterium
GAATGTGGGACCATTGGTAAACGGCACTGGCAATGAATTCTATTTTACCATTGACTCAGAATCCAAAAATCTGTACTACGCGTCGTCCACTACTAAGAACATTGAAAACCTGGATTTGTTTTCATTTCCCTTACCCATGGGAGCCCAGCCGGAAGCTACCACCAGCTTTTCAGGCATCCTGTTAGATTCGTTAACCGGCTTACCGCTAAGTGGGATTGTTTCAATCATTGACCTTGATAATGGTATTGAGGTTGCGCCCAAATTTTTAAGGCCTGATGGCACCTTCCAATTCGATCTGATAAACAATAACAACTACTTATTGATCATACAGGGTGACGATTACTTCCGCATAGAAGAGATTTTCTATCTGGATGGGGATACAGAGATCCATAGGACTGCCCAGCCGTTGGCCAGTAAACTAAAATTTGAGTCGGTGGAATTCGAGAATGGGAAGGCCGATATCCTTCCTGAAATGTATGGCGATCTGGATAAGATCATTGACTTCCTGTTGGACAACCCGGATTTCAAGGTGAACATTGCCGGACATACTGATTCAGATGGCAGCTCCGAATTAAATCTAGTGTTATCACAGCAACGCGCTGCCGCTATCAGGGACTATGTCATCCAATTTGGCAATATAGATGAAAACCGGGTCAGCGCGGTAGGGTACGGCAATACCCGCCCGATTGTTGAAGAGCTGACGGATGAAGACAAAAAACTCAATCGCAGGGTAGAGTTTGAGATATTCCGTGAAGGATCTGAAAACTAGCCCTAGCCGTGAAACGACACTAGTCAAAAATAACATTCACAATGTCGTTACCGATAAGGAACACCATCAGTACCAACAAGAAAGCCATCCCGAACTTTTGAGCTCCTTCCATAACCTTATCAGATGGTTTTCTTCCTGATATTATTTCATAACCAAGGAACATTACATGACCGCCATCAAGGGCTGGAATCGGTAAAAAGTTAAGGAAGGCCAACCACATGGACAGCATACCGGTCAAAAACCAGAAATTTTTCCAGTCCCAGGTACCACCAAAATATTCAGCAATACCAATAACACTTTTTACAGATTTCCTGCTAACTTCTCCCCTAATAACTTTACCTAACCCCCGGATATTAAGTATAGTAACCTGAAAGGATTCCTTTATCCCAGCGTTTACCGCTTCCATAAATGTGTATTGTATGCGGTGCGTTTCCAATAGGGATTTTGGAAAGAAGCCGATGATCCCCTTATCGTCCACCTGTACATTTAGCATCATGGGCTGGCTATCCCGCTCAATTTTTAGTGTAACCTCCTGATCCTTATTTTCCTGTAACACCTCTCGCAATACTTGAAAATAAGTTACACTTTGATCATTTACCTCCAGGATCCTATCCCCTGTAAGCAATCCTGCTTTTTCCGCGGCAGATTTCTTGGCAACTTTGCCCACCTCATATGGATACAGCAAGTCGATAAATCCCTGTTCTTTGCCTTCCTCATTGAGTCTTTCAATAAAATCTGCGGGGATTGCAATGTCAATTAACTGTCCTTCACGTTCAACGGTGTAGTAGCTCTCATTACCCAGCATAAGGTCAGCGCTGTATAAATCTTTAAACTTTTGGTAATCCTGGCCGTTTATTTCAACAATTTTATCCCCGGTTTGAAGACCCAGTTCTTTGGCAAGGTCAAAAGCATAAATACCATATTTGTTAACCTCGTCTTTAGTAACATAGGTTTCACCAAAATGGTAGTTCAGAAATATAAAAATGATAATCCCCAGGATCACATTGATAATGATCCCTCCCATCATTACGATCAACCGCTGCCAGGCGGGCTTGGATCGAAATTCCCATGGCTGGGGCTCTTCTTTCATTTTATCGGTATCCAAAGATTCATCGATCATACCGGATATTTTTACAAAGCCACCCAATGGAATAGCTCCTATGGAGTAAATTGTCTCACCATATTTTACTCCAAATATCTTTGGAGGGAAACCAATGCTGTATTGCTCTACCCTCATACCGTAGAATTTGGCGGCTAATAAGTGACCCAATTCATGTAATCCCACTAAAATTGACAAGCTCAATATTATTTGAGCAATCATGATTATCGTTTCCATCAATTAATTATCTCTTGTGCTTTAATTCTTGTTTCTTTATCAGTCTCCACGTAATCCTGGTAACAGGGAGTTTGTATGTACGGTATTTTTGAAAGACAGGTTTCTAACACATCCGACATTTCAAGAAAACCAATGCGTTCTTGTAAAAATTCCGATACAGCCACTTCGTTAGCGGCATTTAACACACATGGCATGTTTCCTCCTTTGTCCGAAGCTTCAAAAGCCAACGCTAAATTACGAAATGTTTTAAGATCGGGTTTTTCAAAAGTTAACTGCGTATACTTCGCGAAGTCTAGCCTAGGAAATTTAGTTGGTATACGGTTCGGGTAAGACAATGCAAATAATATTGGCAATTTCATGTCTGGTAAACCCATCTGTGCTTTAATTGAGCCATCAGTGAACTGTACCATACTATGAATTATGGACTGGGGGTGCACTACCACCTCTATCTGGTCCAACTTCAGACCAAACAACCAGGTAGCCTCAATCACCTCAAGTCCCTTGTTCATTAGTGTG
The DNA here is from genome assembly GCA_964580205.1 of uncultured Roseivirgaceae bacterium. Classification (GTDB taxonomy): domain Bacteria; phylum Bacteroidota; class Bacteroidia; order Cytophagales; family Cyclobacteriaceae; genus SZUA-3. Next base: position 2,622 of record CAZOJZ010000483.1, read on the forward strand.
GCGGAATCGATAGTAATCTTTGCGCCCATATCCCAATTCGGGTGCTTCAATGCTTCCGACTTGGTTACAAACTTTAGGAATTCCCGATTTTGTCCTCTGAATGGCCCCCCGGAAGCGGTAAGTATTATCTTTTCTATTGGGTTGTGCCATTCACCCATCAGGCATTGAAAGATCGCCGAATGCTCTGAGTCAACAGGGTAAATATTCACCCCATTTTCCTCTGCCAAATCCATAATCAATTGACCGGCAACCACTAATGTCTCTTTATTAGCCAAAGCTATATTCTTGCCCGCCTTTATAGCATTAATTGTAGGCAGCAGTCCGGAATAACCTACTAAAGCCGTAAGCACTATATCAATGCTGTCCATAGCAACCACATCTCCCAATGCATCGTCGGTATATACCTTGATATCCATAGGGTCCAATGCATCCATCACCTTTTGGTACTGGGACGAGTCTTTGATTACCACCGCATTAGGCTTAAACCGCTTACTCTGTTGTATCAGAAGGTCAGCTTTACTTCCCGCAGTCAATACCTCAACCTCAAAATATTCAGGATGAGCAGAGATTACTTCCAAAGTCTGAATGCCAATCGAACCTGTAGAACCAAGTATTGCAATATGTTTTTTGCTATTTTCTATTTCCTTCTCTTTAAAAGTTCTTTGCCTGTATGTATGGCAACAATAACTCAGCAATCTTACGGTCATTGGAAAGTCTGGGTAACTTATTTTGGCCGCCCAGTTTTCCTTGTGATTTCATATATTTTCGAAACGCATCAGTGCTTAAAGAAATTATTTCCAAACCCCTTAAGATATTTCC
>CAZOJZ010000484.1:0-2051 GCA_964580205.1 uncultured Roseivirgaceae bacterium
GCCCCATCCAGACTTACAGGTTGGTGCACAATTTTTGCAGGTATATGAAGTTCAGTGATGTCATTAAACTTATTCTCAGCCCATTTAGAAAGATCGATCATCATCAAACCCATAAAATGACAGAGGAGGATTTGGAAGTTCCTGTTAAGATGGTTTCCTAAGCTAATTATGAGATATGAATTATAGGTTGGTTATGAGTGGATTTTTGGATTCCGATTTATGAACTGTCTTATTTCGTAATTAATTTTCAATTTTACTCCGGCATGGGCAAGGGATTTTCACTTACCGGGGCGTCCCAAACGATTTTCCAGTCACCATCTATAAGCTCCCATAAAACTAAATAATGGCCACTGTCATTCATTGCAGGGATCGGGGAGTTTTCGGTAGGAGTAAGACTTAGGGTGTACTTACCTAATTCAATCGCCATATCTCCGGTTCGCCTTACTTCCAGTGCCTCTAATTGGAAGTCCCACTCTGCCATTTGAGTGGCTTCCTTCCACCGTTTCTTGTACATCTCAATGCCCTTAATGGCAGGCGAATTAGGTGGCATCTGGATCACATCCTCAGCAAAGTAAGTGGCAGCTGAATCAATCTGACCGGTTTTGTATAAAATCTCCAACTGATCGTTTTTCTCATCTATGATTGTTTTCACTTCTTCGGAACTGGTCAAAGCAGACTTAACCGCAGTAGTGGGCTGCTGGCAACTCCAACCTGAGGCTGCTACTAAAAAAGCCAAGAGATAATATGGAATGTTATGTTTCATTTGTTTTGGTTTTGATTGCTCATTTGGTTTCTAGATGGTCATGGTGTAACCGCCATCCGGTGTTAAAGTAGTTCCCGTAATGTAACTTGCTTCATCTGAACACAGAAAGACAATGGAGCTGGCTATTTCTTCCGGACGACCAGCACGCTGCTGATGCACACGGCCGATAAAACCTTCAAATGCTTCGTCACCTATTACCTCCCGAACGCGTTGGTGCATGGGGGTAACGATAAACCCAGGACAAACAATATTGACTCTTATTCCCTGAGGTGCTAGTTCTGCGGACACGCTGCTGGTAAGTCCAACCATGCCATGTTTGGAGGTGGCATAAGCCGATCCTCCGGCAAACCCCAAAAACGAATTAACAGAACCCACATTGACAATTGCTCCGCCGTGTCCTGCTTTAAGCATCACCCGGGCCTGATATTTCATACAGAGAAAAGTTCCTTTCAGGTTAATATCAAGAACCTTTTCCCATTGTTCATCAGGAAACTCTGTTATGGGAGCAAACATTCCTTCAATGCCCGCATTGTTAACTGCAAAATCCAAGCGCCCGTAAGTTTGAATGGTGTGATTCACCATTTTCCGGACATCCTCGCTGGTTGAAACATCGGTTTTGATAAATGTGGCCTCTCCTCCGTCATTTTGTATTTCTGAAGCAAGAGATGCCAATTCTTCTTCACGTCTGGCGGCAAGTACAACCTTACTTCCTTTCGCTGCAAAGGCTTTGGCAGTGGCCCAGCCGATCCCGCTACTGGCTCCGGTGATAAGCGCTACTTTGTCTTTCATGATGGTTTTGGATGTTTATACTTGATAATAAGTTCACTACTCTGTTTTCATATCAAAGGAATTTACTCTTTTTACCCTCGCCTGTTGAAATCAAAAATCTTTAATCGTTAATCGAAGTTCCCTCGTCCCTAACTATGGCAATGAAAACGCAACATAGGCATCTCCAGATTTAGTCCCCATTTTCCCACCCCCACAGGCAATCACCACATATTGTTTGCCATTTACTTCATAGGTGCTGGGTGTAGCGTATCCACCCGCAGGTAGCTTGGTTTCCCAAAGTACTTCACCGGTCTGTTTATCAAAGGCCCGGAATTTTTCATCTTTTGACGCTCCTATGAAAATCAGACCACCGGCAGTAACCACCGGTCCGCCGTAATTCTCCGTACCGGTGGGAGGGATCCCTCTCGCGGTTAGCTCAACAAATTCACCTAATGTAGTGGTCCACTCATATTCTCCGGTATTTAAATTGATGGCATTCAAGGTGCCCCAAGGTGGTTTT
>CAZOJZ010000485.1:0-4658 GCA_964580205.1 uncultured Roseivirgaceae bacterium
CAATGATTGAAAATGGAAGTTCATCAGCCTTATTGTAGGCGGCTACAGCTTCTTTGATGGCCTCTTCCTGGGGTACCAACCCACTATAATTGGCATCTTCTGATACGGAAATAGCTTCATAAATCAGTCCTTTATAGTACCAGGTTTTGTCCTTGCCCATGGTTTTTTCATGACCAATCGCCATATCGATGTTTTGTTTGGCAACATCCAGTTCTCCTTTATCCAAAGATGTTTTGGCTTTATTTATAGCTGAGTTTTGGGCCAGAGTCAAATGGCCTCCCAGTATCAGGGCTAATACAATTGCAAATTTTCTCATGGTTAAAACTAATTCGGTTGATGTAAAATTTCCTTGATTTTAACTAATTCTGCCTAGTATATCAATTTTGTTGTCCATTTTCTTTGGATGTGGTGCCGTTTTCTGGTACAACCTCCCCTACATCAATTACTTCAATCTTTTCTACCGAAGATATGGCATCATTCTCATTGAGTCGAATTAACTTGACTCCTTGAGTGGCTCTACCCATTACCCTCATATCAGCCACCGCCATCCGAATGGTAATACCTGATTTATTAATTATCATTAATTCATCGCTGTCTACCACCTCCTTAATAGCAACAAGCCTGCCAGTCTTGGCAGTGATGTTAATGGTTTTTACTCCCTTACCTCCTCTTCTGGTAATTCGGTAGTCATCAGTAGCCGATCGTTTTCCATATCCTTTCTCAGAAACCACCAGCAGATTGGAGTCCTCACGGCTAATGCAAACCATACCTACTACCTGGTCATCAGCGCTTTCCAGTCTAACACCCCTTACACCTGCTGCGGTACGACCCATTGGCCGTACATCCTGTTCAAAGAAATGGATCGCTTTTCCTGATCTTTTGGCTATAACGATGTGATTACTGCCATTGGTTAAGCTTACATCTAATAAACGGTCGCCTTCATTAATGCTGATGGCGTTAATACCATTCTGGCGAGGTCGTGAATAGGCTTCCAGTTTGGTTTTTTTAATGGTACCTTTCACCGTGCACATTATCAGATAGTTGTTATTAATATACTTTTCATCCTCCAGATTGTGCACGTTGATCACCGTTCTAACTTTGTCTCCCGGTTCAATATTGATTAGATTCTGAATGGCCCTACCCTTTGAGGTTTTGCTGCCTTCAGGAATTTCCCAAACTTTTTTCCAGAATATTTTTCCTGATTCGGTGAAAATGAGTAAATAATGATGGGCAAAAGCCACAAACAGATGTTCTGTGAAATCGTCGGTTTTGGTAGATACTCCCCTGGCTCCTACTCCTCCCCTGTTCTGCACCCGGTAGGCCACTGAGGGTGTGCGTTTGATATATCCTTCATGCGAAATAGTGATCACCATTTCATCATTGGGTATCATATCTTCAACCGTAATGTCCTCAGCGCTGTGTACTATTTCACTTCGTCTATCATCACCATATCGTTCGCTCAATTCCTTCAACTCATCCTTGATAATCTGCATTCTAATGTCTTCATTATCTAGTATTTTTTTAAAACCCTTAATTAGCTCTTTTACCTCATCGTATTCTTTGAGGATCTTTTCTCGTTCCAATCCGGTTAGACGTTGCAACCGCATATCCAGAATGGCTTTTGCTTGGATCTCCGAAAGCTTGAATTTTTGTATCAACCCGGTTTTGGCTACCTCGGGATCTTTAGAAGACCGAATTAGTTTAATTACTGCATCGAGGTTATCCAAAGCAATGATATAACCTTCTAATATATGTGCACGTTTTTCAGCCTCTTCAAGATCAAACTGGGTACGCCTGATCACCACTTCATGCCTGTGATCGACATAATGTATTATCAGGTCTTTCAAATTAAGGGTACGTGGTCTTCCTTTTACCAGCGCCACGTTGTTCACTCCAAAAGATGATTGAAGTTGAGAGTATTTATAAAGATTATTCAGTACAATGTTGGGAATGGCATCTTTTTTCAGGTCAAACACTATTCGTAGTCCATCCCGGTCTGACTCATCGCGTAGATCGGTAATCCCTTCAATTTTTTTATCATTGACCATCTGGGCGATACGTTCGATCATACTGGCCTTGTTGACCATATAGGGGATTTCGGTTACAATGATTTGCTCTTTGCCCGTTTTAGTGGTTTCAAATTCGGCCCTGGCCCTCATAACCACCCTTCCCCTACCGGTTTCAAGAGCTTCCTTTACCCCCTGATAGCCGTAAATGATAGCTGCAGTGGGAAAATCCGGGGCTTTGACATATTCCATCAGCTGGCTGATGGTGATATCGTTATTGTCGATATAAGCCACAATACCTTCTACCACTTCCCTCAAATTATGAGGTGCCATGTTGGTGGCCATACCCACGGCAATACCGGAAGTACCGTTGACCAGAAGAGTGGGAATTTTTCCAGGTAGCACAGTGGGTTCTTGCAGGGAATCATCAAAATTGGGCTGAAAATCAACTGTGTTTTTGTTGATGTCGGCCAATATTTCTTCGGCAATGCGTCTCAATCTCGCCTCGGTATAACGCATGGCTGCGGGAGAATCACCATCAATGGAGCCGTAGTTTCCCTGACCATCCACCAAAGGATAACGCAATGACCATTCCTGGGCCATCCTCACCATGCTATCATATACCGATGAATCTCCGTGTGGATGGTACTTACCCAAAACTTCTCCTACAATTCTGGCTGATTTTTTATAGGGGCGGTTGTGGGGAAGACCTAACTCTTGCATCCCAAACAAGACCCTGCGGTGGACCGGTTTTAGTCCGTCTCTGACATCGGGAAGGGCTCTGGAGATGATCACCGACATAGAATAGTCGATGTAGGCGCCCCTCATCTCATCCTCAATATTTATGGGAATAATGTTCTCGAAATCCCTCTCTGCCATGGTGTGTTAAAGTCAGTGCAAGTTAATAAAAATTATTCAGCCCCACCATATCAATGACCCATTATTGAGCCTAAATTCTTGAAAAAATTCAATTATACATATCCGGGATTTAGTAAGGATTTTTCTTTCGTTTATTTCGTCCCTTGTACTTAATCAATTCGTTATTGTTTTGACCATATTTGGGGTCCTGCCACTTCCAAAATGGGTGCCGATTACTCCGGTATTCCTGCCCATTATAATAATGATTTAGCTGAGTATGGTTGGACTTCAAAGGATTTTTGGGCAGCTCGGGAATGCGATAGGTGAACCCAACCTGGAAAAACATTGCTGGCTGTCTATGCTGTATAATAAAATCTGAATTTGGTAAGGCTACTGTATAATTTTTAAACTCATAAGATGCGCGGGTAAAAACGGTGAGGTACTCTGATAAATGTTTTTCCAGTATTAAACCCAGGTTAAAATAAATGCCCTTAGTTATGAATGTAGAATTAAATGCTCCCCCCAGTTTATAGGTGCCAATATTCAAATCTCCTATCAGTTCATATTCCCTATACTTATAGATATGATAACCCAGAATCAAAAAGTATTTTTTAAATAAGGAGGTGGTTTTACTGGGTACCATCTCACCTAATATGTCCTGACTCCTGGAAGGTTTAAAAGCATTGATCTTGTGGAGGGAAAAAGTGACTCCCAGTCCCAACCGGAAACGGTCCCTGGTATAATGGACAGTAAAGGTAATAGGGATGCTCCTTGAATTGCTGGTAAACAACAAGTCGGTGGAATCGGAGGCGTAAATGCTATCGGTGGCATTGATAGTAAGACTGTTGATAACCATAGGGTCATTGACCCAATTGAGCCAGGCGGTATTGGTTCCACCGATATTAAGGGAGTTGCGTTCAACAAGGTATAAGGTGTCTAGTTTGTTAACCACCGCAAATTCAGGAACATCGTGCGTGTAAAATGTGCGACCATACCCTAAAGAAAAACCAAAGGTAACCTTGTTAAGCATTTCTCTGACCGCATTGGAGTGTTGTTTGGGAGGCTTCTCCTTTTTTTGTTTTTTGGATTTTTTTGAAATATCGGTACTGTCATTAGCCAGTGGGGTGGTTACCTCGGCAGCCACTTCCTCATCGACAGGGGGTGGCTCTTCGTCTTGGGCCCACATATGGGTGCCTAAGAAAATACTAATTGTAAACCATAGGAAGAATTTCCTGGCCATACTGCGTTCACGGTTTAAACTTTAGCAAAACAGCCATTACCGCATTTTATTTTGTTGATTGAGGGTTTTATCAGTTACCGGATTTTTAATTTGGTGGTAAATTTTAAGAACAGGGGTATTTTATCAAACTCCAGTTTATGAGCTATTTCCATGACACGTTCCATTTCCACCCTGGATATATTTCGTTCTGCCACCAGATCTTCTTCTTCATCGTCCAGGAAAAATGAAGTGAGGTAACGAATAAAAATAAAGGGAGACTTTAGACCCTCCAGACAGAATTCTTCATCATTAACATCCTCAGAATTTACCTTGCTATCCATTAATTCTTCCACATTGAGGGTGTGAGCTATTACCATTTTTAGATGGGCATAAAATTTATCGGCCCAAGTGTCGTACTGTTTGATCAAAAATCCCATGGCTACTACTACCGGATCCCTTTTCATGAAATACCCACCTTTTGATAATTTCCGAGCCTTTTTATTAAGTGATATCTCTTCAAACAAGCTTACACTGCCATTAGCCAAAGATATTCCCACCGAAGGAGTGAGTATTAC
>CAZOJZ010000486.1:0-3583 GCA_964580205.1 uncultured Roseivirgaceae bacterium
ATGTTTTTCCCTGCCCCACTTTGCCTTTAATTTCAAATGATAATTTGAATAAGCTTTTTCGGTATAGATCATACCCCATGCTACCCCGGAAATGCGTATGGCATTACCTTCATCTGTGGGCACAATGGTAAAAACGTCCAGAGGATCATGATCGATTCCAAAAGGTTCCAAGGAATTACCCAGGCTATCGGCTTCCAATTGGTAGGGCGTTCCTAAATACGAGTGCCAACCACTGAAATCACTACCATTCCAAAGAGAGATCCATTTCTCTTCGGTAGGATCTTCCTTTGGTTGGGACTGACAGGTTGTGATTAAAACTAGTAAGAGAACTAGATAAGAATACTTCATTTCATTTTGAACATGCGTTACGTGATGTTGAAGTTAAGAATTTCTAAATTAAGGGGATTCCGGGCCTAAACTGATATAGGTTTTCCGGTGTTGTATGACCAATTTCAGTGGAATAGCTAACTTTATTAGAAATGGATGCCTACACCGATCAGATACTTCTGGAATTGGGAAAGTGGCAAGTTGTCATGCAACGACCCCCTTCTCTCACCAATAGGATGACCAAGTCAATGCAAAGCCGGATCAATCGACTCATTCCCGAAAAGGTCCATCAGGCAGTAACTGTAGCTATTAAGCAAATGACTCGGGCGGTTATTTTCGGAGCTCATATGACCACTCCGCCAAGAAAACACAAAAAGACATTGGAGCAAACAGAAGATAAAATTCGTCAGCGGATTAATTTCTATCGCTCATCAGCGGCAGTGGAGGGTGCAATAACCGGTGTCGGTGGATTTTTATGGGGCCTGGCTGACTTCCCCTTATGGCTCTCTTTAAAAATGAAAATGCTTTATGAAATAGCCACCTACTATGGAGTGGATGTAAAGGACTACAAGGAACGGATCTATATTCTATATATCTTTCAGCTAACCTTCTCCAGCCAAGCACATAGAAACGAAGTATATATTATTATAGAGGATTGGGAGAGGCAAAAGGAAATGTTGCCTGATGATATTAATCAATTTGATTGGCGCACTTTTCAATTGGAGTACCGTGATTATATCGATCTGGCCAAACTTTTTCAGTTGATTCCCGTGGTGGGCGCAGTGGTAGGTGCCTATGTAAACCACCGCCTCACTAATAAGCTAGGCACTAATGCCATGAATGCTTATCGCTTGAGGTTCGAAATTCAGGATAACCTGGTTTATACTTGATATACTCCATTTCCCTCATTTTAAGGTCATAAACCTTCATTTAAGAATTTTAAGAATATATCTTTTAGATTTTTACATTGCTATTTTTCAAATACTTCAATGTTTTCCTCAATGTATTGTTTAAAGGTTCTTGGCTCATGCCCGGTTATATTTTTTACAACATCGGTAGTTTTATTAAACTTACCCGTTGCTATATCTTTACTAAATTCTCTTAAGTGATTCGCTAAAAATTCATTTACCGTTGGTAGATTTTTCATAACATCTATCCACATATCAACTGGAATGGGGACGTACTCAATCTGCTTATTTAACAACTTGCCAATTTCATCCGCTACGTCGCTTCCACTGTAAATTTTGCTACCAGACAAATCATATTTTTTACCTATGTGTTGCTCTGTATTTTCATCTGTAAGTATTTCTGCAACCACTTCTCCTATATCCCGTGGATGGACAATTGTATATCTGGCATCTGGATTAGGGAAATAGAATTTTTGCTCAGAAGTAACAGTGGGAGCTGCCATACCCAAATAATTCCAAGCAAATAAAGCCGGTCTGATATGTACCGCTCCAATGTCAGCCCAATCTAAAATATCCTCGGCAATCAAATGGTTTTGAGAGGCAGGGCTTTTTGTTGCTTCATGAACATTCATTTGCGACATGGAAACGACAAGTTCTACACCCTTTTCTTTAGCCGCTTTGGCAAAATATCCGGCTGCTTTGGGCAGATGATCCTTGAACGGATAAAGGAAATATGCTCTTTTTATTCCATCCAAAGCCTTTCGAAGTGAATCCAGATCATGAAAATCACCTTGAACTATTTCTACACCCTTTTCTTCCAATTGTTTACTTCTGTCATCAATGGTTCGAACCATTGCTCTTACTTTTTTACCCTTTTCAACCAAATGTTGAATGGCATACTGACCGGTGGTTCCGGTTGCTCCTGTAATTAATATTTTCTGATTCATGATATTAAAGTTTACGATGTATATACAACATCAAGTTAAAATGATAATTAATTTAATAATGCTTGTTCTAATTGTCGAATACCAGCACTGATGGCGATTCCCACCTTGTCCTCAATTTGATTTTGAATATCATCCCAATCTTTCCTCATGCTTTCTACTTTCGCCTTACCTTGTTTGGTCAGGTGAAGAGAAAGACTCTTATATCCATCTATTTTGACGGTATCAATCAAACCCATTTTCTTAAGTTTTTGAAGGTCACGACTAAGTGTAGATCTCTCTAATATCAATCTTTGTCCAATCTCCACCTGGTGAATACCAGGGTTGCCGGCTACCGCGAATAAAATATTGAGTAAACTGATATCAATTCCATGACCCTTTAAATGCTCGTTGTACTGGTTTGACATCAATCTTCCCAAGCGTCTAAAGCGCATCGCCATACAATCTTTAAATTCTATTGTTTCTTCCATCTTTCTAATTCTTAATACGAATGTAAACAATTTATGTTGTATATACAATATTACTTGGTACTTCTTTTAAGAGCTTATATTTCTGATTTCGGGTATTATTACATTATTCTAGTGGATGGCAAGTATTCTCCAAAACGTAATAAACTATATAGTTTACTCACATTTAACTATATAGTTTATGGAAGCATCTCCGGCTAACCCTCATTCACTCACTTCCAATTTTCCAATTTCATCAAACAGTGCTTTAAAAGCTTCTACCCAGTTTCCCCCTCTTTTAATATTAGCGGCATCCTGTCTGCCATAAAACTGGTCGATGGCATTCTCAGCACTGGTCCACACCGTGTGTAACATCCCCTGATAGTTGTCTTTCACAGCATCGGTAGCCCCCTCTTTAAAATCTACCATCATTTGCAGTTGTGTTTTTGTTACCTCAGGGAATCTCCAGGGGCAGGTAATCACCTTGAATCCTTTGAGTGCAAAATAGGCGGCGGTGGGATCGGGACGTTCATAATGCCAGTCGTTGATCACTACATCATTAGGGATCATGTCAATGGCCCTGTGGGTGTTGTTATAACTTGCTTCCCATAAGCCTATGCCGGTGGTTTTTCCATCGATCAGACGATCTCCCCAAATCCACAGTTCCTTGTTGCTCAGGGCAAGATGGTTCCTGATGGCAGTGACTTCACCGGCAAACAGTTCGGCTTTGTCCCGGCCCCGGCATCGTTCGTCTTCGCCAAGGAAGAAAACCTCATCCATGCCTGCATGGAAGGCATCTGCCTCAAACACTTCCACGATTTCATCCATGACATCGAATACCACCGCATGGACATCGGGGTGCAACGGACAATAACTCAGACAATATAACCCCCATTCATTGGGCCATTCTATATCCTTATCCAAGGGTATTTCGGGAGTTTCATTGAACTGAGGATAG
>CAZOJZ010000487.1:0-4672 GCA_964580205.1 uncultured Roseivirgaceae bacterium
GGAGCCGAGATCTCAAATCTCAAATCTAAGATCTAAGATCTGAGATCTAATATTTCTGCTTATATTTGGCGGGGCATGAAAAAAGTGCAGGAAACATACCGTCAGATCCAAATTAGGAATAAAAGGGCCAGGTTCGAATACCAGTTGGGCGACCAATTTGTGGCAGGGCTGGCATTGACTGGCACAGAGATCAAGTCAATTCGTTTGGGAAAGGCCAATCTTCAAGACGCCTATGGCGTTTTTGATGGGGAAGGGCTGTGGATACAGGGAATGCATATCAGCATCTATGAACAAGCTTCGCATTATAATCACGAACCTACCAGGAAACGTAAATTGTTACTTAATAAAAGTGAACTGAAGAAGCTTCGTAAAATATCCAAGGACGTAGGTATTACTATTGTTCCGTTACGGCTTTTTATTAATGACCGTGGCCTGGCAAAATTGGAGATTGCCACCGGAAAAGGTAAAAAGCTTTATGATAAGAGACAAGATATTAGAAAAAAAGATGAACAAAGGGAAATCCGTAGATCCAGGCACTAGTGTCAAGTTGGCACTAATTAAAATTTTGATATGAATCAAAGAGTACTGGTTTTAAATCAAGATTACAGTCCACTGACTGTATGTAGCATACATCGTGCTTTCTTATTGACTTATCTGGCAAAAGCAGAGTTAATAACAGGTTTGGATGGACAGTATCTACGTACGGTAACCGAATGTTATCCCATGCCGGCGGTCATTCGCATATACAAGTACATACGTATTCCATATAAGGACGTAGAACTATCAAGACAAAATGTGTTTAAGCGAGACAGCTATTGCTGTCAATATTGTGGTACTACCAAAAACTTGACCCTGGATCATGTACTACCCAGATCACGTAAAGGCAGATCTTCGTGGACCAACCTGGTCACAGCTTGTAAAGAATGTAACGCCAGAAAAGGAAATGCCCTACCAGAGGAAGTCGGACTCACCTTGAAAAGTAAACCCTACAAACCTTCATACATATTGTTTCTCAGAGATTTTTCGGGGTTTATTCAGGATGAATGGCGTCCATTTCTTGGGACGGCAAAGAGTGCGTAATCCGGGTTAATACTGGATCAATGTCAATAGAGTCAAAACAAATGGAATCCATTAATGTAAGCTCGGACATTAAACCACTAAAAAAAGTAATAGTCCATGGTCCGGACCCGGGGATTGAATGGGTTACTCCGTCCAATGCGGAGGTTTTATTGTACGATGACATCGTGTTTTTACCACAAATGATCGAGCAGCACAAGAGATTTGTGGCTGTTTTGACTGCGGTACTGGGATCAGATGCGGTAATCGAATTTCAATCGCTGCTGGAGGATATTTTAAATGAGCGGTCCGTCTTCGAGGAACTATTGGCTGTGGTCATAGAATTCGAGAATGTTCCCCGGCAGCAGTCGGACTATCTGCGAAAATTGCCAGCTGTGTCGCTCGCGGCAGTCCTGATATCCGGTGTGGATCCAGGTTTGCCACAGCCCGTATTACCGCCACTTCCCAACCATATATTTACCAGAGACCTAGGAGTAACCATTAATGCTAGCTTTCTAACATGCATCGCGGGGAAAACAGCCAGGAAGCGCGAATCAATTCTAGCCTGGTTTGTTGTGCACAATCATCCGTTGTTTTCAGGGACAGACCAAAAAAACAAATTTATCGACCTCTGTGAAGATTCCAAAAATCTTTTGGAAACCCTGTCTGATTCAAGATTGGCCATTGAAGGTGGTGATGTAATGGTTATTAATGAGCAAAACCTGTTTATCGGAAGTAGTTCACGCACTAATGAATACACCATTGAAAAGGTTGCAAATATACTTTTTGAAAAGGGTGTAGTAGAGCGAGTTACTTTGATTGAAATACCCAAGTTACCCACCTGTATTCACCTTGACACGCTGTTTACTCAGATTTCCAGCACGGACTTTATTTACTATGAACCTTTTATGGGAGGGAAATTAAGTATTAAGCAGTACCGCGGAAGTTTGGACAACATGGTGCGCTACCAGAATCTTCAAGATCTGGTTTCCGAACTGCAGGCTGGTGTCCGGTTGATCCCCTGTGGCAATGGCAAATATCCCTATCAGGAGCGAGAGCAATACGCCAGCGGCTGCAACCTGGTGGCCTTGAAAGATGGAGTGGCGGTTTCCTATGCAAGAAACTTGAAAACCCTGGAGGCCCTTAAGGATCATGGATATCAAATAATATCCTCGGAGGAGCTTTTGAATGGGGTGAACACTGGATTGATTCAGGTGGAAAAACTTGAGTCGACCATCATTACTATTAGTTCATCGGAATTGACACGTGCCGGTGGGGGGCCGCATTGTTTGACGCTGCCATTGGTTAGGCGGTGAATTAACAATAAACGCACTATTGACTGGTCGTAGGATATCCTACGACCAATATTGGGCCGCACCGCACTAGTCGTAGGATAATCCTACGACTAGTCTTGGGCCATAAATGGACCTTCAAATAGCGGTTATTCCTAATAAATTACTAATTTTGCACTCCGTTCGAGTGAACGGGTCGTGAACGGCTAATGTTTGCGGAATTGTTTTATCAATTGTTGGTTGACAGACCCGGCAACCGGTGTAAACAGGGTCATAATTTATGGAGAATACTTCAGATAAACAGGAACAAAATATTCAGGAGCAACAGCCAGAACCTGAGCAACAGCAAGAGTCAGAACAGCAGCCAGAGCAACAAAAGCAAGAACAGCAAGAAGAGGATAATGAAGAATTTAACTGGGACAACGTCCAGACAAAGAGCTTTGGCGAAAGTTATAGCGAGGAAGAGCGGGCCCAGATGGAAAAGCTATACGAAGATACTTTGACCGAAATCGAGGAAAAAGAAGTTGTAACTGGTAAGGTAGTAGGTATTAGCGATCGGGATGTTATTCTGAATATTGGTTTTAAGTCAGACGGACTAATTTCAGCCTCAGAATTCAGGGACCTGCCGGATTTAAAGATCGGTGATGATGTAGAGGTTTATATTGAAGAGCAGGAGAATGCCAATGGACAGTTGGTATTGTCCAGGAAGAAGGCCAAAATCGTACAAGCCTGGAAGAATATCCAGGAAGCTTATGAAAAGGACCTGGTAATACAAAGTTTCATCAAACGCCGGACCAAAGGAGGATTGATAGCTGATATCCATGGTGTAGAGGCCTTCCTGCCCGGTTCTCAAATTGATGTTAAACCGATACGGGATTTCGATGTATTTGTGGACAAGGCCATGGAGGTCAAAGTAGTAAAGATCAACTACGCCAATGACAACGTGGTGGTATCGCATAAAGTACTAATTGAAAAAGACCTGGAGAAACAACGGGCAGAGATCCTCAATAACCTTGAAAAAGGCCAGGTACTTGAGGGAATCATCAAGAACATGACGAACTTCGGTGTCTTTATTGACCTGGGAGGTGTGGATGGTTTGCTTCACATTACAGATATTAGTTGGGGTCGTATAAACCATCCCGAGGAAGTGCTGGAGTTGGATAAGAAAGTAAATGTGGTGGTACTGGAATTCGATGATGATAAGAAGCGAATTTCCCTGGGAATGAAACAATTGACCCCGCATCCTTGGGATTCCCTGCCGGAAACTATTGAGATTGGAACAAACGTGAAGGGAAGGATCGTAAATGTAGCTGATTATGGGGCCTTCCTGGAGCTCCAGCCCGGAGTGGAGGGTTTGATCCACGTATCGGAAATGTCCTGGTCTCAACACCTTCGAAATCCTCAGGACTGTATAAAAATTGGTGATGAACTGGAAACGGTAGTGCTTACTCTTGACCGGGAAGATCGAAAAATGTCATTGGGCATCAAACAACTATCCGAAGACCCCTGGACCAAGAAAGATGTGTTAACCAAATATGCAGTGGGCACCAAGCATAAGGGAATAATAAGAAACCTTACCAATTTCGGATTGTTCATTGAACTGGAAGAAGGTATTGATGGTTTGGTGCACGTGTCAGACCTAAGCTGGACTAAAAAGGTCAAACATCCATCGGAATTTGTGAAAGTTGGCGAGGAACTGGAAGTTCAGGTGTTGGAGTTGGACGTGGAAAATCGTCGCCTGGCCTTGGGCCATAAACAATTAGAGGAGAATCCCTGGGATACATTTGAAACTGTGTTTACTCCGGGGTCAATTCATAAGTGTACCGTGCTTAGTAAACATGATAAGGGCGCTGTACTGGAACTTCCCTACGGGCTGGAAGGGTTTGCTACCAAAAGACACCTGGTAAAAGAGGACCAGTCACAGGTTGAGGTTGGGGAGACACTGGAATTTAAGGTGGTTGATTTTTCTAAGGATGACCGGAAGATCTTACTGTCGCATACTAACATTCATACTAAAACTGAAAAGTCCCCACGTAGAAAGGACAATACCAAAGGAGCAAAGAAAGTCAACCAGGGTGTTGAAAAATCTACCCTAGGTGATCTGGCGGCATTTTCCGTTTTAAAAGAACAAATGAGTCAGAAAAAGGCAGCTACTGAGGCAGCGCCAAAGGCTGAAGCTCCAGCAAAAGAGGAAAGTACTAAGGAAGAAGTGAAGGCTGAGCCACCGGCGAAGGCAGCTTCCAAAGAACAGGCACCAGCGGTGCCGAAAGCTTCTGAGGAAAGCGCTCAGGAAGAGGAATAGCAACTGTTCAGTTTCCGCATTG
>CAZOJZ010000488.1:0-2285 GCA_964580205.1 uncultured Roseivirgaceae bacterium
GGGCCAGGTGATGAGGTATTGGTTATCAGTAAGCTCTAGTTTGACTCCTTCAGGGACTTCTATAAGTTTATACTTTCCTTTGGTCTCATGGATATCCCTTAATTGGTAATACAATAGCCGTAGTGCCCATTTTATTTCCTCATCAGGGTTTTTAATGAATTCTTGGGTTCCGTTTGATGGGTTTTGATCACTAAACTGCACGAACCCCCACATCTCAGGCATATGCATATTGATGGCCCCCTGTGGTGACCACACCCAATTGTGCTCGGGAAGGGGCTTGCCTGAAACCGGGTCCCTCTTTTTCCGATAGCCACTATCATTAATCAGCAAATCCCATTGGACCCTCGAGAAATTTATGCGCCACTGATCACCTGAAGAAGGACGCTTTTTACCAGGTGCATTTTGTTTTAGTATGGACCAGGGCAAGGCCATTTCAATGGTCCATTTTTTATCCGTATCAGAGGGATCATTCAGGGTACCATCCAATTGTATACCTAATTGCATCCCCTGTATATCCCAGGCGGACATAGCAGGTCCCTTGTCTCTATATGGTTTGATTAGCATTAAGTCCCAAATAGTACCCAAAACGTTTACCTCAATTTCATAATACTGATGTGTGTCACCGTCAGGGTCAATAAAAACCTCAAAATCGTTATCATGAAAAATGATGGTATCTCTTTGCTTTAAGGTGCCCCACAAGTGTGGTTCCTCCAGTTCAGCTCCGATATAGATGTATTCGGAATCCCATAGCATTTTTACACGGGTATTGTAGGTGGGAACAGGCATGTGTAGACCTTCAATGTCCACAAATTCATCGCTCCATTTAGCCGCCTTCCAGTCCTTTTCATCTAAAAGTCCGTCTATCTTCAATTCTTGCTCAGCAGTAAAACACAGGTATTCTCTAAAGGAAGGGAGGTCTTGCCCAATCAAAGAAAAGCACCTAAGGCCAACTAATACAGCTATCGCAGTTAGTATTTTCACTTTGTCAAGTTAGAATAAATGCTTTCCAGAAGTTCTCCTTCAAAGTCCTGGCTATATTCCCAGAACATGATACCGGCCAGCCCCTGGGATTTCAGGTAATCGCATTTGTGTGTTAAGGATTCAGGATCATCATAGGTTAGCACTATGGAAGAGTCAGGCTGCCATAAATAAGGAGCCTTAGCCGAAGCATCCCATTGCCTGGTGTAACCGTCATTCTCGATCAGATCGACGATCTTATGGTAGGGAGCGGAGAATCCCAATTCGCTGGGAGCACCGTAAAGCATTTGGTCAGGATCTTCTACTTTCCAGCCTCTTCCGTAAAAAGCAGCACCGAGCACTAGCTTCCCAGCGGGAATGCCGGCATCCAGATGTTCCTGCACCGCCTGGGCGCCGTTTTGGTGTGGAACATCGGTGGATGAATGAAATAAATTGGTATGGTGACCAGTGGTCGGGCTTCCGCCGGTAAAATAATCATAGGTCATTATATTAACGTAGTCAAGGTAATGGTGGGCTATTGACATTTCAGTATGGTCCAGATAAGTTTGGTTAGCGCCACTGGCAATGGTAAGCAGGAATCTGTTGGAACCGGAACGGCCATCCTTGTCACTTTGGGCATCCAATTTTTCACGGACCGCATTCAGCATTAAAGTGAAATTTTCTCTGTCTTCAGGTCGGAACACGTTGTCTTCTCCCAGTTGACCCGGATACTCCCAGTCCAGATCAACCCCATCCAGTTTATATTTTAGCATAAACTCCAGAGCACTTTGCCCAAATTTTTCTCGTGATTCTTGCGTCAGTGCTGCATCTGAAAAGTGATCAGACCAGGACCACCCACCCACAGAGACCAGGAGTTTTAAGTGAGGGTATTTGGTTCGGAGCGTTTGTAACGACAAGAAATTAACAGAGTCTGACGGATTACCTTCTACTATACGTCCATCCTGAATGTTTGCAAAGGCGTAATTGATATGGGTCAGCTTATCTCCCTGCACTTGTTCAAAATCCTGGACTCGAGAACCCATAACGTAACCGATTATGACATGATTTACTGAGTTAACTATGGCATCTTGGGCCTTCTGAGGCTGGCATGCACTGAAGTATAAGGGTAAAGCAGATATCAGTAAATAAGGCAGTTTTCGCATTGGAGTTTTATTATGGAGTCTTGAATTTGGGAATCATTGTATTAGCATCATATGATAAAAGAGATTGTTTTCGGATGCCACTTTACTTTATGGGTTTTACCCTGATATTCTTCCATCCCATGGTGAACTGCCGTTCACCATCAATGCCATGTATCTGTAGCCCGA
>CAZOJZ010000489.1:0-4027 GCA_964580205.1 uncultured Roseivirgaceae bacterium
ATTCAATGTCTAAACCTTTATACCGTTCTTGCGCCAATTCGATTTGCTCTTTTGATACCGTGATACCAAGCACGCTGACACCGTATTTTTCGGCGGCGTAGCCGGCAAAACTTCCCCAACCACAGCCAATATCAAGCACCAAAAACAACTGAGGGAGGGATTGAAAGCCCATAATGAAAAATTTCATACTGGGGGAACTGAAGCTGTAAGCGTTTGGAACATTCGTTCTGGTCCAAATGCTACCGGAATGAGTTGGGTAAAGGGACCGTTGACCTGGTCTTCATTTGATACCCCGCTTACTGAAGATCATTTAAATGATTGGGCGAAAAATGTCGATGCCCATGCTGAAGTTGGCGAATTTGGATTTTGGAAGTTGGTCGAGGGCATGACCTATGCGCCAGAAGGGTTCAAAGCTGCGGTGATGCGTATTCGTTGGTTTGAATTAAAACTCGGAAAGCAAGATGATGCCCGCGAAATATTTGAACGGATATTCGAACTGTATCGTCAGGAGAAATTCGACCGGGCAATTCAGATTTTCTCTAATCAGACAGAATGGGGAAATGGACGACAATGGGCACTTTTAACTCAATTTGACAGTTGGGCTGCCATGGACCAGGACATAGGTTTCGAGGCTAAATACGAAGCCATACATGGAGTCGGCTCCTGGGGTGAATTTTTTAGAGACCTAGACGAAGCCACAAATTGGAAAGGAACACAATTGAACTCTCTGATACCAGAGCTCAGCACACCCGACTCAGAGTGAGCAGAGATTTTGACTTAAAAATAAAGCCCTGCACAGGGCTTTATTTTTGTTCTCATTTCCTCCCTTTTCCTTAATCGGAAATCCAGTAGTTGCATAGAATCTTCTGGAAGGAATGTTTAGTGCCTATAGACTTATTTCGTGGTAATCTCCACTACCCCCATTCCTCCTCTGGCACCATAGACGCCAGCTCTGGCGGGAGAAAGGACTTTTATGTATTTCACGATATTTACGTCAATTGAACTTACACTATTATACCCTTTACCTGCCTCAGCACCATCTACTACAAAAAGAGGTTCGCTACTGCCTGAAATAGACCTGCCTCCGCCCCGGACACGGATAACCGGATCACTCGTGGGTCCTGAGATGGTTAGTTGGGACTCTTTCCGAAGCATATCCAGAATAGTGGTATAACCATAATTCGATTCTGACTTACTTACACTTCCTGTTTTGGATGAGCTGCACCCAAATTGGGTACCGGCAAAAATTAAAATCAAGAAGGTGAACACGGGAATTACATTATCGGTTTTCATATCTTTTGTTTGATGCTATTTAAAATTAAAGAAATAATTTGACAGTAACTGTCCATTAATCCGTTTATTAACATCTGTTACCATGGGCGATTCAAAGATATTGAGAGATTATCAAGTTCCTTGTTTCTTTACTCCATAATACTCACTGCTTTCTCAATATTGGCACTGAAATCCATTAGAACTTCTGCAATAATCTCAATCTGCTCATTGACTTCTTCAAAATTTCGTTGCTCTATGGCTTCTCTTACTCCAGGCAGGGTTTTAACCCCATAACCCGTATAAAACCCCGGGGCATAAACGTGATGTTTGAACCAAGAGCGGCGAGGCAAACCATGGTCCCTGGTAAGAGAACGTTCCATATCTTTTAGCAATGCATTCAGCTCTTTGGTGTTTTGGGAAGTATTATCAAATATTCCGGCAGCTTTCTCGAAAGCAGAAGCTTGATTGTTTAGCTCTTTAAGCACGTTTTGCAAGGGTGAAAAGTTGAAGTAGGGTACTTTCTCCTTTGGTTTTGGGATAATGTATGTTTCGTTAGGATTCGATGCCAATTCATAGATTCCTTCATTTATTAGTCGGTTTTCCTTTTCCGTTTCTTTGCGTAAATCCTCAGCCAGTTTGGTTACTTCTTCTATATATTTTGCAATGATTTTAGCAAAGTGCTGAAATTCAAAAGGTAATACCTCCGCGTTTGCCAATCGAAGGCTGGTTCGCCCGGCAACTTTCACCAAGGTGATGCCATACTGGAATTCAGGGTCTTTGAAACGCTTATAATGTTCATACGAATCGTACATAGTATGGTACTCCCCGCCGGGGCTTTCTCCGCCAAAACCTAAATTGAACGAGGCAACCCCTAAATGTTGGAAAAAAGGTGAGTAATCTGAACCGGAGCCTAAAGCATATAAATTAAAATGGTCCCATGCATCTTCACCGTTCATCAATTCATTGGCATTTCTTCTTTCAAATACAGAAACTCCTTTTTGCGGATCATTTACCACATGGGTGATTTCATCAAAAAACTTTTCCAATGTATGTGAGCCTCCGGCCCTTAAAAAACCGCTTGATGTTCCGTCCGTATTAATATATGCCACTGCTTTCTTTTTTAGCTCTTCTGCATGGGTTTCTACCCATTCGGTCGATCCGATCAATCCTGGTTCTTCCGCACCCCAGGCACAATAGACCAGCGTACGTTTTGGGTGAATCCCTTTCTTGGCTAACGCTCCCATTGCCCTTGCTTCTTCCATCAGGGTGACCAATCCACTTATTGGATCATTAGCTCCATGTACCCAGGCGTCATGATGGTTTCCACGAATAACCCATTCATCAGGATAGGTGCTTCCTTTCATAGTAGCAATCACATCATAAGCAGGTTTCATATCCCAGTTGAATGCTAGTTTTAATCGGACTTTTGCGGGACCTGGACCAATATGATAAGTAATGGGCAAAGCTCCTCTCCAGTCATTGGGAGCAACCGGACCTTTTAAAGCCTTGAGTAGTGGTAAAGCATCGTGGTATGAGATGGGCAACACCGGTATTTTGGTTAAAGACGGAGCATCCTCAATTTTTAAACGTTCTGCATCTTCAGTTGCTCCATAACCCGGAGTAAGCACATCACCCGGAGCGAGCGGTAAGTCCATAACTGCTCCGCGTTGTACACCAAATTCATTTTTGAAGGGTCCTTCCGGATAAACATCTCCCTGGTAATAACCATCGTTTATTGGGTCAGAATAAATAATGCACCCTATAGCACCTTGTTCCGCAGCTACTTTTGGTTTTATACCTCTCCATGAACCCATGTATCTGGCAATTACGATTTTACCTTTTACATCAATGCCACGTTTTTCCAATTCTTCATAATCTTCAGGCACACCATAATTTACATAGACTAATTGGGCAGTGACATCGCCATCAATGGAGAAACAGTTATAACCGGGCAGCGCTTCATCGGTTTGTGATGAAGAAGCATCCCCTGTTAAAGGTGGTTCAGTGAGGCTTGCTGTAAATGAAGTTGGTTCGATCATTTCCAGTAGCCTAACTTTGGGTGTTGGGAAAAGAACATTGAATTTTTCCACATTCACTTCATATCCCCATTGCTGAAACTTTGCTTCAATAAAATCCACCACTATTTTATCGTATTCTGAACCTACATGATGGGGTCTGGCAGACATATACTTCATCCATTCATCGAGATTCTCAGCATTAAGAAGCTGATCGAAATCGGCTTCAATCGACAATTGATTGACTACCCCTTCTTCTGAAAAACCCATGAGCGGACCGGACTGGGCCATCACCGAATAATTTGTTAAAAAACATGTAAAGACTAGGAATGATGCTGAACGTATTAATTTCATATTTATAGTTTTATATAATGAGTCTACTTTAAAGACCTTGCACATGTCAAGGGTTAGCCAACTCGGGTTCTTCTTTCTTGAAAGGTACAAACCAGGCCGCCAGGAATGAGGGTATGGTAGCAACCAGGACCCATAAGAAAAAATATTTATAACCCAGATAGTCGCTGACATATCCGCTCACCATGGAAGGCAGCATGAATCCCAGGTTCATTACTGAAGTTGCGAAAGCATAATGGGCCATTTTATACTTACCGGGAGCAATTTGTTGCATCATGAACAGGATTATGCCCACAAAACCAAACCCATAGCCAAACCATTCCAGTGAAATGGCTCCACATATTATTGCGAAGTTTTCCGGGGTATTAAATGCCAGGTATGTATAAACT
>CAZOJZ010000490.1:0-1746 GCA_964580205.1 uncultured Roseivirgaceae bacterium
TTTCATCGTAGGATACGCCAACAGTATAATTAAACCTGATCCTGCGATCGTTATAACTCCAATTGATAACTCTGGAATTAATAAACTCAGAATTTGGAATTATTATTGATATATTATCATTTGTCACCACTGTGGTAGCCCGGGCAGCAATGTTTACTACATCTCCGGATATATCACCGACGTCAATACGATCACCCACTTTGACAGGTCTTTCAAAAAGAATGATCAATCCTGAGATGAAATTATTAGTGATCCCCTGAAGGCCGAATCCAATACCAACACCAAGCGCTCCAGCAATGAACCCCAAAGCAGTTAGATCAATACCTGCGGTTTGTATTATAACAATCAGTCCTATGGTGATTACCATGTATCGAAATATGGTCCCTATAGATTCACTGACCCCGATATCAATTTTTGTCTTCACCAGGATCTTGTGTACTACTTTCTTTTGGAACTTGTCCGTAAGGTAGATGAGTAGCAATATGGAAATGAGGAAGTAGAAGATTCCTTCCAGGGTGATTGGGGTCTTTTCTCCCAGGGTAAACAGCGTGCGCGTGAGCAGTTCTCTTATCAGGGTAAAACCTGTAAACAGGGTATTCTTTAATATTTCAAACCACTCCATATTCTATTTATGAAAATTAAGAAAATATAGCCTTTATCCATAACATTAATTATGATTAGAGGAGAGTAACAAAGAGGTATCACCATAACTTAAAAAACGGTAGCCTTCTTTTAGCGCCACATCATAGATCCGAACCCAGTCCTCACCGATGAACGCGGCCACTAACAGGATCAAACTTGAAGCGGGAAGGTGAAAGTTGGTAATAAGCCCCACACAACTTTTAATGCGGTAAGGAGGGAAAATGAAAATTTCAGTATATCCGTTTATAGTTGCCAGGTTGTTTGTTTCCATATGGGCTTTTACCGCTTCCAGAGACTGAATATAATCCGGTAAATTATGGTATTGTTGATACGGAGCCAGTTTTTCGATGTGGAATTTATTGTCCAGATTGTTGATTAAATTTACCCCATACCAATATAAGCTTTCAAGAGTACGAAGGGAAGTGGTCCCGACTGCTATTAGATTCTTTGCATTAATCAGATGGTCGATGCTTTTGATGGTTACCGAGATCTGTTCTCCATGCATGGGATGATCGGTAACAGATTCAGTTTTTATGGGCTGGAAAGTTCCGGAACCGACGTGTAGCGTTAGGTGTTCTTTAGTTACCCCCTGAGATTCAAGAGATTTGAGTATGGATTCGGTAAAATGCAATCCAGCGGTAGGAGCTGCTACTGCTCCATGGGTCCTGGAATATACCGTTTGGTAGCGCTTGCGGTCCTCCGCCAGTACTTTTCTTTTCACATAAGGTGGCAAGGGGACCTGGCCGGCAATCTTTATCAATTCAACAAAGGGTAAATCAAGCTGGTCCCAGCAAAGTTTGACTTGATTGTCGGCAACCCGTGAGGCAGTTAGTACTACTTCTTCTCCCTTAACCGTAAGTGCTAATTGCAGTATTTGACCCATTTTCCATCGCTTGAGGTTGCCAATCAGGCATGACCAGGTTGTACATCCACGGGCCTGCATGGCTAGGTTGATGTCGGAAACAGGCAGCACCGGATGCAGTAGGAAAACCTCAATGGCCGCTCCGGTATCTTTATAAAATTGCAGACGGGCCGGAATTACCCGGGTGTCATTGAAAACCAGTGTGCTGTCTTTCGGCAAATAGCTGCCAAGGTCTCTGAAAC
>CAZOJZ010000491.1:0-2525 GCA_964580205.1 uncultured Roseivirgaceae bacterium
ACAGAGGAAAATACAACGATAGAGATGGCTGTGGTCGGCCCTGATATAAGATGATAGGAGGATCCGAACAGGGCAGCTACAATGGGGGTAACCATTGCGGTATATAAACCGTAAATTGGTGGTAATCCTGCAATCAGGGCAAATGCTACTCCCTGAGGAAGTACTATCACAGCACCAGTTATACCGGCAATAAAGTCTGCCTTAAGAGTACTTCTGTTAACCGATGGCAGCCAATTTAGAAAAGGAAAGAATCTATGATCCTTTTTTACCATTCACAAATATACTCCACGCAATTAATAAGTATTAGAGGTATAAGGTATAAGTTCAAGAGTGTATATATAATTTACTGTTTATCAATATAATATGTATCATCATCTGGCCTAAGTGCACGAGGAAACCACAGGGGCCTTCTCAAACCATCGGGGCCTGGCGCAGGGCGTGTCATTGCCAGCCACTGCTTGTATACTGCAAATGACTTATCGGTGTCTACGAAAATATCTCCGTATTTATCATCATCATGAGCTCTTTCTAACTTGACTTTCTGGTGCCAGCAATGCATTCCGCTGATTGGATCGGGGTGTACAGGAAAAGTGATGTTCTGGTGTACTCCACCATCACTCCAAAATATCCTTGAAGAATCTGCATCGTCGCTATCAAATGGCTTTATCCCCCTGATAGTGCTCATCTTCCATTTACCTTTTTCAAGATTTT
The DNA here is from genome assembly GCA_964580205.1 of uncultured Roseivirgaceae bacterium. GTDB lineage: Bacteria > Bacteroidota > Bacteroidia > Cytophagales > Cyclobacteriaceae > SZUA-3. The sequence goes on from CAZOJZ010000491.1 coordinate 712, forward strand.
TAATGGAAACTAAATTTGTTCCCCAGCTATTTCCTTTTCCATCTTCGGGCCGTCGCCATCTGCCAAGATGATGTGAACATGCCAGTACTCCCGGCTTAATGCTTTCTGTTACCCAAACCTTATCCACGAAATAGCCAATCTCTGTGTTTAATCTGACTAGATCACCGGTTTTAAGATTGAACCTTGCTGCATCAGAGGTGTGTATCCAAATTGGATTTCTATTGGCAATTTCTGTGAGCCATTTTGCGTTGGTTGATCTTGAATGGATCAGTACCGGCAATCGGAATGTCGGGACCAATGGAAATTCGCCTTTTTCTATGTCCAGTTTGTCATGATGCACATGGCTGTTTATATAGGTTGGAATAATGTACTCAGGCCATTTCCAATCTATCATGGTTTGCGAAAAGAACTCTTGTTTTCTGCTGGGTGTCGGAAAACCAGTAACCGTCTTCCCTCCTACTTTCACGCCGATATTTTTGCCATTTTTGGAAACAATATCAGACTTGGGATCAACTTTGCTTCCTTCTGCATCTGTAGGTGAAAGTTCTTTCAGGTTCTTTTGGTATGATGTTTTTTCAACCTCAAAAGCGCCATACTTTTTCATATAATCCAGAGCAGAAAGCCCTTCATTTTCAGCTTTTTCTTTCAATTCGGGAATATTCTCAAAAATGAACCTGTAATATTCATCAACGGTGATCTTTTCCCCTTCCCGGTAAGGCGACTTGAAATGTTTCCTGATTCCCAGGCTTTCGTCAGGATCAATTTTCCAGGATAACTCAATCCAGAATTCATCCTCTTCCCATACCTCACCAGGATTTGTCTCATAGGTGAAAGTGGTTTCAATTCCTGCCCTTCGGGCTGCCTCCCTCAGTACAGGTTGGCGAAATGCTATCCACATACCACTGTGAGTTTCATAGCTATTTATGTCGTGTCTTTCCGATGCATGACCCATTGGCAGAACATAATCGGCAAAATATGCCGTTTCATTCCATGTTGGGGTCATTGCTACATGCAAGCCAATCTTATCTTCATCTGTCAATGCTTCTATCCAGGAGAATCCATCAGGATATGTCCATACAGGATTGAACACTCTGGTAAAATATACTTCCATTCGCCCACGGCCTTCTTTCAGAAAATGCGGCAACAAAGGACTCATTTCAAAAAATGCTAACGGATACTCATTTGGGAAATGAAGTTCATTCCAAAATTTCTGCGCTGGAGGATTATCAAAGAAAGAAGGTTTAAATTTATTCCACCCGCTTGGGGAAGTTCCCCCTACAGTTCCAACACTTCCGGTAAGTACAGTTAAAAAATGCAGACATCTAGCCACTGCCCATCCCCCAAGATTTCCACTTCCGGCACTGCGCCAATTATGGCAAGCAAACCGACTCCCTGCCTTGCCGATTAGACGGGCCACTTCAACTATAGTTAAAGCTTTAACTCCGCTCTCTCTTTCAGCAAATTCCGGAGTATATTCTGCATAAACTTTTTTTTAGGGTATCAATAAAGTTTTCAAAACTGCATTCAACCTCCGGATGTTCTTTGGTCAGGTACTGATCCCAGTTGACCCAGGTTTTTAAATATTCTTCATTGTAAAGACCCTCATCCAGCATAACCTTAACCATGGCCAGTAATACCGCTGCTTCAGAACCGGGATACGAGGGCATCCAATAATTAGCCATGCTTGCGGTGTTCGATAATCTCGGATCCATTACTGCAAGTTTAGCCCCACTCATCATTCCTTCCATAATACGTTGGGCATGAGGATTGAAATAATGCCCTGATTCAAGATGTGCACTAATCAGCAATATAAA
>CAZOJZ010000492.1:0-4751 GCA_964580205.1 uncultured Roseivirgaceae bacterium
TCTTGACGACGACGAAATAATTGCCCAGCTTGAAAAGATGCGTTACACCCAGCAATTGATGAAAGAACGGGAATTCCGACAGCGATCTTTACTGGATAAAGAAGCAATAAGCCAGGAGGAATACGACATCTCATTGACCGAGTTGAATACTGTAGCTTCAGATATAAAGATCCTCCAAACTAAATACCAAAAGACTAAGATCAGAGCGCCATTCGACGGTACTGTAGGATTGAGATACATAAGTGTTGGTAGCTACCTGACGCCGAATGAGTCCATAGTAATGCTTTTTAGTATCGATCCGGCCAAAATAGATTTTTCGGTTCCTGAGAAATACAGTAAAAAAGTGAAGGTAGGTGATGAGATCCGGTTTATTACAGACGCTATGGAATCGCCGAGATCAGGAAAAATATATGCTTTGGAGCCGCAAGTGGACATCGAAACCCGCACCTTGCGAATGCGTGCACTTAGTCCCAATCCGGACCGCAGTCTATTGCCTGGTCAATTTGCCAAAGTGGAATTGATCTTCAATACCTTGGAAGATGCATTAATGGTTCCATCTGAGGCAGTAATTCCTGAACTCGGCGGATATAAGATCTATGTCAGCCGCGGCGGTACAGTGGAGTCCAAAGTGGTGGAAGTTGGGATAAGAACGGAAAGTCAGGTACAGGTGGTTTCAGGCCTTCAACCAAAAGATACAATTATCACCTCCGGAATTCTTCAGATCCGGCCGGGGTCCAATGTAGACCTGACACTAATAGAATAACCATGAGTCTGTCCAGTATTAGCATTCAGCGCCCTGTTTTGGCTATAGTTATGTCTATAGTCATTGTGCTTTTCGGGCTGGTGAGCTTCAACTATCTGGGCATACGGGAATATCCTAGTGTAGAGCCTCCCGTTATTACGGTGTCGACCAGTTATACCGGCGCCAATGCTGATATAATTGAATCTCAGATTACAGAACCTATAGAAGACTTGGTAAACGGGATTGATGGAATCAAGACATTGACCTCCGTTAGCCGCGATGGCCGCAGTACCGTGACCGTTGAGTTTGATCTTGGCGCGGATCTTGAACGGGCTGCCAATGATGTCAGGGACCGGGTTTCGAGAGCATTATACAATCTGCCGCCTGATGCCGACCCTCCGGTAGTTAGTAAGGCCGATGCCGACTCCTGGCCCATCATTATCACCAGTTTGCAAAGCGATACCCGTTCACTGCTGGAGCTTAGCTTAATAGCCGAAAATGTAATAAAAGAGAGGCTGCAGACAATACCTGGAGTTGCCCAGGTCCGTATTTGGGGACAAAAAAGATATGCCATGAGGTTGTGGTTGGATCCGTTGAAACTTGCTGCCTACCGGCTGACTCCAATGGACATTCTGGATGCCTTGTCTGCAAATAATGTCGAGCTGCCTTCTGGCAGGGTAGAAGGAGTAAATACAGAACTTACTGTTCGCACCAGCGGCCGATTGAATACTCCCGAGGAGTTCAACCAACTAATAGTAAAAGAGGAGCAAAGCGGAATTGTTAGATTTCGAGACATTGGCCATGCAGAACTGGCGCCTGAAAATCTACGGACCATCCTGAAGCGGGATGGAATTCCCATGGTAATGCCGATACTTATAGCACAGCCGGGTTCCAACCATATCGAGATAGCCAAAGAATTTTATAAAAGGTTTGAACCAATTAAAAATAGCCTGCCGCCGGATGTTATTGCAAAAGTCAATTTAGACAGTACCCAGTATATAAAAGCTTCAATTAAAGAGGTGCAGCAGACCATATTATTGGCCTTTATATTAGTAGTGGGTATTATTTTTCTTTTTCTAAGGGATTGGCGCACCACTATTATTCCCATGCTTACTATCCCAATTTCGTTGATAGGTACATTTTTTATCATGTACATCGCTGATTTCTCCATTAATGTTTTGACCCTGTTAGGAATCGTATTGGCCATTGGATTAGTGGTTGATGACACCATTGTGGTTTTAGAAAATATCTACAGCAAAATTGAAGATGGGCTCCAACCAAAGGAGGCAGCCATTAAAGGAACAAACGAAATATTTTTTGCGGTAATTTCCACCACCATTGCTCTGGCTGCGGTTTTTCTTCCTTTGGTCTTTCTTGAGGGCTTGACGGGTAAACTTTTCCGTGAATTTGGCGTGGTGGTCGCTGGCGCGGTTATAATTTCCAGTTTTGTTGCTTTGACCCTGACACCTATGATCAGCAGCCGCTTATTGAAGAAGCGTGCTCGTCAACCCAAATTCTATACTCTGACCGAGCCTTTTTTCATTTGGCTGACTGAAAAATATAAGCAGAGCTTGAATTTATTTATGAAAAACCGATGGTTGGCATTCCCAATAATGGCCGGTTCCGTTTTGTTGATTTATCTTGTTTATGGGCAGCTGCCCAGTGAATTGTCGCCACTGGAAGACCGGAATCAATTCATGGTAATTGCCACTGCCCCGGAGGGTGTGACATTCGAGTATATGGACCAATACATGGATGAAGTAACCAGTACCACCATGGATCAGATTCCTGAAAGAGATTTCATTGGCTCGGTAACTTCGCCAAATTTCGGGGCTAGTAGTTCGGTAAACTCGGGGTTTCTTTTTGCGGTGTTAAAAGATCGCTCAGCACGTGAAAGATCTGTCCAGCAAATAGTAAGTGAAGTTACCCCACACATCCAAAAATTGACCAAAGCCAGGGCTTTTGTAATTCAACCTCAGTCATTAGGTGAGTCAGGGCTGTTCGGGTTCCCGGTACAATTTGTAATTCAGGCCCCCAATCTGGATAAACTCAAGGAGATTCTGCCAGCATTCATGGAGAAAGCCTATGCCAATCCCACCTTTAGTTTTGTCAGTCTGGACTTGAAGTTCAATAAACCTGAGATCAATATTGAGATCGATCGGGACAAGGCCCGATTTCTTGGGGTATCGGTAATGGACATTGCACGCACCTTGCAACTGGCTTTTAGCGGTCAGCGATTCGGGTACTTCATAATGAATGGCAAGCAATATCAGGTAATAGGCCAGGTGGCCAGGGAGAATCGCAACGACCCCCTGGACCTACAGTCGTTGTACCTTAGAAGCAAGAAAGGAGAACTAATCCAGTTAGACAACCTGGTAAAACTGAGGGAAGAAAGCAGCCCTCCACAATTATACCGCTTTAACCGGTTTGTATCGGCAACGGTATCAGCTAGTCCTGTGCGTGGTAAGACGGTTGGGGATGGAATTGAGGCCATGGAGCAAATAGCCAGCGAAGTTTTGGATGCGAATTTTTCAACGGCGCTTTCAGGTTCATCTAATGAATTCCGGGACAGCACAGCAAGCCTTTACTTTGCCTTTATATTTGCCTTGGTGCTTATTTATCTGGCGCTATCAGCACAATTCGAAAGCTTCAGAGATCCATTCACAATAATGTTTACCGTACCCCTGGCCATGGCCGGCGCCTTGTTGACGCTAAAGTTGTTCGGCGAGACGCTTAACATATTTAGTCAGATAGGGATCATTATGTTGATTGGGTTGGTTACTAAAAACGGCATCCTGATCGTAGAGTTTGCCAATCAGAAAAAGGCCCAGGGGGAAGATATACACCAGGCCATACAATCCGCGGCTATCCAGAGATTTCGACCCATTTTGATGACCAGCTTATCAACAATACTCGGTATACTTCCCATCGCTCTGGCCTTGGGAGCAGGAGCAGAAAGTCGGGTTTCCATGGGGCTTACGGTAATTGGAGGCTTGATTTTTTCTACTATTTTGACATTGTATGTGATTCCTGCAGTTTATAGTTTCATCACTGGTAAAGAAAAAAGATTGGCTAGGTTTTGAAAAAGATACGATTTTTAGCATCTGCATTAATTTTTTCGCTCAGCTGGCAGTTACACGGGCAACAAGCACTCACTTTAGAGGAGGCCATTCGGTATAGTTTGGAGCAAAATTTTTCTATTAGGATTGCCCAGAACGATCAGAAAATCACTGACAACAACCATCAACCAGGTAATGCCGGCATGCTGCCGGTGATTGATCTGGATGCTAACAAGAACTACACCCGGCAAAACATTCAGCTGGATATTCAGGGTCCGGACGGGATATTTAGCGTCAGTAAGGACTGGGCCAAATCTGATCGCCTTAATGCAGCTGCACGGCTAAATTGGACAATTTTTGATGGTTTGGGTATGTTCATGACCATGGAAAAGTTAGCATCCATGAAGAGCTGGGGGGAATTAAATACACAGCAGGTGGTACAGAATACCGTAGCACAGGTAAACAACGCATACTATCAGGTATTGCTGGAACAGGAAAGGCTGAGGGTGCTTGAAGAAAATCTGGAGGTTTCCAATAGAAGGCTGGAGTTCGCCGAAAACCGCTATCAGGTGGGTAAGGGCTCAAAAGTTGACTACCTGGCAGCGCAGGTTGATTACAACAGCGATCGGACCGGCCTGATAGTGCAACAACAGAGAATTGATTATGCCAAGGTTGATTTGAATATACTAATGGGTAGAAATGTGGACACGCCAATGGATGTAGTTCGCTCAATTAATGTAGATTCTACTCTGCAGTACCAAGAGCTGGAGAGGAAAGTAGACCACGCAAATCCCGAACTACTGAAGGCCATGCAAGATCACAATATCGCATATTATGAATATAAGGAGGAGCGGGCAAGTCGATTTCCCAGCATTTCTTTGGATGTAGCTTACACCTATTCAAATTCAGATAATGAAGCTGGCCAATTAAGGGCTTCGGTATTTGATGGG
>CAZOJZ010000493.1:0-1791 GCA_964580205.1 uncultured Roseivirgaceae bacterium
CATGAATATCAATACGAAACGCTGATGGCCCTAAAAACTAAGGCAGACCAAGAGAAGACAGAATCCGAGGTACAGGAGTTCTATCAAAATCAACCCCTAGGAGTTCAAAATGAATTCAAAGAATACCACTACAATTGTCAAGTTATGCAGCAACTACCATTTGCAATGGACCTTCCAATAACGATAATAGCGTCCTTAATGGTTAATGAAAATGTGACCAAAGAAGAGAGATTAGTCAAGAAAGAGTTGTTTGAAAATTGGAAAAAGGATGCCCCTCAGATAAAGACTATCTATACTACTAAAAGTGGACATTACATTCAGGATACGGAACCGGAATTGATTCTTGATGCGGTAAAATTAATGATCAAGTCTTATTAGACTTTCAGCAGTTAATGCGCTTCGAAATGAATAAAAGAAATCTACCATATGTTATTGGCCGAATGTGGAACTTCTTCATTTAACCCAACCCTGCCCTTTAATTAACTTCTTTTGCTAGCGGTCAACCGATACGTTCTCAATGAGCTTTCAACTTGGATCGTAATACTAAGAAATGAGTATGACTGAACTAGCAATGTCCAACGCAGTTAATTCTTTAGTGGATCATTATCATTTTTGCTCTTTCCATTCATTGTAGATTTCGATTATCCGAGTTACTTCGGAAGGTTTGAATTCACCAGATTGAATTCTAGTCACGAGTTCTGGATACTCAGCTACGAACTGATCCAGATTAGATTCGTGGCCCTTCAACTGACCATGATAATTATAAGAAAGGAAGGACAGGTATTTTGGTACCGTGCTGTAGCCGGCTTTGTCGTCGCATTAGCCATGATGTTTTTAGATTGCCGGCTTAATTCCAGCGATTTTTTGATTCCTAAGGTAGCTTGAAGGAGTAAGGCCAGTGTGTTTCTTAAAAATTCGATTAAAGGCAGCTTTCGAGTTAAATCCGCAGTCAAGGGCTATTCCCAAGATTGTTAAGTTTTTGTATTTAGGGTTTTCCAATCTTTTCTTCAGTTCCCCTACGCGATACTCGTTAATGAAATTAAAGAAATTTTGGTCAAGTCTGTCATTAATTAGCTGGGAAAGATGATGGGAGGGAATATTAATTTCAGAGGCCAGTTGGTTGAGGGTTATTTTACTCCGAAGGAATGGCTGCTTTTCATCCATATACTGAAGCAGCAGTTTCTTATAATAATTTGCTTCAGATTCTTTTAATTTGTTTTTTTTATATCGGGTTACAGCAGACCGGTTCAGCTCATTTATTTGACCAACATTTGTAAAAACAGGGGTTTGTTTTAAACCATAATAACCCAAACCGAAGACCCACAAGGTAGCGGCAGAGAAGATGTATGTTTCACTTTGAAATGCCATGGAAAAATTAGTGTTAACCTTTACAATGGCTGATATAAGTATTATCACTGCTACCATACCCATACTCCATACCAAATATTTTAGCCATTTCAGATCTATTTTTTCAACACTGGAGAAATACTGCTCTATATTTTTACTATGATTCTTTAATAATAGTAGCGTCCATACCATATAAACAGGTATCGAGATAGTTTTGGCCATTAATGCAATTATAGCGAATAATGGAGGGTCGGCAGTTAAAACTTCTTGATAATAAAATAGTTTATCGGAGGCACTTTTTATATAAAAAGGGATGAAGGCAATATTATATAGCAGAAAGGGAATTAAATGAAGCAAATATATTTTCTTAAATCTCCAAGAATTTGAGACATAAGTCTTGGCGTAAAAATACAATAACGGACCATATAGAAATACCAATGAAGA
>CAZOJZ010000494.1:0-2298 GCA_964580205.1 uncultured Roseivirgaceae bacterium
TATCTTTATTTGAAGGACAAGGAAGTGGTGAGATATTCAACGAAGACATTCCGAACGTAGAACTTCCCGATGTAAATACGGGATCTGATACTACAGAAGATAACGCCGGCGGAGGTGAATAATGTTACACACATCTAAGAACTTATACGATGCTGACTTATGACAAGTTGGCATTTTTTATTTCAAATTAACCCTAATTTGGTATTGGCATAATTTCTGAATAGAGCCATGTCGAATATTTATAATCAATAAATAAGTCTAATAACGAATTCGATCTGATCTAATTGATGGAAATAATACAACAGATTAAAAAGAAGAACCATATAAACTCAAATTAACCTCTAAAATATAAAGAAAATGGCATTAAAAATTCAACCCCTTTCAGACAGGGTTTTGGTCGAGCCGCAAGCCGCCGAAACCAAAACTGCATCGGGTCTTTACATTCCCGATTCCGCAAAAGAAAAACCACAACAAGGCAAAGTCATCGCCGTGGGAAAAGGCAAAAAAGACTATGATATGACCGTAAAAAAAGGCGATATCGTTCTATACGGAAAATACTCCGGAAGCGAATTAAAATTGGATGGTAAAGATTACCTCATTATGCGTGAGGAGGATATTTTAGCGATAATCTAGCGATTATCAAATTACAAAAATCAATCCCGATCCCGATAACTATCGGGACTATCGACACCAAATTCCAATAACAGGTCAATAAAAAAATTAAAATAATCCGGCTTAAAGCATAACGCTTGGAGCATAAAGCAAAACAATATGGCAAAAGATATAAAATTCGACGTAGAAGCACGTGACGCGATCAAGCGTGGTGTGGATGCATTAACAAACGCAGTTAAAGTAACCTTAGGGCCCAGGGGACGTAACGTGATCCTAAGCAAATCCTTTGGGGCACCACAGGTAACGAAAGATGGTGTTACAGTTGCAAAAGAGATCGAACTGGAAGATCCTCTTGAAAATATGGGAGCACAGATGGTAAAGGAAGTAGCTTCCAAAACCAACGATCAGGCAGGTGATGGTACGACTACGGCAACCGTTTTAGCACAGGCCATCGTAAAAGAAGGTTTGAAAAATGTGGCAGCAGGCGCCAATCCAATGGATCTTAAAAAAGGTATAGATGCCGCAGTAATAGCAATAGTTAATGATCTGGAAAAGCAGTCTACTAAGGTTGGAAATTCTTCTGAAAAGATTCAACAAGTAGCCGCTATTTCAGCAAATAATGACGTTCAAATTGGTGATTTGATCGCACGAGCCTTCGAAAAGGTGGGTAAAGAAGGTGTCATCACGGTTGAAGAGGCCAAAGGAACCGAAACCTACATGGATGTTGTAGAAGGAATGCAATTTGATCGTGGATATCTTTCTCCTTATTTTGTGACAGACAGCGAAAAAATGCAGACAGAATTGGAAAAACCAATGATCCTATTGTATGATAAAAAGATCTCGAACATGAAGGACCTTCTACCTGTTTTGGAACCTGTTGTACAACAAGGAAATTCACTATTGATCATTGCTGAAGATGTAGAAGGTGAAGCCCTCGCAACTTTAGTAGTCAATAAATTACGTGGTACAGTAAAAATCGCTGCAGTTAAAGCACCCGGATTTGGTGACCGCAGAAAGGCCATGCTCGAAGATATTGCTATTCTTACAGGTGGCACCGTTATTAGTGAAGAACGTGGATTCACACTTGAAAACACGACTTTGGATATGCTCGGTACCGCCGAAACCGTGATCATCGACAAGGACAATACCACCTTGGTAAAAGGGGCGGGTAAAACTAGCGACATTAAAGCACGCGTTGGGCAGATAAAATCTCAGATCGAGACCACCACCAGTGATTATGACAAAGAGAAATTACAGGAACGCTTGGCTAAATTGGCCGGAGGTGTTGCCGTATTATATGTAGGTGCCGCCAGCGAAGTGGAAATGAAGGAAAAGAAAGACCGGGTAGATGATGCCCTTCATTCAACCCGCGCTGCCGTCGAAGAAGGTATTGTTGCCGGTGGAGGCGTAGCATTCGTCCGTGCGATTAAGACATTGGAAAAATTAACTACCGAGACTATGGACGAAGCTACAGGAATTCAAATCGTAGCACGTGCCATCGAATCACCTTTACGAACTATTGTTGAAAACGCAGGTGGAGAAGGATCTGTGGTGATCAATAAGGTGCTAGAAGGAAAGAAGAATTATGGCTTTGACGCGAAAAGCGAAACCTATGTTGATATGCTGAAAGAAGGGATCATCGATCCTACAAAAGTAACTCGCATTGCCCTGGAAAATGCTGCCTCT
>CAZOJZ010000495.1:0-12815 GCA_964580205.1 uncultured Roseivirgaceae bacterium
GATGAGCCCGCAGATGCTGCTGAGGAACCCAGCACTGAGGATTCCGCCGCTGAAGAGCCTACAACTGATGAAAATACTGCTTCTGAAAAGAAGAAATAAATTTTATTGGCATCATGAAGATTGATGCTTGCTTTCAACTGGGCTATGTTACTGGTACCCATGGGCTTTCTGGTGAGGTACATGTGTTACTGGATACTGATCAGCCGGAAAATTATAAAGATCTGGAATCTGTGTTTCTACTTCAAAAAGGAGTAAAAACATTGGTTCCTTTTTTTATTCAAAGGTTGAAGATCAAGGGCGATAAGGCAATCGTGAAGTTTGAGGAAGTCTCCTCTAAGGACCAAGCCCGCAAACTTACAGGAAGCGCTCTGTATTTGCCACTGGATCATCTGCCGGCTCTAGATGGTGACGATTTTTATTTCCACGAATTGGTAACTTGGAAAGTTATTGATAGTAAACTTGGTAAGCTTGGGTCAATTGTTTCCGTTTATTATCAGACCCCACAGGTACTTTTGGTCATGGGCTACCAAGGTCATGAAGTGCTGATCCCTTACACACGGGAGATCGTGCTGGGCATTGACCGAGAACATGAATTGGTGCAGGTCTCCTTACCAGACGGTTTGTTGGAGGTTTATTTGGAAGATTAAATTCTGATACTCATGCGAATTGATATCATTAGCGTGTTGCCCTCACTTTTAGATAGCTTTTTGCATCACTCCATTGTTCAGCGGGCACAGGATAAGGGTTTGGTAGAGCTGGCGATCCATAATCTTCGGGATTACTCTGGGAATAAGCATCGAACGGTAGATGACTATGCTTTTGGGGGAGGAGCCGGCATGGTATTGATGATCGAACCCGTAGTGAATTGTTTGGAATTCTTAAAAAAGGAAAGGGAATATCAAGAAATCATCTACGTGAGCCCTGATGGCAGGCCTTTTCATCAAGCGGTCGCAAATGAACTTAGTTTGTTAGAAAACATAATTATTATTTGTGGTCACTATAAAGGGATAGACGAACGACTGCGGGAGCGTTTTATTACCCGTGAAATAAGTATTGGAGATTATGTGTTGTCAGGTGGTGAGCTGCCTGCTGCGGTACTTTCTGATGCCGTAATCCGGTTGTTGCCAGGAGTGCTGTCCAATGAAAGTAGTGCGCTTTCGGATTCTTTTCAGGATGGGTTAGTGGCCCCTCCGGTTTACACTCGTCCTGCCAGGTTCAGAGGCATGGAGGTACCCGCAGTTTTACTGAGTGGCCATGAAAAGGAAATAGAGAAGTGGCGTTTTGAACAGTCGGTGAAACGCACGCAGGAACGGAGGCCGGGTAAAGAGAACACTGAACAATGAACACCGAACATGGAATGATGAAATAGTCACAATTTGCCGTCAAAAAATAATTCCTAATTAATAATTCCTAATTATTAATTATCTTCCTATATTTGCAGTCCGTTTTTTAAACTAGTGGCATGAGTGACTTGATAAAATTGGTGGAGAGTGAATACGCAGAGGCAAGGAGCAAACATCCTGATTTTAAAGCTGGTGACACTGTAAATGTGCACGTTAAGATCCGGGAAGGTAACAAAGAAAGAGTACAGCAGTTTCGCGGTACCGTGATTCAGCGAAAAAACCCTAGTACCAACGGAGAAACCTTTACCGTAAGGAAAGTGTCTAACGGAATCGGAATTGAACGTATTTTCCACCTTCTAAGTCCAAATATTGACCGTATTGAATTGGTCAGAAAGGGAAAAGTAAGAAGGGCAAGGTTATTTTACCTCAGGGGAAGACAAGGAAAAGCTGCAAGAATTAAAGAGAAAATCTAGGTTGAATATTTATTATAGATCTGAGGCCTGTTCGATAAGAACAGGCCTTTTTTTGGGAACATTCGAACAATTGAACAATAGAACATTCGAACAATTGAACATATGAATTTGCTAATTGTCAATTGTTAATTATGACATATGATAATACATCAGGTTTATTTTTGGTTGAAAGACCCTCAGAGCAGTGATGCCCGGGATCAACTGAAGAAGGGGTTGGAAAGTCTGCTAACTATTGAGACCATAAAGTCTGGTCACATCGGCAGTCCTGCATCAACACCCCCCAGGGAAGTTGTGGATCACAGCTTTACCTTTTCCTATCAAACCACTTTTGAAAACATGGATGATCATGAGGTATATCAAATCCACCCAGTGCACCTCCGGTTTGTTGAATCCTGTGAGCACTTATGGGACCGGGTTCAAGTGTACGACTATTCACTAACGGACTAGAAAACTCTTCTAATTTCACCTAATGACCGGGTGGTATTTTATCTTTGCGCTATGCCTCAGCTAGAGTTTCACAAATACCAGGGTACTGGAAATGACTTCATAATGATTGATGATAGAGAACAATCATTCGATGACACCCGCCTGGATTTGATCAAGGTGTGGTGTAATAGAAAGTTTGGTATAGGGGCTGACGGAGTCATATTGATCAGAGAGCATGATGGGTATGATTTTGAAATGTTGTATTTCAACCCTGATGGTTCACAGAGTTTGTGTGGAAACGGGAGCCGATGTGCGGTGAAATTTGCTAATATCCTGGGCTTGGTAGGCGATCATTGTACTTTCCTTGCTGTTGATGGCCCTCATGAGGGCCATTTTGAAGGGGACCACATATTTATTAAAATGCAAGATGTTGAGGCCCCGGCCGCTGTTGAGAAACCAGCCGTTGAAGAGTATTTTGTCAACACAGGGTCTCCGCACCATGTTAAAATTGTTTCGAAAGTATCTATGGTGGATGTGACACATGAAGGCAGGACCATTCGCAATAGTGTTCGATATCATCCTCAGGGTACTAATGTGAATTTTGTGGAGTCTCAAGCAGGCGAGGTTTTGGTGCGTACTTATGAAAGAGGGGTTGAGGACGAAACTATGTCATGTGGAACTGGTGTGACTGCTGTTGCTTTGGTGATGGGCACCAGGGGCTTTGAAAGTCCTGTGGACATTAAAACGGCAGGAGGAAAGCTACAAGTCTCATTTAACAAGCATTCGGATGGCTGTTATACTGAGGTGTACTTGAGTGGCCCGGCAGAAAAGGTTTTTGAAGGTGTACTTGATTATTAATACAATATTCTGATGAATTTCGCCATTTTAACATATTGCACCAACCGTAGTACAGTTTTTGTATCCTGCTTTCAGAATTACATAAAAATCCGGTTAAATTTAAGGAATTAACATTTTTTGCCATGTTAGATTTAGTTAGCAAAGGATTTGCTAGGATCTTTGGAACCAAATCAGATAAAGATATTAAGAAGGTCTTACCCTATGTGGAACAGATCAATGAGATTTACCTGACCTTTGAAAAAATCAGCGACGATGATTTGCGGGATGAAACCACGAAGATAAGAGAAACTATCACATCAGCCCTTGCCGAAATTGATGCAAGAATTGAAGCATTGAATCAGAAGGTAACAGATAATCCTGACATGGATATTCATGAAAAGGAGGAGGTATTCAAAGGAATTGATGCCCTGGAGGAAGATCGAAACGGAGCCTTGGAAGAGGTGCTGATGGAGGTACTACCCCAGGCCTTTGCCGTGATAAAGGAAACCGCACGAAGATTTAAAGAGAACCATAAACTAACAGTAACTGCCACCCTTGAAGATAAAGCACTGGCTTCCAATGTTGATAATGTTGAGATTCAGGGATCACAGGCAATTTGGCATAACAAATGGATTGCCGGTGGAAACGAAATTATATGGGACATGCTGCATTATGACGTACAACTCATTGGTGGCATTGTCTTACATCAAGGAACGATTGCGGAGATGGGCACGGGTGAAGGCAAAACCCTGGTGGCCACACTTCCCGCATTCTTAAATGCACTGGCTGACAGGGGTGTCCACATCGTTACCGTAAATAACTATTTGGCTACCAGGGATAGTGAGTGGATGGCGCCAATCTTCCAATTTCATGGACTTTCCGTGGATTGCATCGACAATCACCAACCTAATTCAGATGAAAGAAGAAAAGCATACCAGGCCCATATAACCTACGGGACCAACAACGAGTTTGGATTCGACTACCTAAGAGACAATATGGCTCGTGACCCAAAGGAATTGGTACAGCGTAAGCACCACTTTACCATGATAGATGAGGTGGACTCGGTGCTGATCGATGACGCCAGGACTCCGCTGATAATTTCCGGCCCCATCCCTAAGGGAGATGAGCATGAATTTTATGACTTGAAGCCACGAATAGCCAAGCTGGTCGAAGCACAGAAAAAGCTGGCGGCACAGTACCTGCTGGAGGCTAAGAAATTGATAGCTTCCAGTGATGAAAAGGATGGAGGATTGGCCTTATTTAGAGTATACCGTGGTTTACCAAAACACAAACCGTTAATAAAATACCTGAGCGAGACAGGTATGCGCCAGATTCTGCAAAAAACAGAAAATTTCTATCTTCAGGATAATCAAAAAATGATGCCTGAAGCCGATGAACCACTTTATTTCACCATTGATGAGAAAAACAACAATATTGAGTTAACAGAACGGGGTATTGATCTTATTACCGGAGAAGGAGAGGACCCGAAATTCTTTATTCTTCCCGATATTGGTGAAGAAATTGCTGCCTTGGAAAACGACGATAGCCTTAAAGAAAAGGATCTTTTGGTCAAAAAGGATGAACTTATCAGGGATTATTCCGAGAAAGCGCAGCGGATTCATTCCACTAACCAATTACTCAAAGCCTATACTCTGTTTGAAAAAGACGTGGAATACATTCTGGTAGATGGGAAGATTAAGATCGTGGATGAGCAAACAGGACGGGTAATGGAAGGTCGACGTTATTCCGACGGATTGCACCAGGCCATTGAAGCTAAGGAAAATGTAAAAGTTGAGGATGCCACGCAAACCTATGCGACCATTACGCTGCAGAATTATTTCCGGATGTATCATAAGTTGGCCGGCATGACCGGTACTGCTGAAACCGAAGCTGGAGAGTTTTGGGAGATCTATAAGCTCGATGTGGTAGCGATACCTACCAACGAACCTGTAATAAGGGACGACCGCCATGATAAAGTATACAAAACTGTACGCGAGAAGTACAATGCAGTAGCCGCGGAGATTGATGAGCTTACCCGTGAAGGAAGGCCGGTGCTGGTAGGTACTACTTCCGTTGAAATATCTGAGTTGCTTAGCAGAATGCTCAGCATGCGTAATATTGAACACCAGGTACTTAATGCCAAACAACACCAACGGGAAGCCGAAGTAGTAGCTAGTGCCGGTCATTCAGGTAATGTTACAATCGCTACTAACATGGCTGGGCGAGGTACTGATATAAAGTTGACTAAGGAATCCAGAGCGGCTGGCGGTCTGGCGATCATAGGGACAGAGCGCCACGAAAGCCGCCGGGTTGATCGTCAGTTAAGAGGAAGGTCCGGAAGGCAGGGGGACCCTGGAAGTTCACAGTTCTTTGTCTCGTTGGAGGATAATCTAATGCGTTTGTTCGGTTCTGACAGGATCGCCAAGCTTATGGACCGCATGGGTTTAGAAGAAGGTGAGGTAATCCAGCATAGCATGATCACCAAATCCATTGAACGTGCCCAGAAGAAGGTGGAGGAAAATAATTTCGCCATTAGAAAGCGGTTGCTGGAGTATGATGATGTTATGAATTCACAACGTGAAGTGATCTACAGAAGAAGAAGAAATGCACTTTTTGGAGACCGTTTACAGCTCGATATCATGAATATGATTTATGACACCTGTGAGGACGTAGTGCTGAACACCAAGGATGCGGAGGACTATGACGGCTTCAAGTTAAATGTCCTGGGGATACTGGCCCTTGATTATCAGATCAGCAAAGAAGATTTTCTCAAGATTGATTTTCCGATACTCTCAGAGCAACTATATGAAGCAGCATATGATCACTACCGGAAAAAGAATAAGGCTATTAGTGAAAAGGCCTATCCAATCTTTCAAAGCATTCAAAAGGAACGCGGTGCCACGGTTGACAATATTATGGTTCCTTTTACGGACAGGAAAAGGCAGATCGGAGTGGTTACCAACCTGGAGCAGAATCTAAACACCGACTGTAAGGAATTGATTATTTCCATGGAGAAGATGGTAACCCTGGCCTATATCGACCAGGCTTGGAAAGAACATCTGCGTGAGATGGATGACCTAAAGCAATCCGTACAAAACGCAGTATATGAACAAAAGGATCCGTTACTTATATACAAATTTGAGGCTTTTGAGCTGTTTAAAAGGTTTATTGCCAAAGTAAATGAGGACACAAATACATTTTTGATGCACGCCGACTTACCTGTACAGGATTCCAATGAAGTTCAGGAGGCCAGAGCGCCAAGAACCAGACAAAGATTGCAAGAGTCAAAAGCTGATAGTGAATCTTTATTAAGCCGCCGTGGTCCGGATACCAGAAACAGACCGCCAGCAGAAAAGACTTTGCCAATGAAATCTACCAAGGTGGCCGGACGAAATGAAAGGGTAACCGTACAATACGTGGACGGCAACGTAAAAACGGACGTTAAGTTTAAAACCGTGGAAGACGATATAAAAAACAACAAATGCGTTCTGTTGGAGGATTGAAGCACGAAATGAATTTATTGAGATACTATTGGTTTTTTGGTTTTATAGGTATAGCGGGGTGCTCATTGTTATCCCCCTCTAGCTCTACCACTAGTTACAATGAGGACCTTTCGTCCCAAAGACTTCGTAAGGAGATTGATATTGTGGAAGAAGACCTCATTGAGGAAAAGATAGAGGATGTGACTCCCAGCCATGACCAAACCGCTGAAATTGATAGTAAGTTAGCAGAGATTACTAGTTATAATAGTACTTCCAGGACCGCACCAGGTTTTACCATTCAAGTGTATTCAGGAACTAGTCGTGAACAAGCTTCACATGCTAAGACACAAGTATATAAAATCTTACCCCAATCCAGACCGCAAACGAAATACGAACAACCCATATATACAGTGCGAGTAGGAGCATTTGGTGATCGATTAGAGGCCCAAAACGTTTATGCGGAATTATTGAAGGAGTTTCCTGATGCTATCGTGATACCCTCTAAAATCAGGTTGAAGTGACTGCTTTAAAAGAAACCATTAAGGAGCACGCGGCTGGACAGGCTGGTGAACTGGTTAAGTTTCGTAGACACCTTCATGCAAACCCCGAGTTGTCATTCCAGGAAGTACAAACGGCATCCTTTGTAACTGAAAAACTACGGTCCTTCGGTTTGGAACCGATAAAAATGGCAGATACTGGGGTAGTGGCCTATGTCCATGGGCAAAACCCAGGGAAAAGGACCTTAGCATTGCGGGCAGACATGGATGCCTTACCTATTGAGGAGTCTAATGAGGTGCCTTACAAATCTACTAATCCCGGAGTGATGCATGCTTGCGGGCATGACGTCCATACATCAAGTCTCTTGGGCACGGCAAATATTCTACAGAAAGTAAAAGATTCATTTGAAGGAACTGTAAAGCTGATATTCCAACCAGGGGAAGAGAAGATCCCGGGAGGTGCATCCTTGATGATAAAGGAAGGGGTTTTACAGAATCCAGAAGTTCATCAAATTCTTGGACAACATGTAATGCCATTGATAGATTCCGGCAAGGTTGGATTTAGACAAGGTGTGTACATGGCTAGTTCAGATGAAATATACATTACGGTAAAGGGTAAAGGAGGTCATGGAGCTATGCCCAATCTGAATATTGACCCCGTTTTAATCGCCAGTCATATTGTAGTGGCCTTACAACAGGTGGTCAGTCGGAATGCAGACCCAAAAATGCCATCGGTATTGTCCTTTGGAAGAATAATAGCTGAAGGCGCTACTAATATAATTCCAAATACGGTAAAATTGGAGGGTACCTTCCGTACCATGGACGAAAAGTGGAGGGCCCATGCCAAACAACTGATCCTGAGGATTGCCAACGGTACCGCAGAGGCTATGGGCGGTAGCTGCGAAGTCAATATCTTACATGGTTATCCATATTTGGAAAATCATCCGGAGCTAACCAACCGCACTAAGATGCAAGCAGAAGCGTATCTTGGAAAGGAGAATGTCCTGGACATAGACATTTGGATGGCTGCGGAGGACTTTGCATTTTATTCTCAAAAAGTGGATGCCTGTTTTTATCGGCTGGGTGTTAGAAACGAAGCAAAGGGAATAAGTTCTCCGGTGCACACCACCACATTTGATATTGATGAGGATGCGTTGGAGGTTGGATCGGGGTTGATGGCCTGGCTGGCGGTAAATGAACTTCAAGCTTGAGCCACTAGAAATAAAATAAGGGTATTAGAAACGATGCCAGCAACCAAATAAGCAGGGTTAATATACCTCCCACTTTAACAAAATCCATGAATTTAAAGTTGCCTGCGCCATAGATCAGCAAGTTTGTTTGATACCCAATTGGAGTAATAAAAGAGGTGCTGGCAGCAAAAAGGACGGTTAGCAGAAATGGTTTGGGCTCCATACCCATGTCCGAGGCCAACGAAATCGCTACTGGTACCAGTAGAATGGCGGTTGCCTGATTAGAGATTACACTAGTCAACAATACTGTTATTAGAAATAGCATCGAAATAGTCAGCTGAACGGGCCAGCCCTGAGTGAGATTGTAAATTGCGTCCCCAACAACATGATCCAGACCAGTATTATGAATGGCAATTCCCAGGGGCAGAAGTCCTGCTAATAGAAAGATTATCTTCCATTCGACGAACTGATAAGCTTTTTGCAAACTAACAGTTTTGGAAAGTAACATGAGCATGCAGCCTATCAAACTACTGGTTAGTATGGGTACCACCTCCAATGCAGCCAATAACACCACCAATGCTACTACCAGAAAGGAAAAAATTATCTTCCGGTGGTCAAATATTTGCCGTGTATGCTCATCTAACACTCCAAGGTCTTGATGACTATTAAGAAAGCCCAAGTTGTTTTTTTGTGTTTCTAAAAGTATGGTGTCGCCTATCTCGGGTCTGTAATTGGCCTGTTTGCCCGAGTATATTCCTCCTTTTTTCTTTACTGCCAGAGGTACCGCGTTATAGATCTCATTGAAAGCGATCCGCTTCATTTTACGTCCAACAATCTTAGAATTTGGCAGTACCATTACTTCGGCCAGTACTAGTTCGCCACTTTCCAGATCACGGTCGATCTGACTAAAATCTTTTGGAAACGTGAGTCCTTTCTGGGACTTAATATTGACGATGTCATCTACACCTCCTTTGATAAGTATGGTATCGTTTGACTGCATTCTTTCATTACCTCGAGGTAACCATAGGGTTTTCCCCTTTCTTATTACCTCGATTACTGTTACATCAGGATCGTTAAAAAAAGGTAGACTTCTCAACGTGTTCCCTACTAAAGGAGAGTCCACAGGCACCACAAACTCAGTCACAAAGTCCTTCAGTTGGTACTCACTGGATAAGGTGGAGGGTTTTCTTATGGGGATTAAAAAGCGTCCAATGGTTAGCATGAAAATGAAAAATCCCAGAAAAAGCAACACGCCTAAGCCAGTGAATTCAAAGATCTTAAATTGTTCAATACCGCTTTGAACAGCCAAACTACTTACCAGTAAATTGGTAGAAGTACCTATAACTGTGGTGGCCCCACCCATCATGGCTGCAAAAGAAAGCGTCATTAGTAGACGATTTGAGCTTAAGTTCGTTACTCGTGAAATTCGTAGAAGTATGGGCATAAATACTACCACGATTGCAGTGTTATTCATGAAAGCTGACAGGAATCCCACCAGCAGCATGACCATGGCGATTACCAGCCATTCATCATTTAGAAAAAACCGTTGTAGTTTTTTGCCCAGGTAGTTTATTGCTCCGGAGTTGTCAAGGCCGGCCCCAATAATAAAAAGAGCTAAAATCGTAATGGTGGCTTCATTAGCAAAACCTGAAATTCCTTCCAGGGGGGTAACCAGGCCTGTAGCAATCAATACCGTCATTACCAATAATGCGGTAGTGTCAACAGGGATCACTTCTGTAATAAAACAGAATATCATTATGATGATTAAGGCGATTACGGCCAGGGCAGGCAATTCCAACGGAAGACAGGTTTAAGTGGTAACCGATTAATATACTTATTAATGTATCCGAAACAAAAAAATTTCGTGGACATAAAGCCTTAGTTCTTATTGCAGGAGTTTTTTTGGATTTTTACCTGAAAAGAATAGTGATTGACCGGTTATCTGTCCATAGCGGCCTGGGGCATCGATTCGTCTTCATCATCTTTGCTTACTTCTCCCGTTATGGCCCTGGTCACGTTCAGAATGTGATTAGCAGCACGTTCCAGCAGCAAAAATATTTCGTTGTAGGTAATTCCACTTTTCAAAGAATATTCTTTTCTCTCAATACTTTTCAAATGCGCTTTCCTCATTTTATTGCGGAATTTGTTGATTTCCATTTCCTTCTCGAAAGCCTTGTCAATAAGTACTTTCTGATATTCATTATTGAGGTTTTCAAGCATAATATTCAACGCTTCATCTACCATGTTGAAGATATTTTGAAGTTGTTCATTTTGTTCATGAGTAAATACGATCCCTTTTCGAGCCTTACGAGCTAAATGCTCGGATATCTGATAAAACCGATCTGCCGCACTTTCCAGATCATTACTGATACTTAGAATACTTCTCATCCGGATTGAGGCTCCTTCACTAAGACGCCCTTCACTTACTTTGACAAGGTAATTAGCGATTTCTTCCTCCATGTGGTCCGTGATCTCCTCATACCTCTTAATCCGTTCCAGAAGTTTAAGTTGTTTGTCTTCACGCTCCTCTTTGAGCAAGTTTTGTAAAAACCTGGACATTTTACTGGTGGTCTTGCCGAACTTCGCTACTTCCTTTCTGGCCTCTTCCAGAGACAAGTCTGCTGTTCGCATAATTTCAGTGCCAATATATTCCAGGTGAAATTCTTCGTCCTCATCGCTTCTGGCAGGGATTAGTTTAATAGCCAGCTTTACTAGTAGTGGCACGAAGCCAATTAGTAGTAGCACATTGGACAAATTAAATGCGGTGTGAAAATAGGAAAGGGCAATAGGCACTGATTCTGCATTTGTAAAGGGGTCTCCTATACCGCTTGCCAACATGATTTTCTCAATTACAATAAGGTAATACGGAAGCATAAAGAACATCCAGGAAACCCCAATTATGTTGAACATGGAATGAATACGGGCGGATCTTTTGGCGTGCACATTACCTACTAATGAAGCCAATTCTGCGGTGATTGTAGTACCAATATTTTCACCTAATACCATTGCGGCACCCATTTCAAATGGTATCCAACCTTCGTTACACATCACCAATGTAAGGGCCATCGCGGCGCTGGAGGATTGAATAATTATAGTAAGAAGTGTACCAATCCCGATAAAGATCAATCGAGAGGTGAACCAACCCATGTCTGTAAATGTAGAAACAAAGTTCAACACTTCCGGATTTGATTTTAAATCCGGAACAGCACTTTTCAGTTCATCAAGGCCTAGAAATAGTAGCGCAAATCCCACTAAAAGCTCTCCGTAATTCTTAAGTTTTTGTTTTTTAAAAAACATAAGTGGAATTCCAAAGGCAATTACAGGAAGGGCGATGCTGGCAATTTTCACCTTAAACCCCAGGATGGCTAGAAACCAGGCGGTAACCGTGGTGCCAATATTTGCGCCCATCATTACTCCTGCGGATTGCATTAGAGACAGTAGCCCTGCATTTACAAAGCTGACAGTCATTACTGTGGTTGCTGAGGAGGATTGAACCAGGCCGGTAATCAAAAACCCTGTGAAAACTCCCAGAAACCTGTTTTGCGTCATGGCCGCAAGGATTTGTCGCAAACGTTCACCGGCAATTTTCTGAATTCCTTCACTCATTACCTTCATGCCATAAATGAAGAACCCCAGGGCACCCAGTAATGTCAGTAAGTCAATTAATCCGAATTCCATATAATATATTTTAGAATAACACTCGTTACACTGGCCAATCTACACGGACAAATGTATAGAAAGATATGAATAATCATGTTAACTAGATATTAACATTGCACTTGACCCTAGGAATTGTGAGTTCACTACTATTATTTGCACCGAAATTGTAATTAACAGTGTAAATGCTCAATTCTTTAAAAGAGATTTTAATAATACCCAAGGCTGTGAGAAGTCTGTTACTACTGGTATTTACCTGTCATCTCAGTGTAAATGCTCAAAACGTCACCTATAGGTCATTTGGTGATGGACTACGGGTTATGGCAGAAGATTCGACATTTAGTCTCAAGATGGGAGTGAGGTTCCAAACATTATATCTCGGAGCATTAAATCTTGATACAGATAATTGGAACGATCGCTTTTTGGTTCGTCGGGCCAGACTCAAATTTGATGGATTTGCTCTTTCTCCCAAACTACAATATAAATTTCAATTGGGCTTCTCCAATAGGGATACTCGTGGAGGACAAAATAATCAAAGTGGTTTTACCTCACGAATCATTATGGATGCTGTTTTAAAATGGAACTTCAGTAACAACTGGTTCCTTTGGATCGGCCAAACAAAATTGCCAGGGAATAGAGAGCGCGTGATTTCATCACAGAACCAACAGTTTGTAGATAGAAGCGTGCTTAACGCACATTTCAATATTGATCGAGATATTGGGTTCCAACTTAGGCATAAAAATGCTATAGGGCACAGGGGTGTATTAAAAGAAATATTTTCATTTTCAACCGGGGAAGGAAGAGATGTAATTGTTGCTAACATTGGAGGTTATGATTATACATTTCGACTTGAATACCTTCCGTTCGGAGAGTTCACAAACAAAGGAGACTACTTTTCGGTGGATTTAAG
>CAZOJZ010000496.1:0-2916 GCA_964580205.1 uncultured Roseivirgaceae bacterium
GACATTTAAAAACTCTGCTTTTAGAGAACTTCTTATTTGGTTAAGAGAGTACAATACAAATAGTGACAACCCTGTTAACATTTATGGTATTGATATGCAATTTGTTCAATTATCTATTCACGAGCCGTTTACCTATCTTTCAAAGTATTTGTCAAAATCTTCTGAGGTCTATTATCATCTTCATGAATTAGACACATTAGCACTTGACCAACTTGGCAATAAATTTTACAACACTGCTCCTAATCAATATCAAGAAATAAAAAAGTCCATAACCGAGGCACATCAAATCGTACAAAATCATCTCGAAGAGAATATTATCTCTGATAGTTTGGCATTTTGGCTTCAATATAATTTGACCAACGCTTTGCATGCCATAGATATGTATGAAAATGATGTTTATCATTATGGAACTACTGATTATATAAACATACGTGACTTAAGTATGGGTGAAAATGTCACTTTAATCTTGCAGAGATTTAACGATTCTAAAATGGTTGTGTGGGCTCACAATTATCACATTAAGAATCATTCAGGTCTAATGGGCGGATACTTAAAAAAAGCGTTAGGTAATAACTATATTAATTTCTGTTTAACTACTCAATCTGGTTCTGTTACAGCTTATGCCCATGACGATACGCTCGGACAGCTTTCTAGTTTTGAACTTGATTTCAATTTTGAAAAATCACTGGAATACAAAATTGGGAAATCAGATTTGCCGAATCAATTCTTAATGAATACGAAAACCTTAACCGAATATATTGGTTTAGAAGATTCGATTTTAATGATAGATGTTGGGGCTGTATATTATTCTGAGAGTAGTAAAAACTATATTATCACACGATTGGAGAAGGAATATGATTATATAATTTATTTGGATTCCACTAATGCTTTGTACTAGAAATACACTTAACAATAGATAAAAATGAATGCGCTTGCTTTCTTCGTAGAAACTGAAAAACCAAATAGAAAGAGTTGTGCTTCGAGCAAGCAGCGAGCGCACTCATTTTATCAAGGACGTTGTCATCGCCATCTTCTCCAGACTTGATTCTATTGTTGCCCCGGTATCATATTCTTTTTGGGCAATCGTGAAAAGATATCTACAATTTTGCGCAGCACATCGTAATATAACGTTGTGAATAAAATAGCTGACATTAACCAGATGAAAATGATATTAAACCAAAAAGTATCTATCATCAAACCTGCAAAATGTTTCATAGGCGAATAGAATCTGGTCCGAAAATCAAAAATATGCCGTGGTTCCGGATCTGTGTAAATCGGATAGATTATCTGTATCAACCTGTTTTGATTTTCTACAATGCGATTTGCCGCAGTTCTATTTTTCACCATATCAGCAATGGCGTCATTTTGATATTTACTTCTTGTTTTAGTAAATAAAGCTTCACTTTGCTCATCTTTGGTTAATGAGATTGTCAATTTGTCTATCTCATTTTGTGCTTTATTATAACGATTTATATAAAATTTCTTCATGGTTGACAAGAATTCTGAAAATTGTGTAAACGCGGAACTATCGAATCTGGTAGCCTTTAACCATTTCACATTATATGACCGCTGTTTATTAACTGCTTCCAGTTCTTTCCCAATTTCATTCGTCAATAACTCAAAATGGGCATCAATTTCCTTGCTGTTGCTGGTTGAATCACGAAGCATGCGATTGACTTTGGACAATTTGGTTTGCAATTCAGTCACATAGAAGTTTTTCTTATAATCTGCAGCGTATTTTTTTTTCTCCAGGTCATAAAATCTCTTTTCAAATTCATTGTCTTTGAACTGGTTCACCATCGCTGCTTCAAATGCCCAGCGTGTAGTCATAATCTCTCCTATCCATGGAACTTTATCCAATGTGGCCACCTTTGGGTTAAACTTGTCGAAGCTTATCACTACACCACTCAAGACTAGTTGAGGGATCAATATTATCGGAATTAAAATGTATATTGTTATTGCTGAGTTAAATGCTGAGGATATATTTAATCCTAACACATTAGCAAAGCAAGATGTAGAAAAAAGGATTAGCCAGTAGGTAAATGTCATCCCGCTGATCTCCAACATATACACCCCAATTAACACGAATGATAATGATTGAATGGCTGCTATCCCAAACAAGATCAATATTTTAGAGTACAAGTAACTCGATTTGCTCAAATGTAAAAATCGTTCGCGCTTAAGGATTTTTCTATCTTTTATTATTTCTTCTGCACTTACCGTCAACCCCATGAACAAGGCCACAATTATAGACATGAAGAAAAATACCGGAATGTTTGCGTTAGTACTGAACTGGTATTGTGCATTACTCACACCCACGGTAGCATAGTACTTCACCAATGAAGCCAGGAATAAAGCCAGTATAGGAGCTTCAAATAAATTGATTACCAGGTACTGTTTATTACTCAGTTTAGAAAGCAGGTCCCTGGTAGTAAATATTACCAGCTGCTTCAACCGGTTGGGGATTTGTAAAGTACTGCGCAGTGGCCCCTTTACCATATTGATTCGTGGTAGGGTGACCCTCTCCTTGTAATATTCATGCCATTCTTGCGGCGAAGTTTTCCTTTTCTCTGTGAACCGCCCATACTCATTAACAATCCTGGTCTCAATAATGCTGAATATCTGCTCCGAATTAATATTGCCACATTCGGGACATGATCCCTGGTCTTTATTGACCATATTTACAATGTTCTTGAAATAAATGGCAGCATCAACCGGATTTCCATAATATACCTGGTAACCACCAACATCAAGGATCACCAGGCTATCGAACATCTTAAAGATATCTGATGAAGGTTGATGAATAACCACGAAGACCATTTTCCCTTTGAGTGCCAGTTCTTTCAAAAGGTCCATGATATTTTCTGAGTCCCGGGAAGAAAGTCCTGAAGTTGGTTCATCAACAAATAAGACCGT
>CAZOJZ010000497.1:0-6676 GCA_964580205.1 uncultured Roseivirgaceae bacterium
GGTCAGTATAAAAATCACTAGGGTAGGCATAATTACTCCTTTTGAATGGTTAGGTGGTCAAAGATCACAGCATTTTAATTGGCCTGTTTCTGTAAAACATTATCGTGAAAACAGATTCAAAATCGCCCAGACCCGTAGGGCGCTGGCGATTTTTCATGCATCTAAATATGCTATGTCTTTTGCCGTGCATCCATTCCCACGTCGCGTGCCAGAGCTTCGTACCAGGTATCATCATCAGCCGAATGCCAAGCCACCCATTCCTCATCAGTCATGGACGCCCTCCACTCCAGAAGTGGTATTGCATCAGGCCCCACGGGGTGCCGCAGTTGGTTGCTGTCACTTTCAGCAATCTCAAGGATTTTATCCGCTACCAGCGTAGGGGGGACCGGATTTTTAAGTGATGCGGCAAACATATCTGCTATTCGGTGCAGGTTTGGATAGTGTGATTCACTACTACCATCCTGAATGCCTCGTGACATATCCGTATCAATTATTCCGGGCTCTACAATGGCCACTTTTATGTTAAATGGTTTTAAATGGACTGCCATAGTTTCACTCAATGCCTCCAGGGCAAATTTTGAAGCATTATAAGGTCCAAACGGTGCAAGAGCAATGCGCCCAGCTACACTAGTAACATTGATGATGCAGCCGCTACTTCCTTCCCGCATTTTAGGTATTACTGCCTTAGCGCAACGTATGGGACCCAGATAATTAGTGTTCATAACACCTTCGAATTCTGACAAATCTAATTCTTCCACCGAACCGCGGCGCTCGATGCCGGCGTTGTTTACTAAAACATCTACCGAGCCGTTCTCATCGATGATAGATGCGATACAATTTTTAACTGATTCATCGGAATTGACATCCAGTTGATGAATTGATATGGGCAATGACTCCTGTTGCGCCCGGTTTACCAATTCAGATGCTCCCTCAGTATTGCGCATGGTTGCATAAACCTTATATCCGGCCCTGCCAAATGCAATAGCAGTCTCTAGACCGATCCCGCGGTTGGAACCTGTTATGATCACTGATTTCATGAGTTTGTGTTTTTGGTGAGTTTAAAGTATAAATTAGCTTTTTTTATATGACTTTGTGACACTTTTAACCAAACTTCTGTGAATCCAGTCCATAGACTGACTGTCGAACTGGTCCCAAATGACTATGGACCGGGCGCTATAAATCCCCTCCAGGTCAATAGTGCTTACCAATATACCGTTTACTACCAGCGCAAGTTTATGACCGGGAAGTTTTGCTGCCATAGTATTTACATATTTGGCTCCTTTGGGGGTTAGAATAATACGAAACTTACGCATTTCAAAAAGTGAATCATAAGTCATATCCGTAACCTTTTCAAAAGAGTCAAGTTCAATGATGGGCTCTTCTGAAATGCAATACACCGTTTCTGCATTTAGCAGTTTTATTTTATGGTCGCATAGCTCCAAGTCCATGTTTATAGTGAGGTATATTCCTGGCTTGGCTTGGCTCAGAATCACATGGCAGCTAAGCCATAGCACTAACGCTAATGAATATTTAATAAACCCCTGTTTATTTATTTGGCTATTGGGCATTTACTAAGATAACCAAAAATGAATAAACAAACCCCCAGGCGAACTTACGATCACCGGTCGAATGGCTAAGCTTGGGTGATAGTAATATTGTTATTGTTTTTGTTATATTTCATCACAAAAATATATCCCCCATGCTGAATTGGACACCAATTGTTGGCCTACTTTTTATTTTTTCTTGTTCGTCGCCTGAGATCAATCAGGAGTTTGCTCGTTGGGAAACCTATGCTACCAATACGGAGATCATTCGGGATAATTTTGGGGTACCTCATATTTACGGTAAGACCGATGCTGATGCGGTATTTGGCCTCATGTATGCCCAGTGTGAAGATGATTTTCCCCGGGTTGAGCAAAACTACCTATGGGCCACCGGTCGTTTGGCCGAAGTGGAGGGAGTGGCAGCTATATATAGCGACCTGCGCGCAAGATTATTTATGACCAGGGCACAGGCAATCGAACACTATGAGCACAGCCCAAAATGGTTGAAGGAACTATGCCTGGCTTTCGCAGATGGCATCAATTTCTACCTTCATACCCATCCGGAGGTGCGACCGCGACTGCTCACTAAATTCGAGCCCTGGATGCCCATGTATTTCAGTGAAGGTTCTATTGGAGGAGATATCGAACGGGTATCTGTCAAGGGCATCCGGGAATTATATGAGAGCCTGCAGGAAATGGAGCCCGTAGAAGCGTACAACCTAATTCCTACCGCCATTCTGGAGGAGCCGCGAGGTTCCAATGGTATTGCCCTTTCAGGAAGTTTAACTGAATCGGGGAACGCCATGTTATTGATAAACCCGCATACCTCATTTTACTTTCGCGGCGAGGTACATGTAGTAAGCCAGGAAGGGCTTAATGCCTATGGAGCAGTGACCTGGGGACAGTTTTTTATTTATCAGGGATTTAACGAAAAGACCGGCTGGATGCACACTTCCACCTATACCGATGTGATTGACGAATTCGTAGAAGATGTTCAATACCAAGGCGGATCACCCATGTATATATATGGTGAACAATTGCGTCCGGTGGAGGTATCTGAAGTAAAATTGAAATATCGTAACCGAAACGGTAGCATGACCGAAAAGACCTTTCCCACCTATCATACACATCACGGGCCCATTACACATTTGGTAGACGGTCGATGGACCGCCACCGCCTTAATGTGGAAACCGGTAAAGGCCCTGGCCCAGTCATACCAGCGCACAAAATTGAGTAGCCATGGTGAGTTCAGGGAGATGATGAATATCCGCACCAATTCTTCCAACAATACTGTCTATGCGGATGCACAGGGTAATATTGGCTATTATCACGGAAACTTCATACCAATTAGGGACCCCCAATTTGATTATTCAAAACCAGTGGATGGGAGTGATCCCGCCACCGATTGGCAGGGCTTGCATACAGTTGACGAATCCATTACATTGTTTAACCCGCCTAACGGATGGATCCAAAACTGCAATTCAACCCCTTTTACCAGTGCCTTGGAATACAGCCCAAAAAAAGAAGATTATCCAGGTTATATGTCTATTGACCGGGAAACTTTCCGGGGGATTCACGCCATTCGGCTTTTAACTGGAAGCGATGGATTCACCCTGGATAAGCTGATTAAACTGGCATATGATCCTTACTTGCCGGGATTTGAAATTCTCATTCCCGGGCTTATAGAAGCATTTTATCAATCTCCAAACCCTCAATTACAAGCCCCCATTGAAGCGCTTCGAAAATGGGACTTCAGGGTTAGTAAGGAGTCAATAGCCATGTCACTGGCCCATTTCTATGGTACCATGTGTTATCAAGAGGGGCAGTCTCCCGCTGCTTTTAACCGAAGAGCTATGGAACGGTTAAATTATTTTGGCACCGATGCTCCATTTAATGAACGCCTTGATCTTTTCCGGAAAGCGGTGGATAGAATGCAAGAGTTATATGGTACCTGGAAAGTACGATGGGGTGAAATAAACAGGTTTCAAAGATTGAGTGGAGACATAAATTCAGGGTTTACGGATGATAAACCCAGTATCCCGATTGGTTTGGCCTCAGGCAACTGGGGTGCATTGGCTGCTTTCGGGGGTCGAAATAACAACAAAAAGTTCTATGGTACCAGGGGGAATAGCTTTGTGGCTGTGGTTGAATTTGGGGACAGGGTCAAAGCAAAAAGTTTACTCGCCGGAGGACAAAGTAGTAATCCGGATTCGCCGCACTT
The DNA here is from genome assembly GCA_964580205.1 of uncultured Roseivirgaceae bacterium. Lineage (GTDB taxonomy): Bacteria > Bacteroidota > Bacteroidia > Cytophagales > Cyclobacteriaceae > SZUA-3. The sequence goes on from CAZOJZ010000497.1 coordinate 3,766, forward strand.
TGACGATCAAGCCCAGCGGTATGCCGATGTTGAATTTAAGGATGTGGCCTATTATAGAGAGGATGTGGAAGCGAGAGCGGAGTCAAGATATAAACCAGGCAGTAAATAGTTATGAATTATCAATGACCTAGTCCTAAATATTGATGACCGTTTTTAATAAACTTTTACCAAATGAGAAGATTACATTAAGATCCAGGTTTTCATAATTGGATTCTGTGCTATCGGATTTAAAGCCGTAGCCGGATTTAGGTTTTTGGGCCCATACCAGATTCACTCTAAGACAGAAGGCTATGCCGAAAAGAAAAACTTGAAACTTCATTAATTAGTATGGAACCACTAAATATCACTATACTGCTAATGATCCTGAGCCATATTCTCCACACGCATTGTGATCTGCCGGTGACGGAAGGCATCTTGTGTTTTCATAAAAAAGTTCCCCCTCATTACTAGTGTATGCAGGGAGAACTCAAAAATGTTTTCGGCTTTCTATAATCTGCTACTACCTAGTTCTTCCAATCTTTAACACTGAATTTCTGACCGCCTACTGAGGCTTCATACATCAATCCACCTTTTACCATGGTGAAGATGGCCACTCCATCGTTATATTTGACATCGAATGAAGCGCCTGCGGTAACAGCCACCGCAGAAGCTTGTGCTGAAAGTTTTAATTTGCCCTCAACAAAATTGTCATAGGCCCTCGCATCTTCGAAAAAGACAACTTCCATATAGGCCTGTCCACCCCACTGGAACCCGATAGTTACCTGTGACATAGAAGTACTACTCTGAGCGGCCCCCCCTTTGAAAAGTACACCATTTCCATGGGCGCCGCCTATTCCAATAGCCCCTTTTCCAATAGAAGGGTAAATGGCGTAGCCATGAGCTCCAGAAAAGAAACTAGACATCTTGTCGTTTTCCTCGATAAAAGCAGCTTTGGTGGATTCAGCATTCGCGATTCTTTCTTTCTCTTTGTTGTTTTGAGCTAAAGCCACCATGCTTAAAAGTGCCAACCCCAAGGTGATAACGGCTATTTTTTGATTGAAAAATGTTTGGTAATTCATGATTGTTAAGTGTTGTGTTAGTATTGTGCAATAATTTCATCTAAATATTAGATTCCTGATTAAGGGTCGTAAAACTACAGAATAATTTATATTAATTCTAAATTACAATTAGAGTTTTTATGCAAACGATTGAGATTCAAATAATTCACCAAACCTACTACCAACTACAAAGCAATATTATAAAGCCTCATACAACTTTTCCAGAAAGGCATTTACCTGACTGGGATCGGTCCAACGCAGTACCACCACCAAATTATGTTCAGGTTCTACAATGATATAGTTCCCTCCGAATCCTGCGGCGTAGAAGGCCTCATCCGAAAGTATATTTATGCGTGAATCATCATCCGGATCCAGCCACCACATAAAGCCATAGTTACGTTCGGATTTTGAAGGTGTAACGGCTTTTTTTATCCAATCTTCACTGATCAGTTGCTGATCTTGCCATTTCCCATTGTTTAAGAAAAGCAGTCCGAACCGGGCATGGTCCTCGGTATTAATAAAGATCCCGCCTCCGGAATGACCACCTCCGCTTACCGACTGCATTTTGATACCATCAACATTTACCCAGGAGTTCTCATATCCGTACCAGCGCCAGGTGGTGGAGGCTCCAATAGGGTCCATAATTTTTTCTTTCAAAACCATTGGTAGTGGTTTGCGCCAAACCTGCAGCAGCGAAAATGCCAATAAGTTCACCCGAATGTCATTATACATGAAGTGTGAGCCGGGAGTGTGTAAATCGCGGGCCCTCCAGTCATTCACATCACCTTCGGTGGGCGGGCGATCGGCCCAGTCATACCCTCCCCACAGCTGTCCGTACCAGTCAGAGCTCTGGTTCAGCAAATGCCTCCAGGTGATTTGACTATTGTGCGCACCCATAAATTTATCATCCCAAACATAGTCTTGTACTTGATCTTCCACCGAGCGGATAAGGCCTTGGTCCCAAGCTAAGCCCGCCACGGTAGATAAATAGCTTTTGGTAACGCTAAAGGTCATGTCCACTCGTTTGGTATCGCCCCATTTTGCCACCAGGTAGCCATCTTTAATGATCATTCCCGCAACTCCCGCTCGTTTCTTGGTGGGACCTAATATTTGGTGGTAGGGCTCTCTTTTGAAACCCTCTACAATAGCAATGCGAAGGTCTTTGGAGCCCTTATATTCATTGGATTCAGCAAAATCTATGGCTTCCTGCAGTTTTTGTGCATCAATATTGAGTTCGCGGGGTGATTTCTCCTGCCATTCACCTCTTTCTGGGAAGTAGGCTATTTGGGCAGTGAGATTTAGGGTTAACAGAAAACAAATGATTATTATGTGGGGTTTCATGTTATCATATTTGGCTATAAGTTAGTGGTTCCGCAGCTCTAAGCTACGGAAAGCTGCGTTTCATGCCAAGCGGTAGTTCCGTAGCTGGAAGCTACGAAAAGCTGCGCATTTAGAATGTTCACAGCTGTTCGTAGTATTTGTCTACCCAGCGTATTTCGCTTACACAAATTATTTGCTATTTTGTGCCACTAAACCCTCGTTTACAGATGAAGATTCGTTTATTGATTTTTGCATTTATCAGCATTATTATTTTCTCTTGTCAGCAGGCGCCTGAAACAACATCCGGTGTTGAGTTGACTTTACCTCCAGGTTTTGAAGCGACCATGATCTATAGCCCCTCCGACCACAATCAGGGATCTTGGGTTTCCCTGACCAATGATGATCAGGGAAGACTGATTGCCTCGGACCAGTACGGCAGCCTTTATAGAATCACCCCGCCAACCAGCAGTCAACAAATAAAAGTAGAAACCATCCCGGTGAAAATAGGCAGTGCTCAGGGATTGCTCTGGGCCTTTAACAGTTTGTATGTCTCA
>CAZOJZ010000498.1:0-7604 GCA_964580205.1 uncultured Roseivirgaceae bacterium
CGTCCAAACCACCAATAGCATCAACCAGCCCGTTTTCCCGGGCCTGAAGGCCGGACCAAATTCGCCCACCTGCAGCTGCGTTAATTTCACTTACTTCCATATCACGACCGTTAGCTGCTTTGGTAATGAATGTTTGATAGCCTTCATTAACACTTTTTTGAAATATGCTCATTTCGTATTCAGTAAAAGGTCTTGAAATTGTGAAAATATCAGATAGTGGACCCGTCTTTACAACATCTGTGGTGATGCCCAATTTGTCCTCTAACAACTCCTGGGCATTGAAGTGCATGGAATATATCCCTATGGAACCAGTGATGGTTAACGGCTGGGCCACGATTGAGTCACAGGCCATAGCTATGTAATACCCACCGGATGCTGCAAGGTCAGACATTGAAGCTATTATAGGTTTTACTTCACTGGTCTTCATTACTTCCCGCCAAATTACATCGGAGGCCAAACTGCTGCCGCCAGGAGAATTGATCCTAAGAACCACCGCCTTAACACGATCATCCTCCCGGAGTTTTCGCAGCTGCTTGGAAAATGATTCTGAACCAATGCTTTCCCGGTTTCCTTTCCCGTTTATAATCTCCCCATCTGCAAATACCACTGCAATTTTTTCTGAACCTTTATATAAACTGGAAGTTGAGCTTAGGTATGGATCCAGTCGGACAGATTTCAGGTCTTCAGTTGAATCAATATCAGTCCGGAACTTTAACTCTGCAATTACCTGGTCAAAATATTTAGTGTCGGTGATCAGACGATGTTTCAAGGCGCTTTTAGCGCTAGTGGCCAACATGCTATCAGCTACTATTCTCAACTCACTCTTTCCAAGATTTCTACTCCTAACGATATCATCAAGGTAGGTCGAATAGAATGACCTCAACAAAGAAACTGTTTGCTCCCGGGATTCTTCACTCATTTCCGTGCGTGTAAATGGCTCTACAGAACTTTTATAAGCTCCAACTCTAAACACCTGAGTCTCAATACCCAGTTTGTCCATTGTACCCTTGAGGAAATTGTACTCAGCACGAAATCCATTAAATTCCAACATTCCCTCCTCTGGTAGGTAAACCTCATCTGCCACAGAAGCAAGGTAGTACTCAGACTCAGTGTAATACTCACCATAAGCAATCACGAACTTTCCTGTTTCTTTGAATGCTTCTAATTCCTGTCGGAGTTCGTACAACTTGGCTAATCCGGAGTATAAATATTTTGGCTCTAGAAATATTCCTTGAATCCTATCGTCTTGGGCAGCACGTTTGATGGCTTGTATTAGCTCCTTCAATCCAATACCAGCATTTCGGCCTCCAATCATAAATACCTCACCGAACGGGTTTTCCACACTCCTTTCGAGGATTGGTCGATCTATTTTAAGATGAAGTATGCTATTATCAGCAATATCGACAGGCCGATCACTCACTGATGAGACCACCCCAATTCCAGCTATTAAAAACACTAGTATTGCAAGGGAAAATATAATCAAGGCCACCAGGGCAGCCAATACATTCTTTAAAAACATTTACTGTGGATTAATTTAAAAACGTATAATGTTACTAGATTGACCTTAGAAGTTAAAGAGAATTTATATTTTTGGCCATTTTATTGGATGACAGGGATATATCTACTACTGGGATCAAATATGGGAGACCGGTCCAGTCATTTAGATAAAGCCAGCAAGCTGATATCTCAGCAGTTAGCACCGATTTCGCAAGAATCGTCCCGGTACCGTACCGAAGCTTGGGGGATGTCAGATGCTCCCACCTTTTTGAATCAAGTGCTGGTAATAGACACTGTGCTGAAACCCCTGGAGATATTGGACAAGATCTTGAAAATCGAAATCATGTTGGGGAGGAACAGGCAAGAAGGTTACCGAAACAGAACCATCGATATTGATTTATTGTATTATGGTGATATGGTTTTCAACCATCCAGATCTAAGCATACCCCATCCAAGGATTATTGAGCGCAGATTTGTTTTGAAACCATTGGTAGAAATCGCCCCTGAATTCGTACATCCCGTTTTGGGACTAACTAATCTACAATTGTTGGATAGATGCACAGATACACTCTCGGTGACAGTTGAAGGATTGAGGGATTGAAGGACTGAAGATGTTCGGCGTTCGGGCGTTCAATTGTTCCATAGTTCTATTACTCTATTGTTCTGCTGTTCTATTATTCTATTGCTCTGCTGCTCCCACACTGACCTCAGAGTTGATTTTTCTAACCAGACCTTGCAGCACTTTTCCGGGACCGGTTTCAATAAAATCCGCACCACCTAAATCAACCATCTGCCGAACACAATGTGTCCATCGCACGGGAGCGGTAAGCTGAGCTACCAGATTCTCTTTAATTTTTGTTGTATCAACGTGAGACCGGGCATCAACATTTTGAATAATAGGGCAATCCGGGGTTTTAAAATCAACCTCATTGATGGCCTTTTCCAATTCCTCTCTGGCAGGTTCCATCAATGGCGAATGAAAAGCCCCCCCCACCGGCAATATTATCGCTCGTTTGGCACCGGCGTCAGTTAACTTCTGGCAAGCCGCTTCCACTCCTGAAAACGTACCGGAGATCACCAATTGCCCTGGACAGTTGTAGTTTGCGGGCACTACAATATCGTCAATTGCATGACATATCTCTTCAACAATGGAGCCTTCAAGACCCAAGACCGCTGCCATGGTACCGGGTTGTAACTCGCAAGCTTTCTGCATAGCCGCCGCCCGCTGGGCTACCAAAAAAAGCCCATCTTCAAAATTCAGTGTACCATTGGCCACCAGTGCCGAAAACTCACCCAAACTATGACCCGCTACCATGTCTGGTTTGAAATTGGGACTGGTCAGTGCCAATACGGTTGAATGTAAAAAAATAGCCGGCTGGGTAACATTGGTTTTGGTCAATTCCTCCTTTGAACCATGAAACATTATTTCTGTTAGTGAAAACCCCAGTAGTTGATTGGCTTTATTAAAAAGATGCTTTGCTTGTTCACGGTTGGAAAGATCTTGCCCCATACCTGGGTATTGGGAACCCTGGCCAGGAAAAATGTAGGCTTTCATTGGATTAATAAATTGTTTGGCGCGAAGCTAATGGAAATGTAGGATTAAGTCAAACGAAACAGGTGATCTTGTCTAAACTATGGAAAACCCACTTTCTTCTTCTAAAAATCGCGCCCTCTCCCCGGCACTGGGAATCCGGCAAGTGTCCCGCTTACCAAACCAGCTATATCTGTGTTTTGATATCAGATTGTACAGGCCGTCCCGGATAAACCGGGGCACCAGTTTGAACACATAAAATACTGGCCAGGGCGCTGTTAGTTGACGTAGTATTTCCAGAATGGCGTTACTTCGATAAAAGACCTTGCCGTTATTAAGTAGGATTATGGTCCGCATGTTATTCAAATCCACACTTTCCCTTTTCAACAAATCTTTGGCGATCGGTGATTGTAGTGATGCAAACCGGAAAGTTTCTTTGGGGTCTCTTTTTAGGATAAAATCCACAGATCCATTACACAAATTACAAACGCCGTCAAAAAATATGATAGGACCCATGACCGTTTACTCGGTCGCTTGACGCAATAAATGTACCCAGCCCTTTATCTGGGTTTTTTTCTTGCTGGGATCCAATACATCATAGGTAATGTCAGCCACGTAGTAGTAAATACCACCAGGCAAAGGATTCCCATTTTTATCAGTTCCATCCCAGCTGAACAGGACATTTCCTTCATTCTGGGGATCGTTTGAACTGAAGCTGAACACCTCAGTACCCCATCTGTTTACAATATGTATGGTAACCGCTGCCACAAAACGTGGACACTTGGAAAAATCCACCTCGCTGGTACCTTGAAAGTCGAAATAGGCTTGAAATACATCATTAATATTATCACCGTTGTCAGGTGTAAATACATTGGGCAAGTAATAATTTGGACAATTGTCTATACACAACACCTCTGTTAGTTCACTTTCATTTCCTGACCTGTCAACTGCTGACACCTGGTAGCATCCGGCAAACGAGGGTAGATTCTCATGTATAAAAAAAGTGTCAGCTACATTGTCGATAATATTGAAAGTCCCTTCCATTCCAGAATCTGAGAAGTATATATTAAAACTCCTGATGTCATCATCACAGGAAACATCGGGATCCCGCCTCCAGCTTATGGTATTGCTAAAATCGTTGAAAGAACAGGGTTTGTCTGCCAGGAATTGCTCACAGTCCCTTACCTCCAATGAAAGTATTGGAGTACAAGGGGGAATTTCATCACCGGGCTGAGCACAAATTATCTGGCTCTTATTGATTAGTGGTTCTGTTATAAGTGGGTTATCATAACTACCAAAAGTCTCCACATAGTAACAATACTCCAGATCTTGAGACAATGGAGGCCCTACCACACTTCCATCATCCACGAACATCTGACCGCTGGTGGTCACATTTACTGAAGTAATCAATACCAGTGAATCCGGAAAGGCATCCAGCACGTTGTTGCGATAAATGTTATGAGTAGGAAAGCTCTGTGTACTTATTGACCAGGGTACCTGCGCCTCCCAGGTCAGTTGAATGGATTGATTTAAAGACACCGCATCCAGACGTACGGACGAGGCACTGGAAGAACTGTCTACCAGCACACCGTTGCTATCGAACAGTTTTACCCGGTAATTATATACCTGGTCCATAGTGTTGAGCCCGGTGTCAATAAAAGTAGTATCGGTAAGCCCGGTACCTAGCACTACCCTGCCGGCAGTTCCTGAAAAACCCAGGGCCCTGGACAAGTCATAAGTATAGGGAGGAGGAAATGTGCCAGGATCCACATTAATGGGTTGAATCCATCGTACAAAGATTTCGCCATCCGTATCGCTTGTTTCTGTGATATCAACATTGGTCAGCACCGAACCACTCAATACAATGGTAGCACAAATCTCGTTGGAGGCATAACTAATTCCCCCTGCAGGGGCTGGGAACACCGCAACTAAGCGGTAGCAGTAAGTAGACCCAGGGTTTAGGCCACTACCATCATTGTCATCCAGAAAGGACGTATCTCCTACTGTGGTGGTTCCCACCAGTTCATAGCCCGATCCTTCCGGAATACCTATCATACACCCTTCCGGAGTAAAATCGAAACTTCCGATCCTCCGCCAGACCTGGATCTCTACATCCGGGTTACTGGTGCACTGGCTCTGGTAATCGTTCCAGGTTAACCTGACTGATGTACTGGATCCCACATCAATGTTGGTCAAAACCGGGGCAGGGGCCACTACTGTAACATTCCATGTTTTTATATCTACCAAGGTCAGATGGAAATCATTCACCGTGGAACTATCAGTAACTTTAAACTGTATTTGATAAGGTCTTTCCCGTACGTGGTCACAATTGGTTTCCCATTGAAATTCCAATAAACCTGGCTGAGGTTGAAATATCGGAGGGAATACTCCCGGAGGGGAGCTATAGGTGGCAAACTCCAAAGGTATGTCATTATAGACGCCACCAAAACTTTCCATTAGCACAAAATCATTGTCTGCGTCATTACCCTGAATCAGGGCATTTAAGGTGGTTCCTGCTTCAATACAGGTGTCAGCCGGTATTACCACCTCAGGTCTTTCATTGTCTGTCCCTTCAACAATAATTTGCATATCACGGGTCACAAACCCGATCATTCTAAACACACCATTGATCTTACGCCATTCCTCAATATAAAATGCCACATTGTACTCCGAGAAATCACCCAAAGAATTTTGCAGCAGGTTTCCTGGTGCATCCCATATCAGGTCACCGGTAACGGGATCCAGAAACAATTCCGCCGGTCCGGTCATTCCTTCATTCCCAAAGTTCCAGTCAAAGGGATCTGTGTAGAAAAAAGGGTCATTCAGGTCATCATAATTAGGTACAACCTGTCCTTTATCCTGGAGGGGTATTACAAATCGATAGGCCAAACTGTCTCCATCGGCATCAAAGGCACCAGGGTTATGAATGAATTTGACACCTACTCCAGCCCGGTCGATTGGCGGCACCAATAATATCGGGGAGTTGTTTAAGCCTATAAATGGGTCAATCAGTATTTGTGATTCAATATAGAATGGTGTCTGAACAGAATTCCCTTTGTTTATATTGACAATTTCGTCATTGCGGTTCGGTTCACGATAGCTGATCACATAGACGCCTGGTGAATTGTAGGTATGGGTAATAGTAATAATATATTGCTCAATCTCATTTTTCTTACCGTGGAATATACCTTCCACAAAAGAATCCGCCTCCAGATCAATCTGCACCTCCCGGCCATCTCCGAAGCTAATAATGCCATCGCCGAATCTTACCGGTGATCCGACGTCCGTGAAACCCATTAATGTGAACTGGTAGGTTAAGGAAACATTAGAAATTCTGCGGGAGGTAATTTCAGCAGCCCTTATATGGGTAGCGTAGGAGCATTCCCAAGTAGCCAGTACCGTTAAAGTTAACAGAAAAATAACTTTGGAAATAATCTTCATCAAACGCCAGGATTTTTATAATAATGGCAAATTACCAAAAATAGTTCTCCAGTATACCGATTACTCATAAATCTAAAATTTGAAGGAACTAAAAATACTGAATAATCTGCTATCTTTTAAGAATTTCATTTAAGCATGTACCTGAGTCAACTTTAATATCCTTTTAAAATAGGACGCATACTTTTGCAATTTAGTTAACCGTACGTAAATTGGGTCACTTCGCTTTTATCTAAACAATCCATATGAGTTGGTTAACTGAAGCTTTAAAAAGCAGCTTAGGAAGAAAACTGATAATGGCCGTTACCGGTTTATTTTTGGTCATGTTCCTGATCGGTCATGTGCTGGGAAATTTACTGCTTTTTCTGGATGATGGAGGACGGGCATTCAACGAGTATGCCCGGTTTATGACCAGTACTCCTGTCATACAGGTACTTAGTATAATCACTTATACCAGCATTATAATTCACATAGTTTATTCAATTATCATTACCCGAATAAATCGCGCAGCCCGGCCGGTGCAATATGCGGTAAATAAAACATCAGCTAACAGCCTTTGGTCTTCACGGTATATGGGGATTTTGGGAACTATTGTATTAATCTTCCTGCTCGTTCATTTTCGTTCCTTTTGGTATGAAATGAGATTCGGCAATATTCCAGTGGTCAATTATGACGGATCCGGTGAATTTAAGGACCTTTACAGTATAGTGGCCGAGGCCTTCACGCAATGGTGGTATGTGCTCTTATACGTAATAGCCATGGTTGGCCTGGCGTTCCACCTGAGCCATGGTTTCAAAAGCGCATTTCAAACATTGGGACTAACTCATACCAAATACACTCCCTTAATTGAATGGATGGGACTTTGGTTTTCAATTATAGTACCCACGCTTTTTGCTTTAATTCCTGTGGTAATGTTTATTAAAAGTTTAGGTTAATATCTAGATGTCCATGATACTCGATTCAAAAACTCCCGGCGGTCCTTTAGAAGACAAGTGGTCCAACCATATATTTGATATCAAACTGGTTAATCCTGCCAATAAAAGGAAATTCGATATAATCGTAGTGGGTACCGGACTGGCAGGCGCCTCTGCAGCATCAACCTTGGCAGAACTTGGATACAACATCAAAGCATTTTGTT
>CAZOJZ010000499.1:0-2460 GCA_964580205.1 uncultured Roseivirgaceae bacterium
ATATCTATAAATCGACCTTTACCTATATCCATGAGTAAAGTGCCGTTGAGGTTGTTGAGCGAGAAATCCATGGGTGTCCCTGGCCATTGGGCATCGAGCGATAGATTTGTTTCACCATCTTTAATTGGTGAAACATCATAATCAAATGTTTCCAACATGGTCTTCATTGATGCAGCATTGAGTGTCAGGTCAAAATTTGAATGATGCTCGTTATTGATAAGATTCCAGGTGCCCGACCCATTTATTTCCATGTCTGTTTTGATAGTGTTTATTTTATCAACTGTTAGACCATTGCTTATTTTTGAACTTGTAAGAACCAGGCGACCAAAATTGATGTCGTTATAGCTTAATTCCGAGATTTCTATGTCAAGCGGAGGTATTGAACCCGGATTAATTTCATATTCATCATCTTCATTGGCAGTGTTTTTAGCAAGATTCAATGTCTGCAGGTTTATTTTAAGGCTATTACTATCATGTAAGAGATTAAGATAGATATCACCACTGATGTCTTCCGCAGTTAAATTGAAATGGTAACCTGCATCATAATTCCCTATTTTCAGGTCTACGTCTGCGAAACTTTGGCGTCCGAGTTCCAGTGAACCAACCTGCAGACCCAGAGAGATATTTTTGACCTTGTCTTTTGTCGTTTCAATACTTCTAATATCCGTGATAAATTTAATCCATTCTCCTGCGTCAAGATTATCAACATTCCCGCTAATCGAAAATGGATCATTTTCATTACTGATAGTTGCTTTGTCTCCGAAAGATAGAGACGTTATGACAGATTTTTGACCATTAGTGTTACTGGCATGAATTAAGCCATTGAGGATATTTGCATAGTGTACATTTATTACACGTTTATCATCTTCTGGATATCTGATAGATAACATAAACGGAGCGGGCTCTACAGATTTGGCAAGAGGTGCCGGAAGATCGATAGAGAGCCCGACAAATGATGACGAGAGTACAAGTTGTTCGTTGATTTTTAAGTTGCTTGCCGGATCGGTTTTTGTCAGCGATACTTGCCATAAACAGGATCCGCTAATTCGTTTTTCTATTTCAGATTTATATGGTGCAAGCGAGGGAAAATAACGTATTAATTGTGCACTGATAAATTGATTATCCGCAGTTCCACTCAATGTGCTTTTTGCAGACAGACCATTTTTGTTTTCTATTGATAGCTCAACAGGATAATCGAAAAGCATTGCTTTTATCCCTTCAGCAGATGAGGAACCCTTGGTGAAGTTTATCTTGCCGTTCATTTCAGTGAGTTCTATGCCAATGTCTGTGCGAGTATAAGAAGCATCTCTTAACGTGACGCTTCCTTCGACAGACCTCCCGGAAGGATATAAAGGGATACCCAGATCCAGATCAATGCTCATACCGCCAGTAAATTTCCTTGAAGGTAAATTCATTAATGTTGGATTGGTCTGTAGAGGACTGTCCTTAATGAATAGCAAGCCATCTTTTATATCGCCATTAATGTGAACGTTGAGTGCAACAGATTTTTTAGCTTCCCTTATGGAAAGATTTTCGACAATAGCAGTTGCCCTGGTAATTTCAGCATCAAAGAAATATCCAGACTGTATATCAATAGTTACTGTGTCACCTCTGACTATTACCCCCGCATCTATCTTATCTGCAGGTGGCCATAAGGGGCTGTAGTCCAGTGTTTCAAGATTTAGCTCGGCGTAGCCCTGAAAAACACCTTCATTATTCCTGAATGGATAGTCTTCCAGTCGACCTCTGAAAACAAATTCTGCAGATGGAATCTTGCCGCTCACTAATGATCGTTTAAACCAGCGTCTTACTTTTTCTGGTGAGGTGCTGGGTAGATATTTGGCAACTACATCAGCTTCAGCATTCGATAGCTCAACCAGTAAGTTAATATATGGGAGATCTTTTGCTTCATCGAATTCCAGATTGCCTTTAATGCGCAGATCAAAATCCTGAGTGTGTGTTTCAAGTAATTCTGTACTCAGAATCAGATTGTTGTTCTTATGTTTCCAGTATAATTCCGTATTTAATTCATAAAATGTTAATGAATCAGTAAGGAATTCCTCTGGTCCAAGCTGAGCTGAGCTTGAATTTATATCTACACTTCCCTCTTTTTGGGTCCCCTGCAGATGGCCATGTAATCCATCCAGTTTGAATGGATGGTCTTTGTATTTACCACCCAGTTGTGAAAACTCTGTGTCAATATAAATTCTTTCATCACTTTCAAGTGTTGGATCATATTTGATAACGCTGTCTAGCAGGACGCCTGTAATGTCAAAATTATCAGATCGCGGAAGTACGTCTGATAAACCAGAAAAAACAGTAAAAAATGAATCTATATCATCAAGATTTAGGTAACTGGCTCTTGCTATGTAATGGTATTCATCATGTTTATCATCATATATCTTACTTAATGAAAATACGGATTCTGGCCACATGCCATTAAGTGTGATCAGTTCTTCA
>CAZOJZ010000500.1:0-4380 GCA_964580205.1 uncultured Roseivirgaceae bacterium
GCTCCTCCCTCAAATTGTGACTTCACACGGTCCTCATTAACCACCACGCCACAATCAACTGCATAATGAATCTCAGGAATACTAATTTTATTTCCTTCAACTGCTACATGAACCACACATGCTACATAAGTTAAAAAACTCCTATGAGAACAAATACCCAAGCCATGGCCAGCAGGAAGCTTTTGGCCCCAGTTTGATTTCTTCGCCACTGTCTCAATAACTATCCGCATACGGGCTGTATCGGCCGGAAAATCCGCCAAAGTTTCATTGTAGTTAAAAAACTCTGGCATCATTTCATCGAACTTGATATGCCGGTCCGGTCCTAATAATTCCAACAGGTTCTCCACCGGATCCAAACTGCGTGCTTCGGCTACCTCATCCAACATACTTCCAATGGCGAATCCATGCTGAATATTACACACAGATCGCAGCCAACCGATGCGGGTATGTGCCTTGGCTTCGTGGGTCTCAATACATACCGCTGGGATATCATAAGGAAAATCAATCATACCCAGTCCCAGCTCCTGTCCTGACGGTTCATTGGCTTCAGGGTTGGAGGTCCCACCAATAGACGGAAACACGGAATGGTGATTCCAGGCGGTAACTTTGTTGTCCGTAGACAATCCCACCTTCACGTGTTGAATACTGCAGGCATGGTAGTAATCGTGGCGAACATCATCTTCCCTGGTCCAAACTACCTTTACCGGAGTTGCTATTTTTTTCGATATTAACGCAGCTTCAACCACAAAGTCTGGTTTTGATTTACGTCCAAAGCCCCCTCCAAGTAGTGTCACATTCACCTCTACGTCACTGACCTCCAATCCCAAGGCCTCCGCTACACTTTCTCTGGCCCATTGAGGATGTTGGGTGGGCGCCCATACGGTACATTTACCGTCCTTTACATCCGCAAGTGCATTAGGCGGTTCCATTGGTGTATGGGACAAATGTGGCAACCGATAGGTAGCCTCTATAACTTCTTCAGATGATTTCAAGGCTTTTGCAACATCACCTTCCTCTCTTCTAATCTTTCCTTTCTTGCCAGCCCTTCTCTCCATATCATCAAGATACTTCTCAGTATCATAATTGGCATTGACTCCATAATCCCAGGTAATATCCAGCGCTTCCTTACCTTTAATAGCCGCCCAGGTGTGTTCAGCCACTACTGCCACTCCTCCTAATGGATTAAACCCAGTGGGAAAACCGGGAGAATCCAGTTCAAATACTTCCAGCACACCAGGAACTTTGAAGGCCTCATCGGCATTAAAAGATACTGCCTTTCCACCTGCTACCGGGCAACGGGCAATCACTGCCACTTTTGCACCGTCAGCCGAGGCATCCAATCCGAACACTGCTGTGCCGTTTACGATCTCTTGAAGGTCATAGATGGAAGTGCCCTTTCCTATGAGATTAAAGTCCTTGCTGTCCTTCAATTTTATGTTTTCTTCTTTTGGCGCTTCCAGTTGAGCAGCAGCTTCCGCCAGTTCTCCAAATTTCAGTCGCTTGTCACTTGGTTTATGAATGACCTGGTGGTTCTTAGCCTGGCATTCTGAAACATCCACGCCCCATTGATCGGCAGCGGCCTGTTCAAGCATCATACGGGCGCCAGCACCCGCTCTGCGCATGGGCATATAAAACATGCGAACACTGTAGGAGCCGTCGGTGTTTTGATCACCGTAAGTCTCTTCATCCCCTACTGCCTGAACCAGTTTAACTCTGCTCCAATCAGCTTCAAGTTCATCTGCTATAATGGTGGGCAATGAGGTACGGATACCGGTCCCCATTTCGGAGCGATGGGCAACAATAGTAACTTCACCCAGATCATTGATGTTCAGATACACATTGGGTTTGAAAAAGTACTGGGGTTCTCTGGCCACTTCTTCAAAAGGACGAGAGCAACTAAGATGAAATCCCAGGATCAATCCGGTAGCTCCTACAGAAGTAGTTTTCAGAAAGTCTCTGCGATCAACTTTTGCCAGTGGTGTTTGATTTATCTTTTTCATGAGTTACCTCCTTTCCCAGCAGCCAGCTGTATTGCCTCCCGGATACGGTTATAAGTACCACATCTGCAAATATTACCAGTCATGGCCTGGTTAATTTCTTCTTCCGTTGGGTTTGGATTGTTATCCAAAAATGCTACTGCATTCATAATTTGTCCTGTTTGACAGTACCCACATTGAGGAACATCGGTTTCCATCCATGCCTGCTGTACGGGATGGTTACCGTTAGGCGACAACCCTTCAATGGTGGTAATTTCTTTCCCTTCAGCATCAGAAGCCAGTGTACTACAGGATCGAATAGCTACACCATCCAGGTGAACGGTACAGGCGCCGCACTGTCCTATACCGCATCCGTATTTTGTCCCGGTTAGACCTACCAGATCTCTGATGGTCCAAAGCAATGGCATATCCGGAAGAACATTTTCCAGCGTATGCGAGGTGCCATTAATTCTTAAAGTGAGTGAGCTCATGGTTTATTTTGCATTGAGATGATTTCAAACAATTTAGAGAATTAAATTGAATTAAGTTAGAAATTAGGAATGATGACTGAGAAATTATAGAGTGTGTAGTGTGTAGCAAGCCGGGCACCAAGCGCTATAGGACTAATTCATAATTTCTCATTTCTAATTCCTAATTAAAATAGTTATTACTAACTTTATTAGCATGAAGCGATCTATCCTTCATATAGACCTGGACACATTTTTCGTCTCTTGTGAACGACTATTGAATCCTGCGCTTATAGGAAAACCGGTGCTTATAGGCGGCACTACTTCCCGGGGAGTAGTAGCATCTTGTAGTTATGAAGCCCGGCGTTTTGGTATCAAATCTGCAATGCCTATGCGTATGGCCCAACAGCTATGCCCTGAAGCTATTGTCATACGGGGCGACAGCGGTTTGTACAGCAAATATTCACATCTGGTTACAGAGGTCATCAGGGAAGGTGCACCCATGTATGAAAAATCTTCTATTGACGAATTTTACTTAGATCTCACCGGTATGGACCATTTCTTTGGTTGTTACCAATGGGCAATAGAGCTGAGGGACCAGATTTATAAAGAATCGGGGTTACCTTTGTCCATGGGTTTATCGATCAATAAGATTGTTTCCAAAGTGAGTACCAATGAGGCCAAGCCCAATGGTCATTTGCAAGTTATTGCAGGTCAGGAAAAAAATTTCTTATCTCCCCTGTCCCTACTGAAAATTCCTTCAGTTGGCGACAAAACATTTACTATCCTAAGGGAAATGGGATTGGAGAAAGTACACACAGTTCAACAAATGCCTAAAGACCTGATGCAGTCATTGTTGGGAATAAATGGCGGCACCATTTGGGATAAATGTCAGGGGATCGACCAAACACCGGTGGTACCCTACACCGAGCGAAAATCCATTTCTATTGAGAGGACCTTCGAACGGGACACCATTGATGTTCACAAGATGAGCAGCATTTTATTAGCTATGGCAGAAAACCTGGCCTTTCAATTACGTAATGGAGTGAAGCTCACCTCTTGTGTCACAGTTAAAATAAGGTATGCCGATATGAATGTTTATTCAAAACAGAAAAGAATACCCTATACTTCCTGTGACCGGACACTGATTGCTCTGACCAAAGAGCTTTTCCGGTCATTGTATGACCGCAGATTAAGAGTACGTTTAGTTGGCGTTCGCTATAGCCACCTGGTTTATGGAGGTCATCAGATCAATTTCCTTGAGGATACCGAGCAGCAGTGTCAACTGTACCAGGCCATGGACATGCTGCGCAAAAGATATGGACAAGATGCCGTTAAGAGGGCCGCTGCATTAGGGTCAAAGGCTATCGGCAGGGTCAACCCATTCAATGGTGAGCCACCGATCATTCCTGCCCATAGAAGGGCCTAAGGCAATTATAGCAACAAAGGTAACTGCTTGCAGCTTGGTTATATTCCTACTGTTCATTTCTCACGAACTCAATATCCTCATGCACATCTTTTAAAAAAAACTTCCAATGAAATGCGTTAAACTCCGGCCACTTAGGTTCTGGATGTCCCATACTCACGTAAGGCATTGGTTTGTAACGTTCTGCAGTAAGTAGAATAACATTTTCCCAGTGCCCAACACATTTCAACAAATACTCCAATGCTGTTTGTTTTATCTGTTCCTGACCTGTTAGCCTGAATGTTTCTAGAGAAACTCCTGCTCGTATTTTATCCGCGATATAAAAACCGAGATGACACCAGGTTTCCAGGTCATCCAATTCTGAATTCAAAGCTGGTGCATTTTTGGGCGATCTCAACTTATCAATAATGGCTATCGAATTAGTGGCCGTTTCCTGTAGATTTTGTGCCAGTTTCAATGGAGTGATGGATCCATCTTTTATTAGTAAACCACCGTTTTTTAGCTGACAATA
>CAZOJZ010000501.1:0-36576 GCA_964580205.1 uncultured Roseivirgaceae bacterium
TCCGGGCCAGTAAAAATATACGAGTTGTTAGTAATACCATCCTTAGTCCCAGTACCAAGAATGTCATAAAAGAATTCATTGCAAAATACCCCAACACCAAACATGTGGTATATGACCCTCAATCGGCATATGGTATAGTAAAAGCCAATCAGGATACTTTTGGACAGGGAGATCTTCCAGCATATGATTTTAGCCAAGCGAAGGTCATTGTAAGCTTAGCGGCAGATTTTCTGGGAACCTGGATTTCCCCCATCACTTATATAAACCAATACGTCCAACGCAGGAAGTTGAATAAGAGTCAAAAAGAGATGTCGCGACATTACCAGTATGAGTCTAATATGTCTTTGACCGGCTCGAATGCAGATTATCGAATTCCCGTAAAACCTTCTCAGCAAGGCCTTATCGCTGCTACCTTATACAATAATTTGGCGAATAAATCTGGTGCTGCAAGCATGAGCACGCCAGCGATAGATGTGCCTTTCCTGGACAAAGCAGCAGATGATCTATGGAGCGCCAGAGGGAAAAGCCTGGTAGTGTCAGGCTCTAACGATCCGGATGTTCAAAGTATGGTAAATGCCATCAACCAATTACTTGGGAATTACGGTACCACTATCGATCTGAATAAACCGGTGTATCATCGACAGGGGAACGACCAGGAAATGAGCCAGTTCATTGAGGATGTAGCAGGTGGTCGAATTGATGCTGTTATTTTTTACAATGCAAACCCTGTGTATGATCATCCTCAGGGTGGATTATTAGAAGCAGAACTGCAAAAAATAGCGCTAAAGATTTCTACTTCTGACCGAATGGATGAAACAGCGTCCCTGTCTGACTTTGTGGCACCCGATCATCATTATTTGGAATCCTGGAATGACGCGCAACCTCAAAAAGATCAAATAAGCTTATGTCAGCCCGGTATTACACCATTATTTAATACCCGTCAGGCTCAAAGTAGTTTTTTAACCTGGGCTGGTGCTGATGAAAGCGATTACCATAAATTTTTGCAGAAAAATTGGCAGATGTCCTATTTTCCCGGATCAGGGTCTGATGATTTTGAGCAGTTTTGGAATCAGAGCTTGTACGATGGTGTACTTGAATTACCCGTGGGTGCCAGTACTTCAGAAAGTACTGGTTCCGGCGATACGGAGGAGGCTGCTATTGGATCAAACGGGTTTACCATTGATTTAAATGCAACTTCAAGTGCACTTCAATCAAAATATCAAAGGGAAAGTAAGGAAAACGAGTTGGTTCTATACCAAAAAGTAGGTGTGGGAACAGGTGCACAAGCCAATAATCCATGGCTTCAGGAGCTTCCTGACCCCATAACAAAGGCTGTTTGGGCCAATTATCTTACCGTTTCACAGAAATTTGCCCGAGAGCATGGTCTTTCTATGGTCGAAGGTAAAACCAAGATGGCCAACCTAACTGTAAACGGTGTAACGGTATCAGTTCCTGTGTTGACCCAACCAGGTCAGGCTCAAGGAACCATAGGACTGGCTTTGGGCTATGGACGTAAACACGCGGGTAGGGTAGCTGATGGTTTGGGGGCCAATGCGTTTCCATTGATAGACCGGTCAAATGGGACATTGTTGTATGAAGTTACCAATAATGTAACCTTAGAAGTAACTGATGAGTCCCATCGCATAGCACAGACTCAAACTCATGAGACCTACATGGGAAGAGAATCGATTATTCAGGAAGCGTTACTATCTGAATACCAAAAAGACCAACATGCCGGCCAACTTGCTCCCAAAGTTGCAACCTGGAAAGGTGACCAGGAAAAAGTAGTGCCAAAAACAGTAACTCTTTGGAAACATCACCAGGATAAATACACAAATCATCATTGGGGTATGTCGATTGACCTCAATTCTTGTGTAGGTTGCGGAGCCTGCACCATTGCCTGTCAGGCAGAAAACAATGTACCGGTGGTAGGACGTGAAGAGGTATTGAACCGGCGCGAAATGCATTGGATTCGAATCGATCGCTATTATAGCAGTACCGGTGTTGAGGACTACAGTTCACTTGAACAAGCTGCAGAAAATCCGGAAGTGACATTCCAACCTATGTTGTGCCAGCATTGTAATAATGCTCCTTGTGAAACCGTTTGCCCGGTATCCGCTACTACTCATAGTACCGAGGGATTGAATCAAATGGCTTATAATCGTTGTATTGGTACCAGATATTGTGCAAACAACTGTCCGTATAAGGTTCGACGATTCAACTGGTTCAAATACCACGACAACACCAGATTTCCGGAGAATTCCTCAATGAACAATAGCCTGGGTCGCATGGTATTGAATCCTGATGTAACTGTTAGGGCCCGTGGAGTAATGGAAAAGTGTACCATGTGTGTTCAGAGAATTCAAGCCGGTAAATTAGTGGCCAAAAAAGAAGGCCGCCGACCCACTGACAAAGATATTAACACC
Source organism: uncultured Roseivirgaceae bacterium (assembly GCA_964580205.1). Classification (GTDB taxonomy): domain Bacteria; phylum Bacteroidota; class Bacteroidia; order Cytophagales; family Cyclobacteriaceae; genus SZUA-3. Next base: position 2,427 of record CAZOJZ010000501.1, read on the forward strand.
GCTTGTGCCTCTGCCTGTCCTGCAGAAGCAATAGTTTTTGGGGATATGAATAATCCGGAAAGTAATATATCTAAAGTACTACAACTAAAGTACCATGAGGGCAAAAAAACGGCGGAAGAGCCCCGCGCATATACCGTATTAGAAGAACTTAATGTGGATCCTAATATTTTCTATATGAGAAAAATCAGGAACAAAGATGATAATAACGCTTAAAGAAGAATAGCATGCAGGTAGTATCACCCGTTAGAGAACCATTAATAACCGGAAAGAAGACCTACCATGAAGTCACCGACGACATATGCAGAAGGGTGGAGGAAAAGCCTTCCAAGTCCTGGCTGGTGGCTATTACCTGCTCCATAGGAGCCTTGCTATTGGGAGGATACGCACTGGCAGTCACCTTATGGGAAGGAATTGGGATGTGGGGGTTGAACAGGACCGTGGGCTGGGCCTGGGATATTACCAACTTCGTATGGTGGATTGGTATTGGTCATGCAGGGACCCTGATTTCAGCCATTTTACTGCTGTTTCGGCAAAAATGGCGTATGTCAATCAACCGGGCTGCTGAGGCTATGACCATATTCGCGGTAATATGCGCTGCCTTGTTTCCCATTGTACATATGGGAAGACCCTGGTTAGGATTCTATTGGGCATTACCTTTGCCCAACACCTTCGGGTCTTTGTGGATAAATTTCAACTCACCACTGCTTTGGGATGTGTTTGCTATCAGCACATATTTTACAGTATCCCTGGTCTTCTGGTATATGGGCCTGATTCCGGACTTTGCTACCATCAGGGACCGGGCCAAAGGAATTTCAAAATTATTTTACGGAGCTTTAAGCTTAGGATGGGACGGAGCTGCCAAAACCTGGGTACGCTACGAATCGGTTTCACTGATCTTGGCAGGACTGGCAACGCCGCTGGTACTTTCGGTTCACACCATTGTATCCATGGATTTTGCCGCTTCTATAGTTCCGGGATGGCATACAACTATATTCCCCCCGTATTTTGTGGCAGGAGCTATCTTTTCCGGGTTTGCCATGGTAATGACCCTGGTGTTGGTGACCCGGAAGGTCTATAAATTAGAAGATTATATTACTATTAAGCATATAGAGCTGATGAACATAATAATTATGGTCACCGGTTCTATTGTAGGTGTGGCCTATATTACCGAACTTTTTATGGCATGGTATTCCGGGGTGGAATATGAACAATATGCGTTTCTTAACCGTACCTCCGGCCCCTATTGGTGGGCTTATGCCACCATGATGACCTGTAATGTAATTTCACCACAATTGTTCTGGTTCAAAAAGATCCGCACCAGCATAGCAGCTTCCTTTATTTTATCTATTGTGGTAAATATTGGGATGTGGTTTGAACGATTTGTGATTATTGTAACCTCTTTACACCGGGATTATCTGCCTTCCAGCTGGGCCATGTTCCATCCTACTCTGTATGATATGGGAGTGTATTTGTTCTCTTTCGGGTTCTTCTTTACGGCTTTCTTCCTGTTTGCCAAGTTTTTCCCGGTGATCAACATTGTGGAGATAAAAACTATTTTGAAATCAGATTCTGAAAAGAAACCTACCGCGGAGACGGTAGTCCAAAATGTAAATCAATAATCTATGGACAGCGGTAAAAATTTTCTACTTGGTATCTATGAAGACGAGGACGTATTGCTATCGGCGGTTAAGAAAATCCGCTCTGGCGGTGTTAAAATCCATGAAGTGTTTTCACCATACCCCATACACGGATTGGACACAGCGCTGGGATATAAGCGCACCCGTTTACCTATTGCCGCCTTCATGTTTGGGTTCCTGGGAACCATGCTGGCTTTGCTCATGCAAGGCTATATGTTGGCTATCGATTGGCCCATGATCATCGGTGGAAAAAATTATGTGTCTGTGACTTATGTTCCCGTCACCTTTGAATTGACCGTTCTATTATCAGCCTTGGGGATGGTAGGTACTTTCTTGGTAGTGAGTAATATGAAACCGTGGGGTAAACCCCGGATCTTTGATATAAGGAGTACCGACGACAAGCATGTGATGGCCATTGACTTAGATGAAAACAAGGCTTCCGCTGAAGAAATTACTAGTATTTTGAATGAAAGCGGCGCCTCCGAAGTAAACTCCAAGCAGTTTGATGATTAATTGAAAGGCATGTATCAAAAACTAAATATCGCTATTGTAATAACTTTTTGCATATTTCTGGTAGCCTGTGGAGCAAAAGGAGATAGGACCGGTTATGAATACGCTCCTCAAATGTACCACTCGGTGCCTTACGAAGGACTAAGCCAGGTGACTGACGAACAAGCAGGCCAGTTGATAAGTAACCGGGAAGATGGCAAAGGCGAGTTTTTTAATAGCAACCCACATAATCCTAACAGGATGAATATGAGGCAGCCTCCGGAAAACACTGTAAGTAGAAATCGCTACGGGCTGCTTCCTTACAACATTCCCAAGGATAGTTTGGAATTGGCTGCGAGGCTACTGAAAAACCCCTTGCCAGATGACGGGGCGGTTTTAGCTGAAGGGCTGGAATTATATAAAAGGTTTTGTACCCATTGTCACGGTGCCACCGGTGGAGGTGATGGATTGGTAGGGCAGGTATATATGGGTATCACTCCTTACAATTCCGCAGCCGTCAAAGATAAAACTGAAGGCCATATTTATCATGTGATTACTCATGGAAAGGGCAGAATGAATTCCCATGCTTCTCAGCTGGCACCTATGGAACGCTGGAAGATTGTAAGATATGTTCAAACCTTACAAAAGCAGTAAGGGGATCAAAAAAATATTAAAATGACCGACGAAAGATTTGTTTTCACCGCTGCAGAAAAAAAGAAACTGATAATAATTGGATTGGTGGGAGTGGTGTTGTTTGTGCTGGGCGTTGTTGCGCTGATGGTAGGTAGTGATCATGATGCGGCCTCACACGGGGCTGAAGCCGTAGGACATGCAGCCGAAACCGGGGGGCACGGGGCAGAAATCGGGCAACATACCGGTAATTGGATAACACGGGTTTATGCCAATCTTTGGATAAACAACGTGTATTTTGCGGGAGTAGCCTTGATTGGTATTTTCTTTGTAGCTATTCAATATGTGGCACAAGCTGGTTGGTCGGCTGGTTTTAAGAGAATACCTTTGGCATTCGGTAATTGGCTGCCAATAGCAGGAATCCTGATGATAGTCATTTGGTTGGTGGCCAGTCATGATCTTTTTCACTGGACCCATGAGGAGCTGTATATTGAGGGTGGCCCTCACTATGATGAGATAATTGCAGGAAAGAGGGTGTATTTGAATACACCGTTCTTTCTGGCCAGAACGATTATTTATTTCTCGCTCTGGTATTTGTTTTTCCGTTGGATTAGAAAAGAAATGATAGCCGAAGACCTTGATGGCAGTCCCCGGCATTGGAAAAAGCTGATCGGTATCAGCGCTGGGTTTATTGTCATTTTTTCGGTAAGCTCGTCAATGTCGGCCTGGGATTGGATCCTTTCCATAGATACTCATTGGTATAGTACTATGATTGGTTGGTATGTATTCGCTAGCTGGTTTGTCACTGGGTTGGCTTTTATCACCCTCATCACTATTTATCTAAAAGAAAGAGGATATTTAAGCATTGTGAATGAAAATCATTTACATGATCTTGGCAAATTTGTATTTGGATTCAGCATATTTTGGGCATACCTATGGGTGTCCCAGTTCTTGCTGATTTATTATGCAAATATCCCCGAGGAATCAGTGTATTTTGTGGAACGTCTAACAAGTGACCAATATGCTCCGGTATTTTATGTGATTTTGATCATGAATTTCTTTTTCCCATTTCTGGCGCTAATGACAAGGGATGCCAAAAGGCATACCATCTTTCTCAAGATTATATGTTCTGTGGTAATCATTGGACATTGGCTGGATTTCTATCTTATGGTTACGCCCGGAACCTTGAAAGAGAGTGGGGGCTTCGGCTTCCTGGAAATCGGTATGGCTATGGTTTTTGGAGTGGCATTCCTGTTTGTGGTTTTAAGTGGCCTGGCTAAAATGCCGTTGATTGGAAAAAATCACCCTTTGCTGGAAGAAAGTATGCACCATCATATATAATTCAATAAGTGAGTGAGATGGTATAAAATTGTATAGAATTAGTGATTATGATTAACTTGAAATTATATGTTTGAAGTTGCTATTGGAATAGGAGTCATCCTGGTGTTGGTGATCTTATTTTTGCTCTTCAGGGTGCAATCCCTGCTGAATGTTGCGAGGGGGTCTGATAAGAAAATTGAATCCACCAGCAACCGGGTGAATGGCGGTCTGTTTTTACTCTTTCTTATCTTAGCCACCGCAGCATTTTTCTGGTACAGTATTGCCGAAGTGGATAGATATGTACTTCCGATTGCCTCAGAGCACGGTCTTCTCACTGATAAAATGTTTTGGGTCACCACCATTATCACCGGTATTGTGTTCGTATTAGCAAATGGTGCCTTATTTTATTTCGCTTTCAAATATCAATACAAGGAAACTAATAAGGCTCTTTACTACCCCGATAACCATAAGTTGGAGATTATTTGGACGGTAATACCTGCGATCGTGTTAACAATCCTGGTAGTGTATGGTCTGAAAGTGTGGACCCAGATTACCGATGATCCTCCTAAAGATGCAGAGGTGGTAGAGGTGATGGGCTATCAATTTGCCTGGAAGGTGAGATATCCAGGTAAGGATGGAATATTGGGTGGATATGATTATAAATTGATTGATCCTGTTAATGAATTTGGCGTAGACTTTACGGACAAGGCCAGTTTTGATGACTTTGTACCTCGAGAATTCCATGTGCCCAAGGGAAAGCCGGTGTTGTTAAAGATCCGGTCCCGCGATGTTATTCACAGTGTTTGGCTGCCACATTTTAGGGTAAAAATGGATGCAGTTCCTGGTATGCCCACACGGTTTTGGTTTGTTCCCACCAAATCTACTGAAGAAATGCGTCAGGAGACTGGTAATCCGGATTTCAACTACGAGATGGCATGCACAGAAATTTGCGGGCGTGGGCACTTTTCAATGCGTATGATAATGGTTGTAGATGAGCCCGAAGACTATGAAGCCTGGTACGCTTCTCAGGAATCTTGGCTGACACAAAACCCTTCGTACTTGTCTAAAGTACCTGAGAAACTCCAGAAAGTAGCTTCGATAGTTACCGGATTAAATAGTAAGAATTAATTTTCCTTTAGATGGACCAACATATAGCAGAAACCACAGCATATCACGATGAACAATGGCACGCCCATGGGCATCACAAGGAAAGCTTTGTAAGCAAATATATATTCAGTCAGGACCACAAGACCATTGCCAAGCAATTTCTGATCACAGGTATGTTTTGGGCCTTAATTGGAGGTCTTTTAAGCAGCATCTTCAGATTGCAGTTAGGGTACCCGGACATGAGCATGGAATGGCTGCGTCCGATATTTGGTGGCTGGATTACCGAAGCTGGAAAATTGGACCCCGAATTTTACCTGGCCATGGTTACCATGCATGGTACCATAATGGTGTTTTTTGTGCTAACCGCAGGTCTCAGCGGTACTTTCAGTAATTTCCTAATACCGTTGCAAATTGGGGCCAGGGACATGGCCTCAGGATTCTTGAACATGCTGTCATACTGGTTCTTTTTTACTTCCAGTGTGGTTATGTTGTCATCCTTTTTCTTGAAAACCGGTCCGGCATCAGGAGGTTGGGTTATTTATCCCCCCCTTAGTGCCTTGCCTCAGGCAATTCAAGGTAGTGGAATGGGAATGACATTGTGGTTGGTGTCCATGGCCCTGTTTATTATTTCATCATTGCTGGGTAGTATAAATTATATTACCACGGTAATAAACCTGCGGACCAAAGGCATGACTTTCTCAAAGTTACCTTTGACTATATGGGCGTTCTTCCTTACCGCGGTGATCGGTGTGCTTTCATTCCCCGTATTGTTCTCGGCTGCCTTGTTATTGATCTTTGACCGTAGCTTTGGTACTAGTTTCTTCTTATCTGATATTTATATCGGAGGAGAGGCCCTGCCTAATCAAGGGGGTAGCGCTATATTGTTTCAACACTTGTTTTGGTTTTTGGGGCACCCTGAAGTGTATATAGTAATGCTTCCGGGACTGGGTATTACCTCTGAAATTATAGCTACCAATAGTCGTAAACCGATATTCGGTTACCGCGCTATGATCTTTTCCCTCTTAGCCATAACTTTTCTGAGTTTCGTGGTTTGGGCACATCATATGTTCGTGACCGGTATGAATCCGTTTTTGGGGTCTGTATTCATGATCCTGACCTTGATCATTGCTGTACCCAGCGCGGTGAAGGTGTTTAACTACCTGGCTACTCTTTGGAAAGGGAACATAAGATTTACCCCGGGAATGCTTTTCTCTATTGGCTTGGTATCTTTCTTTATCTCAGGAGGACTTACCGGAATTTACCTTGGAAATGCGGCGATTGATATACCACTACACGATACCTATTTTATAGTAGCACATTTTCACTTGGTGATGGCCGCTGCCTCATTCTTTGGTATGCTTGCCGGAGTATATCATTGGTTCCCTAAAATGTTTGGCCGCATGATGGACGCTAAACTGGGCTATTTACACTTCTGGCTGACCTTTGTGGGAGTATATTTGGTTTTTTTCCCTTTACACTATATCGGTATCGCAGGTTTTCCACGAAGATATTACAGCTGGACAAATTTTGACGTATTCAATACCTTCACCGATCTAAATACCTTTGTTACTATTGCGGCTTTAGTGGTAATGTCGGCGCAATTTATTTTCCTGTTCAATTTCTTTTATAGTATGTTCAAAGGTCGCATAGCGCCAGCTAATCCATGGCGATCCAATACCCTGGAATGGAACACTCCTTTGCATCCGGAACACGGCAATTGGCCAGGTGCAATCCCGACAGTTTACCGGTGGCCATATGACTATAGCAAACCGGAGGCAGAAGAAGACTTTATTCCACAATACGTGCCGTTTTCGCAAACCTTAGAAAGTAACTTCCCTCATGAGAATGATCTAATAGCATTGGAGAGTGAAGAGGAGGCCATAGTCATTGATGAAAGCGATTCGCATTAACAAAAAGAATTTTAACAGGCTAGTAATAGTAACCATAATTGAAGTGTATCTTTTGATATTAGCGGGCGGAATAGTAAGAAGTACAGGATCGGGCATGGGTTGCCCTGATTGGCCGAAATGTTTCGGGAGTTGGGTGCCACCAACCTCAGAAGCACAGCTACCGGTTAATTATCAAGAAACTTTTGCGGAAGTCCGGGTTGTTAAGAACCTGCGATTGGCAGGTTATTTGGAGTTCTTTGGTTTTACCAGATTGGCAGAAACGCTCCGGGAGGAAAGTATTGCAACACCGGAATCCTCATTTAACAAATTTAAGACCTGGACAGAGTATGTTAATCGTTTGCTGGGGGTAGTGGCTGGTATATTAATAACCGTAATGGCGGTGGCATCAACAGGATTTAGAAAAAATCAACCGGCGATTTTTTACGGTAGTATTGCTGCCTTCCTGTTAGTGGCATTTCAGGGATGGATTGGATCAATAGTGGTTTCAACTAATCTACTTCCAGGTATGGTAACATTTCACATGGCACTGGCTGCGTTATTGATCTGCTTACTGATATATCTATTTCACACAGGGATTTACCAAAAGCAAAAAGCAAAAAGCAGCACCAGCCTTAAACCCATAAGGGTTGTTCTGATATTTTCAATGGTATTGATTTTTATCCAAATTACTGTGGGTACCCAGGTTCGTGAATCAATTGATGTGGTGGCAAAGCAAATGGGATACCATTTTAGGGAGCAGTGGATAGATAATCTGGGAGGTGCCTTTTACCTGCATCGTTCATTCTCACTGGTGATCCTGGCCGCTTGCGGGTATTTATATGTCTTACTAAAACGTACAGGGCATCCTGCGTTTCAAGCCATGTCAAAATTACTATTGTTGTTTATTTTTGTGGAGATCGCGTTAGGAGTGTATATGGCATATTTTGGTATTCCGGCATGGTCGCAGCCGCTGCATTTGATGGCAGCACTTTTAATACTGGGTTTGCAATATTGGTTGTATCTAAGAACTAAAAGCTTGCAGGGATCATGATCGGTCAAACAGTTCATGAAATTGGTTGGTTTAGCTTTACCTACCAGCGGTTCCGCGCATACTGTGAGCTATTGAAGCCCAGATTATCGTTTTTGGTGGCATTCAGCTCGATTTTTGGATATGTACTGGGCAGTTCGGGTGCGCTCAATTGGGCATCACTATTAATGTTGGGTCTGGGAGGTTTTTTAATTTCAGGCGCGTCAGTAACCATAAATCAGATCTTAGAGAGGGACCTTGATCGATTAATGACACGCACACAAGATCGCCCCCTTCCATCACGGAGGATCAAATTGATGGAAGCGAATTGGGTGGCAGCTATTTCCGGATTGGTTGGCGTGATCTTGTTGATCCAATTCACCAACCCATTGACGGTGCTGTTGTCACTTCTTTCATTGTTATTATACAGTTTTGTTTACACTCCTTTGAAAAGAGTGGGGCCAATCGCGGTATTTGCAGGTGCCATACCGGGAGCATTGCCTCCATTACTGGGATGGATTGCTGCTACCGGAACCATAGGCTATGAAGCCCTGATACTATTCGGGATACAGTTTGTTTGGCAGTTTCCTCACTTCTGGGCCATTGCCTGGGTGTCACATGAGGATTATCAAAAAGCAGGGTTTAAATTGTTACCCTCCGGAGGAAAGAAGGATTTTAAAACTGCAATACAAATAATGATATATACTTTGTTATTATTGCCGATGGGTTTATTGCCTGCAAAATTCGGAATTACCGGGATCAATTCTGCATTGGTGGTAACAATCTGTGGTGTGTTATTTTTAACCCAGACATTATTGTTAATGAGGGACAGTTTAACTGAAGGAGAAAAAGCCAGAAAATCAGCGCTGAAAATTATGTTCGGGTCATTTATTTACCTTCCTGTGGTACAAATAGCGTTTATAATGGATAAGTTATAGGAGATGGGAACAGATATAAGATTAGTGGAAAACCCTGTAAGACCGTTATATGTACATCCCCACAAGTTCATCCTGTGGTTGTTCATTGTGACTATCATCATGTTATTTGCCTCCATGACCAGCGCTTTTATTGTAAAACAAGCGGATGGAAGTTGGCTTGACTACGAATTGCCATCCATATTCTGGTTTACTACTGGTGTGATCATTACCAGCAGCGGACTACTGCAGTGGGCTTACTTTGCTGCTAAACAGGACCAATTCAATAGGGTCAAAATTTTAGTTGGACTTACTACGTTGCTTGGCTTGGTATTTTTGGTAGGACAATGGTTGTCATGGGCCCAGTTGGTAGCCATGGATGTTTATTTTGTGGGTAATCCGGCCGGTTCATTTATTTATGTATTGACCGGCCTTCATGCTTTTCATTTAATCACTGGTATTGTTTTCTTAATTATAGTACTGATATCAGCTTTTAGATATAGGGTACATTCCAAAAATTTGGTGCGTATGGAAATGTGTACTACTTATTGGCACTTCCTGGGAGCCTTGTGGGTGTATCTGCTGGTGTTTTTAGTATTTTACCATTAAATAAATTTTATGTCAGCTACAGAATCCGTAATAAGCACTCCGAAATCAGGGCTTTGGGCAGGTGGTACATCTCCATTCAAAATCACTTACGGGAAACTGATGATGTGGTTTTTCCTGGTATCTGATGCCTTTACATTCTCTGCATTACTGATAACCTACGGACTTATTCGGTACAGTTATCCGAAATTTGAAGGTAACCCCGCTGATTTTGTTTTTGCACCTGATCAATGGTGGCCCATAGCGGATAGGGTTTTTGCGGCATTGCCATTCTTAGATATATCAGCCCCGCTGATCTTTGTGGGTATCATGACCTTTATCCTGATTATGAGTAGTGTTACCATGGTCTTGGCGGTGGAGGCAGGACACCGAATGGATCGCCTGGCGGTTGAGAAATGGATGCTATGGACCATCCTGGGCGGTATAGCTTTCCTTAGTTGTCAGGCCTGGGAATGGTCACACTTCATTCACGGAACCCACGAAGGTCCGATGGTAGCGGAGGGAACAACATTCTTTGGGGCCAATTTGGTTCAGAACCAGTATGGTCCACCACCTTATGCCGACTTGTTCTTTTTCATAACAGGATTTCATGGCACACATGTTTTAAGCGGGGTGTTGTTGAACATAATAATATTTTTCAACGTAGTTGTTGGCCTCTATGATAAGAGAGGTCATTACGAAATGGTAGAAAAAGTTGGTCTGTACTGGCATTTCGTTGATTTGGTATGGGTGTTTGTATTTACTTTCTACTATTTGGTCTAAATTTTAAAGTATCAACATATGACTTCAGAAGAACCTAAACCAATAGTTGTGGCCCCTCCAAATAAGGAGAAAATCCAGAGAATTTGGAAGACAGCATTATTATTAGGAATTGTTACTTTCTTAGAGTTTGTAATTGCCTTTACAATGGAGAATTCAGTGCTCCGGACATCCATATTCGTTGGGCTTACCCTGGTAAAAGCCTTTTATATTGTGAGTGAGTTTATGCACTTAAAGTATGAGGTAAAAGTATTGATTTGGTCAATACTTATCCCTACAATGTTTGTTGTCTGGCTGTTAATCACCCTATTGATTGAAGGAGAGGCGATCTTTATGGTGAGGTTCTAAATGCTTACAAAATGGATCAAGGCGCTGTTACTTCTTTTATTGTTGGGTTTGCCGGTGGCATCGTATTTATTCCTTCAAAGTTTCGGAGAGAACAAATATGAAATACCTATATTTTATGAAGATGGAATTCCAGATCCACTTCCGGAATGCGCTGAAAACCAAAAACCTCATTTAATTGATAGATTTTTGGACCAGGGACCATGCCAGCCCTGGAACTGCTCTGATATTGACGGTAAACTAGTGGTTTTCAGTTTTATCAAAAAAGGGTGTACCACTACTCATCTTAGTGAAATTGCCCGGGTGTGCAACAATTACCGTGACCAAATACTGTTTCAGGCAGTAACGGTACTACTGGATTCCGAAGTGACTGGAGAAGCACACGATCGGCATACTACTTTGTATGATCTTTCCCATGATATCTGGTCTTTGTGGCCATACCATACTACAGTCGCTTCGTTAGTTCAATGTGGGTTTAACTTAAGCATGGATTGCAACTCATCGGAACAGGTAGTTTTAATGGATAATTTATTTCGAATCAGAGGGTATTATTTGGCCTCAGACCCTCAAGACATGGATCGATTAGTAACGGAAATAACGCTGTTATTGATGGAAACGGAAAACTGACCCTCTTTAATAACTATATAGTTAACTATATAGTTAATTATATATTTAAATATATAGTTTATGGATAAGCGTTATCGAAATTTGATTTTTGTGGTTTCAGTAGCTGTGCCCGTATTGGTGGGATATATAATTTACCGACCGATGGCTCATGGCCCAGAAGAGAAATGGGTCAGCCTATTACCTCATTTCAATGCGGCAATTAATGCCACCACCAGTTTACTATTGCTGGTTGGGTTGTACTTTATTAAAACCGGTCGAATTTCCTTGCACAGGGCTACCATGTTGACAGCGTTCTTTTTGGGTTGCTTGTTTCTTGTTTCTTATATTGTTTATCATAGTTCTGTACCTTCAACCAGCTTTGGCGGCGAGGGTACTATACGGGTTATTTACTACTTACTTTTGACAACCCACATAATATTAGCCATCGTGGTGGTCCCCTTTGTGCTACTGGCCTTGTATTATGCTTTAACGGATAAGGTTCCTAAGCATAAAAAGATAGTGAAAATTGCTTATCCTATTTGGCTTTATGTCTCCATTACCGGGGTATTGGTCTATCTGTTAATCAGACCATATTATTGATAAGATCCACACTACTGGCGCTGTAATTATATATTACTGTTTGACCATAGAGTTTTGTAATTTAGAGTGTTCGGTAGGCCATCATGAAGAAGGGAATAAAAAAAATAAGTTTAGCGCTCAGTATGTGGGTTGCGGCAGATGTATCTTCCTGGGCACAATGTGCCATGTGCAGGGCTTCACTTGAGAACAATATCAGTGATGGCAGTGCGGGTTTATCTGCTGGCTTAAATGTAGGAATTTTGTACCTGTTTTTCACCCCTTACTTGCTGGTAACGCTTATCGGATTACTGTGGTATTGGAAAAGCAAAGCTCAAAATGCCCGAACAGTACAGTTTAAAGACCGGTGAATGAACGGAGTCCAATAAAGCACCATACGCTGATTGTTGCGGTCCTGGCCTTGCTGGCAACTTGGTTCTTACTGAATTTTGTGGTAGATAAAGCCAATAACAAACAAAATTATCAGCGCCAACTAGTTAATCGCATTCAATCGGAATTAGAAGTAGTTGATATTCAGCTTCAAGAAGTTGCAGATCAAATCAAGCCAGCTACATCCTTTAGAGAGTTCCAGATAGAAACAGATTATCCCTATTACGTTTATACTGACGACTCGATTATATATTGGTCTGATTTTCACTATGTTCCTGATTATCAGGTATTAAAATCAGGTAATCCCTACAAGTTTGTTGAGGACAAAGACTTTCAATACATTGTTCAGCAGAAGATCGTCGCCGGAACAGGCAACACAATTTATATGCTGTTGCCATTACACGTTACCAGGGAAAATAGAAATAATTATATCCAGGCCACTTTCAACCAGGACATTTTTTTAAGTGAAAGCAATGCGGTTCAAATTCTTTCTGACCCCTCTGGAATACCCATAACCAGTAAACAAGGCGATTACTTGTTTTCCATCAAACTTGGAGAACCGGTACTACTTAAAACCATGCCGGTATTCTTTGCGATTTTAATTTTGATATCCATAGCTATATTTTGTCTGCTTTATTATTTGTACAGATTAGTGGCTCACTTCATTGATGCCGGCTGGTACAATCAAGCCCTTGTGGTACTGATTTTAGGATTGACATTGATCCGTTCTGGAATGTTGATATTTGATTTTCCAGGTGCAATTCTTGACTTTCATATTTTCGACCCCCAGTTATATGCTTCATCTGATTTGAATAGGAGTCTGGGAGACCTCTTTTTTAATGAGTTGGTACTTCTGATGGTGGTGTTGTTTATTTTCAAGAATTACCACCGGTTTCGCTGGTACCACAACTTGACTTCGGCATCGACCTCAACAAAAAGCATGATTTCAGTAGGATGGCTAGTCAGTAGTATTTTTCTGCTATATCTGCAGTACTATGTGATTACTTTATTCTACCATTCTCAATGGTCTCTGGACATCTCTTCAATTTTGGATTTTACTTTTGTAAAATTTCTGAGTCTGTTGATCATTATTATTAATGCCCTAATATATTTTTTAATAACACACCTGGCCATAACCGAATCACTGAGATTACTGGGTAAAAAACTAAATCCACTTATTGTGCATTATTCCATTGCCGCACTTATATTCATAACTGCCGCTTTAATTTTCCAGTGGAGTTGGCCGGTAATTCTGCTGCTTAGTATTAGTTACTTGTCACTACTATATGTTCTGGACATCACCAATTATTTAGGTCAATTCAACTATATCTCATTTCTCTATCTTTTTTTGGGCTCCTTACTTTGTGCAGTAGTTGGGGCATATGCTATTAATAGCTATGAAAAAATGGAGAATATTAACAGGAAGGAACAATTGGCGGATCAACTATTATATGAACGGGATTTTTTAGGAGAGTTTTTATTGTCTGAAGCATCTTCAAAAATCCATTCGGATCTTTATATAAGCAATCAAATGATGTTCAGCCCCTATACATCGGGACAGGGGATAATTCGTAAAATAGAACGTATTTACCTCAATCAACATTTAGACCGATATGATATATCCATCAATATATTTGACGCAAGAGGTGATCCTGACCATCTAAATTTATCCTTCCTAAGGTATCAGGATATTGAATCACAGTTCGCCACTGAAAAAAACCGTACAGAACATCCACATTTGTACTTTCTAAATGTGATAACATCAGATCAGTTAAACCGGTATTTGTGTTTCATTAAAATAAGGAACCTTGACATACCTGTGGGTTATATTATTTTAGACCTGAAACTAAAAAGAGTCATCCCAAATTCAGTATATCCTGAGTTATTGGTTCGCAACAATCAGCGTAATATTACCGATAAAAGGATTAGTTATGCTATTTACTCAAATGATAAGCTCATTAATAATTCCGGTAGTTTTAATTATGTCAAGGATTTTGATACTGCACTGCTCCAACAGCAAGCAATCTACACTCGGGGAACGAACCTGGATGAGTTACACCATTTAGCGGTTAAGGGGCCATCTGAACGGACCGCAGTAGTAAGTTCAGCAATATATCCCATGCGCAATGTATTTGCTAATTTTTCTTTTTTGTTTATCATATACATTTTTTGCCTCATCCTGTTTATAATCATTTATGTTTTTATTTATCGAAGCCGAGCGGTAAAACTGAATTATGCCACACGTATTCAACTCTATCTGAATCTGGCATTTTTTCTTCCACTAATCATCGTTAGTGTAACCACGCTAAGTCTGATCAGCTCTTATTCAAAAAAGGAAGTTATTGAAAGGTATTTTGAAAAAGCTGAGGGTGTACGAAACAACATGGTAAATACTCTTGAAGAGTTTACGGAAGGCGGCATTGATGAGTCTGATATGGCTTATAGCATTACTCAATTATCTCAATATTCGGAACTCGACGTTAATCTGTTTGATACCCGTGGTAATTTGATTGGGACCAGTCAACCAAAGATTTACGAATATAATCTCTTATCAGAATTTTTAAACCCTTTAGCTTTTAACAGCATTGTAGAAGACATGGACAATAGCATACTGCTGAATGAGTCAGTGGGGTTTTTGGAGTATAAATCTGCTTACGTGGGTATTCGTTCATTCGATTCTGGTAATTTACTGGGAGTGCTTAGTATACCGTTTTTTGAGTCCAAATATGAGCTGGATAAAGAGATAGTAGTGATCCTGATCAATATCTTAAACATTTTCGCTTTTATTTTTATTGTCATTCTAATAGCATCCTACTTTGCTTCCAGGGTGCTAACTGTACCCTTAAGTTTGATCACCCAAAAAATCAAAAAAACCACCCTAACGGACTACAATGAACCTTTGGAGTGGGACTCGGATGACGAAATTGGTTTGATGGTAGGGGAGTATAATAGAATGTTGAAGAACCTTGAGGCCAGCAAAACTGCTTTGGCCAGGAGTGAAAAGGAATCAGCCTGGAGAGAAATGGCTCAGCAGGTAGCCCATGAGATAAAGAACCCTCTTACTCCTATGAAACTGACGTTACAACATCTGAAAAGAACCTTGTCACAGGGAAACAAAAAGGACAAAAACATTTCTGAGAAACCCCTGAATACCCTGCTCCAGCAGATTGATACCTTAAGTGAAATTGCAAATTCGTTTTCAAGTTTTGCCAAAATGCCTGTTCCTAAATATCAGAGGTTTGAGATATCATCGGTACTGCGTAAGACCATACAGCTTCATGATAATAGTACTAATCACAATATCTTGTCTGATATTGAAAGCGGTAATCATTATGTAATGGGTGATGCCCAGTTAATGGGACGGATATTTTCTAATTTGATCATTAATGGGATCCAATCGGTTCCTGAAAATACTATTCCAAAAATTGGAATAAGCTTACTTATTAACAATAGCCAATTGATAATAGAGTTCAGGGACAATGGTTCAGGGATTCCGGAGGAAATTCGTGATAAAATATTTATACCCAACTTTAGTACCAAGGACGCAGGATCCGGGATAGGTCTGTCCATCTCTAAAAGAGGGATTGAGCATGCTGGTGGTAAAATCTGGTTTGAAACAACCAATGGAGACGGGACCACCATTTTTGTGGAATTGCCATTAGCAGATTAATGCCTAAAAACTATAAGCATTTTTTCCTTTTATGTAGCCTGTTCACCATCAATATATCTGCCCAAAACCCAGATTTAAAATGCCGCTGGGTCCATACTTTTGGCTACCCATTTGTGCTGGATTCACTTTCCGTTGAAGTGGAAAGTATTTTCTTCCCCAGTGATAGTACAGTGAATTTTGATTATAATTATTCAAAGGGTACGATACTCATTTCCCCAATGAATCTAGATTCGATCCAAATTTGTTATGAAGTTTTTCCATTTGCCTTCCACCAGACCTATGCACGCCGTACCCTGGATGAATACGACTCCAGCGCCCTCTTTAAGCCAAAGGTCCCATCCACCAGCTGGGTGGATAGCAGGGAGGAGTTATTTGTGACCGACCAACTCTATAAGAGCGGGAGTATTAGTCGTGGAATTAGTTTTGGTAATAACCAGGATGTATTTGTAAACTCCAATTTGAACCTGCAAATGGAGGGAAAGCTCACTAATAATGTAAATATCAGCGCTGTAATTACCGATCAAAATATCCCATTTCAACCGGACGGGAATACCCAGCAATTACAGGACTTTGATAAAGTCTTTATTCAACTCTACAATGATCAGTTTTCTTTAAGCGCCGGAGACGTGGTGCTGCAACATCAGGGAACTGGCAAGGGGGAATCTTATTTCTTACAATACTATAAGAATGTACAAGGAGGAATGCTGGAGACAAAATACTCGATGCTTAATGGACAGGCCCAAACTTCCTTAGGGATTTCTGTAGCGAAGGGAAAATTTGCCTCCATTGAGATTGATCCTTTGGAGGGGGTCCAGGGTCCTTATCGGGTAAGAGGCCCCAATAACCAGCGATTCGTGGTTATTTTGGCTGGTTCTGAAAAGGTTTTTGTAGATGGCAAGTTACTGACACGAGGATTCAACTACGATTATGTAGTTGACTACAATCTGGGGGAGATCACCTTTACCAATAGGGTGCTGATAACAAAATTTACTAGAATACGAGTGGACTTTGAATTTTCCGATCAAAATTATAGTAAATCGATCATGGCTGCCACTCACCAGCAGCAATGGAGAAAGACCCGCCTGTTTGTCAACGCCTATAGTGAAAAGGACAACAAAAATCGACCATTGACCTTTAATCTTACTAATTCTGACAAGGAAACTTTAAGTGAAATTGGGGACAACCTGGATGAAGCAGTAATCAGTAGTATTGATAGTGTGGGATTTGTCGAAAATCAGGTGCTTTACAAAATGGTTGATACGGTAGACGCCACGGGAAATCATCTACAGGTCCTGGTATTTTCGGTACATCCGGATAGCGCTCTATACCAAGCCCATTTCTCCCAGGTTGGTTTTGGTAAAGGTGGTTATATACAATTAAGTAACACAATAAATGGCAGGGTATTCAAATGGGTTGGGGTAGATAACAATGGTGTTCCTCTAGGGGATTTCGTTTCCGATATCCTTATTGCCACTCCTCAGAAGAAACAGATGTTTACCATAGGTGTAGTACAAGACCTGACACCTACAGACTATGTATACGCTGAGGCGGCATTTTCTACAAATGATCTGAATCTTTACTCCGACATTGACAATGAGGACAATCAAGGACGTGCCTTTAAGCTTGGATTTGTCAGTAAGCACAGAACTCTGGGCAGTAGTAATTATTTTTTAAGCAGCAGGCTGGATTATGAATTCACCTCAAGATATTTCTCCGCAATTGACAGGTTTCGATACATTGAGTTTGACAGGGACTGGAGTGTAAGTAGCGAGGACCTAACCGTACAAAATCAGGATCACATATTTAACGCTGAAATTGAACTCAAAAAGGACCAGGATAATCTACTAAAATATCAGTTGGTACGAAGAAAAAGAGGTGAGTTTGTGGATGGATATCAACACAAAATTCAACTAGCCAAGGGATTTGGTAAATTCCAAATCAGGTCAGATCTATTCAAAATGTCCAATGATCAAATGGATAGTCATTCAAAATGGTTTCGCTGGACCTTTGATACCCAATACAGATCAAAATGGATTATTCCGGGATATCAATATCAGGTGGACCGTAATGAAATTACTGTTGTTGCCAACGACTCCATCGTGGGGTCAGCTATGAATTTTGCAGCACATAATTTTTATTTGAGAAGCGTTGATAGCGCCAAGGTCAGATTTTTAGTGGATTTTGTTATTAGGGAAGACCGGCTTCCTTCCGCAGGGAGTTTGATTCCAGAAAGCAGGTCCAAAACCACACGATTGGGATTTGGATCAAACATAGGAAAAACACAACGAGTGGATTTACTGTTTACCTACAGGAATCTGGAAAATTTGATACCGCGGGAGGGTCCCAAAAATGACGAGAATATAACCACAAGACTTGATTGGCAAGGAAGTTTTCTGGATAGACATGTTATTAGTGAGCTAAATTATCAGGTGGGAAACATTAGGGAATTAAAGAGAGAGTTTATTTTCTTAAGTGTTCCAACCGGGGAAGGGACCCATACCTGGCGGGATGAAAATCAAGATGGCATTCAGGATTTAAACGAATTCTATTTAGCCCTAAACCCAGACGAGCGCAATTATGCTAAGTTTTTTCTTCCCACGGATGATTATGTTCTGGCGTTTTCAAATACATTCAACTATCGCCTGAGTTTGGAAATGCCCCGAACCTGGCGAAATTCAACAGGGTTAAAAAGATTGCTGGCTCGATTCTCTTCTCAGACTAATTGGAATATTCAAAGGAAGTTAACAGATGATCGACTAAGTACTAGGTTTTCACCTTTTGCTAAAAATATTAAAGATGAAGATCTGATTGCATCCAAGGAATTATTTCGAAGTACCTGGTTTTATAATCGCTCGCATGCAAAATATGGGTTTGATTTTGGAATTTTTTCATCTAGAAATAAACAATTACTTACGGATGGTTTTGAAGCCAGGGAAATAAAAGAGAATCATTTCAATATTCGATACAGTCCGCAAAAGGAATTTCTCCTTCGATTTTTCACAATGCAAAAAACCAGACAATTGGCCTCAGACTTTCTGGAAACCAGGAATTACATTATCAGGGAGAAAGCAATGACACCCGAAATTTCATGGCAGCCTACCAACAAATTTCGAATAACTGGGAAATACTCACTAATTGATAGAAAAAACATACTTATTGAAGGGAACGGTGAGTCGGCTAACGTAAATGAATTTTCATTGAATTTGAGACATTCTAAAGTGCAGCGAAGTACTTTGAGTGCTAATGTTAAATACGCCATAATTAAGTTTGACGGGGAGGTAAATACTGCGGTTGGTTATGAGTTATTGCAAGCGCTGCAGCCAGGGAATAATGTACTTTGGTCTGTTAACTGGCAATTGAAAATCGCCTCCGGTTTACAACTCCAACTTAATTACAATGGTAGGAAATCTCCGGATTCACCGATGATTCATACCGGCAGAATGCAAATTAATGCACTGTTTTAGCCTGATATTCTTATCAAAATGATATTTATTATATCATAATGATAACCCTCAATCTTACCCGGGTTAATAGTAAAAATAATATTTAGGGTCATTTTAGTTGATTATCAGTTATTTACGATTTTTTATCTAGCATATCCACTACTTTGGCACACTTACTGATATTTACTGATTCGGAATAGATAACGAGAGTTTGATATTTCAATGATGTTTATTTTTTAATATATATTTTTAGAAGCAAGGCTACTGAACAAAAACATCATTATTTTTTAAACTTCATTCTTACCTGGCAACAGGTACACTTTTTTAACTAGGTTTTTCATATTTAATTTAGGTTTTGCATCCCGCCTACCAGCGGGATGCTTTTTTTATATGATTGTAGGATCGATAGGGTAATACTTGATGGTAGATACCAATCAAGGTGATACCTGAATTCGTTATCTGAGCTGCGTTTCATTTATACTTCAAATAGTTTATTTTTGTACGATCAGTAAACAAAAATAGAAGTGTCCGGACATAGTAAATGGGCGAATATCAAAAGAAGGAAAGGTGCACAAGATGCCAAAAGAGGCAAAATATTCACCAAACTGATAAAGGAACTGACTGTTGCTGCTAAGAATGGCGGAGCAGATCCGGAGGCAAACGCCAGACTACGATTAGCCATTCAAAATGCCAAGGGTGCTAATATGCCTAAAGACAATATTGAAAGGGCCATTAACAAGGGAACTGGTGCGGATGCTGAAGATTATATCGATATTACCTACGAGGGATACGCTTCTTATGGAGTAGCAGTCTTTGTGGAGGCTACTACCGATAATTTGAATCGAACAGTGTCTGCGGTCCGGGCTGCTTTCTCCAAATTTGGGGGAAGCCTTGGTACTAATGGTTCCCTGGAGTTCATTTTTGATCGTAAAGGTGTTTTCGCATTCCCTCAACCCGAAAATGCAGACCTGGATGAATTGACATTGGATTTAATCGATGGGGGAGCAGAAGAAGTGGACAATGAACATAATTATTTCCATGTTACTTGTAATATCGAGGACTTTGGCAATCTGCAAAGAGTGCTGGACTCAAAGTCAATAGAACCGGAGAGTGCCGAACTCCAACGAATCCCCAATACAGCGGTGTCATTGAATGATGGGGAACTGGGGAAAGTGTTTAAGTTGATAGAGGCGTTGGAAGATGATGACGATGTGCAAAAAGTTTACCACAACGTAGAAATTAAAGAAGAGCAGATGAATCTGTTCTAACCAGTAAAGAAAACAACATAAGGATCCAGTGATCCTTACCGATCAGCACCTTGAAGTTAACACAAGACATTTATAGAGGGTCCTTGTCTCTATTGACCGACCTTTATCAATTGACCATGGCTTATGCCTACTGGAAAGAGGGCCTGGCAGAAAAAGAGAGTGTCTTCAATTTGTTTTTCAGGGAAAACCCGTTTGGTGGGGGCTATACTATCAGTTGTGGTCTCAGTTATGTTATTGATTTTCTTGAGCAATTTAAGTTTACCTCAGGGGACCTGAATTTTATAAGGACTTTACAAAATCAGGATGGGTCCAGAATGTTTGAAGAGCCCTTTATTGACTATTTGGGTAGCATGGAGTTTTGTTGCAGCCTGGATGCTATTCCTGAAGGGAGGGTAGTTTTCCCCCATGAACCGCTCATTAGGGTAAGAGGCCCTATCATTCAAGGTCAACTGATTGAGTCGGCTCTTTTAAATATGATTAACTATCAGTCTTTGGTTGCCACCAAGGCAGCCAGAATTAAGGAGGCCGCTAAAGGTGAACAAATTCTTGAGTTTGGACTGAGACGAGCCCAGGGCATAGATGGTGCTATTAGCGCAAGTAGGGCTGCATACATCGGAGGATGTACTTCGACTTCCAATGTCCTGGCCGGAAGGTTATTTGGAATACCTGTATCAGGGACACATGCTCACAGCTGGGTAATGGCCTTCGATAGTGAATTAGATGCTTTTAATAGTTACGCGAAAGCCTTGCCAGACAATTGCATCTTTCTAATCGATACCTACGACACCTTACAAGGGGTAAGAAACGCCATTGAGGTTGGGAAGTCTTTGCGGGCCTGCGGTAAATCACTCATTGGTGTACGAATTGATTCAGGAGATCTTGCATATTTTAGCTCAAAGGTCCGGGAAATTCTAGATAATAACGGATTCCAAAAAACTCAAATTGTTGCCACCAATAACCTGGATGAAAATATAGTGGCCAGTCTTAAGGAGCAGGAAGCACCTATCGATATTTGGGGTGTGGGAACGAAACTTGTTACCGCCTTCGATCAACCGGCCCTTGGGGGAGTGTACAAACTATCTGCCATAAAGCAAGGAGAGAATTGGAACTACAAGATAAAATTATCTGAGCAAGCCATTAAGGTCAATAACCCGGGAATACAACAGGTTCGGAGGTTTTCATCAAATGGGTTTTTCGTTGCCGATATGATTTATGATATAAACTCTGAAATAGGAACAGATCATACAATGGTTGATCCGATTGATCACACCAGAAGAAAAGAAGTGAGTAGTAAGAACATGAACTATGAAGATATTTTGGAACCAATATTTAAATCAGGAAAGCTGTTGTACCAGGTTCCTGATATTCATACTATTCAAAAAAGGGTCAGAAATGAAATGAGCTGCCTGGACAAAAGTATTAAAAGGTTGGTTAACCCGCATAACTATTCAGTTGGGTTGGAGAAAAGTTTGTTCGACCACAAAACAGAGCTGATATTAAACCTTAGAAAGGCAAAATGAGGGCGCTGGTAATGGTGGATATTCAAAATGATTTCCTGCCGGGAGGCGCATTGGCAGTAAAAGAAGGTAGTAAGATAATTCCTCTGGTGAATAATTTGCAGTCAAAATTTGATTTGGTGGTAGCTACCCAGGACTGGCATCCGGCAAACCATGAAAGTTTTGCCAGTAATTATCCCAATGGAGTAATCGGAGATTTAGTGGACTTACACGGCCTGCCTCAAGTGCTTTGGCCTGACCATTGTATTCAGAACACCTGGGGGGCGGAATTAGCAGAGACGCTGGACATATCGTCAGTGCAGAAAGTATTTCGTAAGGGTACCGAGGCTGCTGTGGATAGCTATAGCGGTTTCTTTGACAATGGGAAAAGGAAAGACACAGGTTTGTCCACCTATCTACAATCAAAAGATGTAGAACAGTTATTTATCGTCGGACTTGCAACTGATTACTGCGTAAAATTCACTGCTTTGGATGCGGTTAATTTGGGATTCGAAACAACAGTGATAGTTGACGCTATTAAAGCGGTGAATTTACATCCTGAAGACCAGGAAAATGCCATTCGTACCATGAGACAGGCGGGTATTCAAATTATACAAGGTGATAAACTCATAATCTAACATGGGCGGACCTTTTGCTAACAAGAAATCCCTGTTTTGCATTCCTGAGGAAGTGAGTTACTTGAACTGTGCCTACATGTCTCCACTGAGTAAGAAAGTTCTGGCCGCCGGCCATAAGGCAATGTATCAAAAGGCACGCCCCTATGAGATAGGCTCTTCGGATTTTTTCGAACCGGTAGAAGAACTGAAAAAGGAATACTCAAAGTTAATTGGTGTCGATAATCCACATCGCATAACTATTATTCCATCAGCATCTTATGGATTTTCAACAGTTACCAAAAACTTATCCATTTCAGCTGGACAAAACATTGTTATATTAGAAGAGCAGTTTCCCAGTAATGTATATTGTTGGCAACGTTTGTGCAGAGATAAATCATTGAAAATAAGGGTTGTAAGTCCACAGGAGACAAATAGGGGGGCAGATTGGAGCCACAGAATCCTTGAGTCAATAGATTCCAAAACTGCTGTGGTGGCAATGGGAATTGTGCACTGGACTGACGGCACGGTTTTCGACCTAAAAGCCATCAGAAAAAGGACATTAGAGGTGGGTGCAAAGTTGATTCTGGATGGAACTCAGGCGATTGGTGCTTTTCCATTCAACTTAGATTCAGTTAAACCCGATGCTATGATATGTGCTGCATACAAATGGTTGATGGGACCCTACTCTATTGGACTGGCGTATTTTGGAGCTGAATTTGATCAGGGAGTTCCTTTAGAAGAAAACTGGATCAATCGGATCAAAAGTGATGACTTCCAGGCGCAGGTAGGCTATCAGCATGAATATCGGCCTTTTTCAACCCGGTATGATATGGGTGAGAAAAGCAATTTTACCCTGATACCCATGCTGAAAACATCAATACTACAAATACGGTCCTGGGGAGTTGATAAGATTCAAAAATATTGTGAATCAATATGTAGTGAGGAACTTTTAAAGTTACAAAGCCTAGGATTTGAAATCGAAAATCCGTCACACCGATCCAATCATTTATTTGGAATCAGGCCGCCTAGGAATTTTAAATTCAACCAACTAAGGCAAGCATTACAGAAGGCTAAGGTATTCGTAAGCTTCAGAGGAAATGCCATTCGTGTATCGCCCCATGTCTATAACACCATCGAAGACATGAGAAAGCTGAGTAATTGTTTAATTCAAGGGTTACCGTAGTTTTATAAACGCCATTGGAAGCTTCATTTCAAAGTTATAAACTGATCTTTAATTTTGATGCTGGTACTAGCCGGGGTGTCCTTAAAGAAAGAAATACCTACTTCATAAGATTGTGGGACCCTAATCATCCGCAACGCATAGCGGTTGGCGAAGCAGGCCCGCTGCAGGGACTCAGCCCTGATTATGCTGATTTAGAAAGTAAAATACAGATATTATGTGAGGCGCTACGTGGTCAACCAATTCCACAATCATATCAAGAAATCACTACTGTCCTTAATAAGTTTGTTTCTCAATCCCTGCCCTCCGTTAGGTTTGCATTAGAAACAGCTTTCTATGACTTCTTAAGGGGAGCAAATAAAATGCTTTTTCCCGGAGCATTTACCGAAGGCAGCTACTCCATACCTATAAACGGTTTGATTTGGATGGGGGACTTCGATTTTATGAAAGATCAAATTGATCAAAAAATTGCCTCCGGTTATAACTGTATTAAAATAAAGATTGGGGCGATTGATTTTGAGGCTGAATGCAGTTTATTAGATTACATCCGAAATAGGTACGGACAAAAAATATCGTTACGAGTAGATGCAAATGGTGCATTTAAACCAGCGGATGTGCGTCAAAAGCTTAACAGGCTTTCAAAGTTCCATATTCATTCTATTGAGCAACCCGTCTTACCGGGACAGCATAAGTTGCTCAGAGACTTATGTTTGAATCCTATCATACCAATTGCCTTGGATGAGGAACTGATTGGAATTACAGATTCAGATCAAAAAGAGGCGCTACTCGATTCAATTCACCCTCAGTACATCGTACTTAAACCGACATTGCTTGGAGGCATGGATGCTACCAGGGAGTGGATTCGGTTAGCCGATCAACGTGAAATCGGGTGGTGGATCACTTCTGCTTTAGAGTCCAATATTGGCCTGAATGTTTTGGCACAGTTTGTTGCTACTTTTAAAAGTAAATTGCCTCAAGGTTTAGGTACAGGCCATCTTTATACCAACAACCTTCCAAGCAGGCTGTACATCGATCAGGGGCGATTATTTTATAGGCCGGGATAACCGCTCTTTTACTTCCGTCAGTCCTATGCTCCCAACCTTATTAATTAGAAAAAGATTGGGCATCGGACTGATTGAGGGCATATTGGGGTCAATGATATATTTTGGAACTTCAGGGCGGATAGTATCCAATAGGCCTGCTGCGGGATAGACTACTAATGATGTTCCAACCACGATAAATATTTCCGCCGCTCTACATATTCTTATGGCGTCATCCATCATAGGAACTTCCTCACCAAACCAAACGATATTCGGTCGAAGTTGTGAGCCTTTCTCACAGTGATCACCCAGATTTAATTCCCAGCCAGAGATTTGATAAACCAGGCTATCATCTACAGTACTTCTGGACTTAAACAGTTCACCATGTAAATGCAGTACTTTGGAGGAGCCGGCTTTTTCATGCAGGTTATCTACATTTTGGGTTATAACGGTTACATCATACCATTGTTCAAGCTCAGCAAGTATTTCATGACCCTTGTTGGGTACTGCACTAAGTGCTGCTTTTCGACGCTGATTGTAAAACTCTAGTACCAGTTCAGGATTTGACTGCCAACCTTGTGGCGATGCAACTTCCATGACATCGTGTCCTTCCCACAAGCCATTGGCATCTCTAAAAGTAGGAATGCCGCTTTCAGCGCTGATACCGGCCCCCGAAAGTATTGCCAGTTTAGGCTTAGACATTATTTGCTCTTTCTAGAGAAACGACCCTTGCGTTCCGGGGTATTTTCAGCCAGTTCGAGACACTCCTCAAGTGTTAGATCTTCTGGGACCTTTCCTTTGGGAATTTTTACATTTTTCTTTCCAACTTTTATATAGGGTCCGTACCTGCCGTTCAATACCATTACTGAATCGTTTTCAGCAAATGTTTTGATATACCTTTCGGCGTCCTGTTTCCTTTTCTCCAAAATCAGTTCAATGGCACGCTCTTTCGTTATTGACAATGGGTCCTCTTCGTTGGGAATGCTAACAAATTTATTATCGTGCCTGATATAAGGTCCGAATTTACCGATGGCGGCAACGATTACCTGGTCTTCATAATTTCCTACCTCTCTGGGCAACTTAAATAGCTCCAATGCTTCTTCCAGGGTTATGTTTTCGATCAATTGCCCTTTTCGAAGGCTTGCATATTTGGGTTTTTCATCATTTTCTTCGCTTGAGTTAATCCCAATTTGGACGTAGGCTCCAAATTTCCCAAGTTTGGCAAAAATCGCTTTACCGGAACCCGGATCAGTTCCGAGTTCCCGGGAACCTCCGACCTCTGCTCGCTCCAGAGTTTCGGTCTTTAATACTTTAGGATGAAAATTCTTATAGAAGGATTCTATCATCTGATCCCAGTCTTTTCTACCTCGGGCAATCTCATCGAATTCTTTTTCCACCCTGGCGGTAAAAGAATAGTCAATAATGTTATCGAAGTGCTCGATTAGGAAATCATTCACCACCATGGCGGTGTTTGTAGGAAATAGTTTACTTTTCTCGGTTCCTGAAATCTCGGTTTTATCTTTTTTGACTACCTGACCGTTTTCCAGAGTGATTTCCCTATAGCTCCTCTCCCTGCCTTCGCGGTTTTCCTTTACCACGTAGTCCCGTTTTTGAATGGTGGAGATAGTAGGCGCATAGGTGGAAGGTCGCCCTATACCCATTTCTTCTAATTTTTTCACCAGGCTTGCTTCGGTATATCGGGCTGGAGGTCGACTGAACCCTTCCCTGGATTTCATATTTTGCAGCTGCAATTCCAGACCCACTGAAAGTGGAGGCAGCACTCCTTTGGTAAAGCCGTTGTCACTTTCTTCATCCGTCGACTCCATGTAGACTTTAAGAAACCCTTCAAAAGTGACTACCTCACCCTGGGCTGACAATGTTTGAGGAACTGTAGAAATGTCAATTTGGGCAACGGTTTTCTCTAAAACAGCATCGGCCATTTGAGAGGCAATGGCCCTTTTCCAAATCAGTTCATAAAGCCTTTGCTCATTGCGGTCGCTTCCTAAACTTTCTTCTCCGAAATTGCTGGGCCTTATGGCCTCGTGGGCCTCCTGGGCTCTTTGTGATTTTGTTTTATAAGACCTGTTCTTTAGGTAGTTCTGCCCGTAGTTTTCGATTATTTGTGCACTAGCTGCGCTTACTGCTTCCTGGCTAAGATTTAATGAGTCTGTTCTCATGTAAGTGATGTAACCGCTTTCATATAGTCGCTGCGCTACCGACATGGTCTGTCCTACAGAGAAACTAAGTTTTCGGCTGGCTTCTTGTTGTAAAGTCGAGGTTGTAAACGGGGGAGCTGGTGTTCGCTTTCCAGGTTTGGTTTGCAGGCCGCCAATGGTGAAATTTGCTCCAATGCATTTTGTAAGAAAGTCAGTAGCTCCTTCTTCAGAGTTAAATATATTTTCAAGTTCAGCCTGAAGTATTTTGCTGTTTCCAAGATTGAATTTCGCGATGACTCTGTAAGAGACATTTGGTTGGTGTTTTTCTATCTCTCTTTCCCGTTCAACAATGAATCTAACCGCTACTGATTGAACACGTCCAGCTGAAAGACCGGTTTTAATTTTCTTCCAAAGGATTGGGCTTAGTTCAAACCCTACCAGTCGATCTAACACCCTACGGGCCTGTTGCGCATTAACCAGATCCAGGTCGATACCTCTGGGGTTTTTAATGGCATTTAGTATGGCATTTTTAGTAATTTCCCTGAAAACGATCCGTCTGGTATTTGAATCGTTCAGGTCCAGAGCTTCTTTCAAATGCCAGGAGATTGCTTCACCTTCACGATCATCATCACTTGCCAGATAGATTAGATCAGCCTTTTTTGCCAGACTCTTGAGGTTTTTAATAACACTGACCTTGTCTTTACTTATTTCATAGGTGGGCTTGAATCCATTCTCCTTATCTATGGCGTTATCGCCCTTGGGGAGGTCACGAACATGGCCATAACTGGAAGCAACGATGTAATCCTTTCCCAGGTATTTCTCTATGGTTTTAGCCTTGGCAGGCGATTCTACTATTACCAAATTTTTGGCCATATTCTTTCAATTCTTGTTTATGAAAAAGTTCAAATATCCTTATTTTTTACTTAAAAAAACAAACAGCAAGAAGTATTTGCAGCAAATAATTCCCGTACTTCGTATAGTTGGTCTTCCTTAAATTTTATTTACCAATTCATGAAAAAACTATTTCTGATACGACATGCGCAGGCGGAAAAATTTAGTGAATCCAGTAAAGATATTGATCGCAAGTTAACATCTGAGGGTATGAAAATAGCATCATTGTTGGGGAAATATCTAAAGGACGAAGGGATTAAACCTGATGTGATTATTTGTAGTACCGCCCAAAGGGCCCAGTTAACAGCAGAGTTGGTAGCATCCCAGGTAGAATATGAACTGGATGACATTCAGTGTGATGATGGATTGTATGAAGCAAGCGTTAGAGAGTTTGTAGGATTTTTGAATCAATTGGGAAACGTGCATAAGGTGGTTTTCATCATCGGTCACAACCCGGCGGTTTCTTATGCCGCTGATTATTTGTGTGATGCCGAAGTGAGTGGAATGAGCCCGGGAGCAGTGGTGCAGATCAATTTTGATACAGAATCCTGGTCTGGTTTATCAAAGGGCCTGGGGGAGTATATTAACTACTATGATATTCTTAGTGGTAGTTAGTGTTAAGTTAAGCCAGAAATTACAGGCCACCTAACCGTTCATTTGAACGTTAAATTATCACTAATTGATTTTTATTCCTATTACCAGGATATCATCTGTCTGCTCCAGTTTTCCCTGCCACCGTTGAAGTTCATTTTCCAATAAATTCTGTTGATCAGCAAGGCTGTGGTGATGTATTGAAGCTAAAAATTCTTTGAACTTCTTTTTCATAAATTTTTTATTAGTATGCTCGCCAAATTGATCTGCAAAGCCATCAGAAGACAGATAATAAATATCATCTGACCGATAGCTTAATTCCTGTTGTTTAAACGCTTTTGTTTCATCGTTCAAGTTCTCCCCTATGGTATGACGGTCTCCTTTGATTTCTGTGATGACTCCATCACGAACACTAAAAATATTGCTCCGGGCTCCTGCAAAGATAATTTTATGAAGATTTCTGTCTATTCTACAAATTGCCATGTCCATTCCATGGTTACTGATATCCACTTGCTTGTCTTTTAGGGTCTTACGGAGCTTAATATCCAATTTTTCCAATATTCGGGCTGGATTAGACTCGTGGTCCTCTACTACAATTTGATTTAATAGAGAATTGCCTATAACTGTCATGAATGCTCCGGCGACCCCATGGCCTGTACAGTCCACAGATGCCAGAATATCACTTCCATTTAATTTACTGTGCCAGTAGAAATCACCACTGACGATATCCTTTGGTTTATATAAGATAAATGACTCTGGAAAACTTCGGCTAATAGAATCTTTGTCCAATATAGCAGACTGAACACTTTGAGCATAGTGAATACTTTCGGTAATTTCCCGGTTCTTGCTGGCTAAAAGCTCCCTGGTTTTTTGATTGGCCTGGTTCTTCAGATAATAAAATATGACCAGGCAAAAAAGTACTGCTGATCCGAATACAATGGCTAGAATGCTATTCCTGTTATTTTTCAATTGTAACTGTTGGATTTCACTTTCTTTTTTTAAAAGCTCAATTTGTTGATTCTGTTGTTCCATTTCGAATGACCGCTCCAACTCAGATATCCTTCGGTTACTGTCTTCGTTATATATGCTGTCTTTAACCATTCCATATAGAAGCAAATAGTCTTTGGCCAATAACCAATCCCTTTTGTTAAAATATGTATCACTTAGGGATTTGTAAATATCCATGAGCAAGGGCTTTGAATTGATTGATTGGGCAATTTCCAGGGCATTCACCAGGTAGTCTATGGCTGTTGAGTGTTGACCTAGTTGCTCATATGTCACACCAAGATGATCCAAAGCTTGTGCCTGACCCGCTAAATTCTCATTACCCTCTTCCACAGAAAGTGATTGGCGGTAATAAAAGATTGCGCTGTCATATTGTTTACCTCTAAAAAATATATTCCCTACATTGGTATGAGGATCAAAAACCTGGTAGCGATTTCCCAATCCATAGTATAATGCGAGTGACACTTTGTAATAATCCAACGCCACTTGATCTTCATTTCGGGCCAGGTGTATATTGCCTATGTTATTCAGGGATCCAATAATCCTACTGGTATCACCGGATTGTTCAATTATACGATAGGCACTTAAGAAATATTCTAAGGCCTTATCAAAGTGCTTTTTGGAAGAATAAACCGTTCCGATATTATTGAGTGCAGCTGCTAACCCATCCTGATTAGCAATTGCCTGATGTAACCGTCTGGATTGGAAAAAATAATCCAGGGCTTTGTCAAGATTGCCAATCCGGTTTTGAATAACTCCAAGGTTGTTTAAGGCATAGGCAATGCCGCGATCATAATTGAGGGAATCGGCAATCTCAAGCGCCGCTTTGGTGTATTCCAAGGCCTGGAAAGGGTCTTGGTTTAAGGAATTTTTGAAGAGCTCATTTAACTGGTCTACTTTCTTCTGGTCTTTTTCACCAGATGTCAACAACGATGAACTATTGGGGTTTTGTATAAAAGCAATAGCCGGGATTAACAGAATCAGTAGTTTCACCTTAAACTTTCGAGTCTCATTCATAGGAATTGGTCATTTTATTACTTCTACCTTATCTATAAAGTAGGCCGTATCTCCATACCAGAATAGCCTTTTGTATCTTTCATTATAGTAAAGCCTAACGCGCTTCCCGTCCTCCATGGCTTTTACTAGTTGACCTTTAACTTCTTTATTACTGCGATAAACGGAAAACGCCCATATAGTAGGAGTTACCTCACCTTGATCACTGTCCGTGAATCCCCCTAGATTCATTTCCCCCTCGAAGGTTTTGAACACATACCCTTTGCGGCTGAATTTAATGATATCTCCGGCACGGTAACCGTTGCTGTAGGAGGAATACCTCACAAAAGTAATAAACAAGATGGAACCGACCACCAAGATACCTGCCAGCCACAACAGGGATTTTTTTAAGAATGCTTTAACCTGAGTCCAAAATTTTTCCATGGTATCTGAATTGTGTTGTTCCGGGCAGTTAATTTACTAAGAAATGCAAATTCCCCGTCAATTCAAATGGCAATTCCGGGTTAAACCCGATTAAAGGGCAGCATGTCGGGTATAGGTATCACTAACTTTCCTAAAAAATCCAAATTGAAATCGTCCCACTTTTTGATAATAGTAGAATTGACCGGTTTCATCATACTCAATAGGGGCATTCAGGCTTCTCATATCGTCAAGCAGTCTGAAAAAAGTACTCCGTGAAACGCCAAGCCTTCTTGACAACGAATCGGCATTACCACGAAACCGTAATCTGATCATTTGATCGAGACGGAGAATTAGATTTGTCTTGTCATAAAAATTCATGGTTACTTGATTTTTGATTTTTTAGATTGAAGTTCGATGTTCTTCAATCTGGGTTTTATGTGCTTGGCAAAAGGCTCTTGTACATGGTTTGATGATGGAGATGGCGCATAACTCTGGTGGATCTTCAGGATGGCATCATACAACTCAGTTACCTGACAGTCTGCAGGAAGCACGGCATTGGCACCCAATGTTTCC
This sequence comes from uncultured Roseivirgaceae bacterium, assembly GCA_964580205.1. Classification (GTDB taxonomy): domain Bacteria; phylum Bacteroidota; class Bacteroidia; order Cytophagales; family Cyclobacteriaceae; genus SZUA-3. The sequence continues at coordinate 34,068 of CAZOJZ010000501.1, forward strand.
AAAAGTCCCGCATATACAGTGTTGCTACTGGACACCAATACCAGGAGTTTGGCCAGGGGATAACATTCTTTAAGAATCCTTGCACCAGGATTAAGTGCGTGATGGCTTGGAATGTCCCAAATAACTACATCAATTGTTGCCCCCCGGTAATGTTCCAGAAGATCTCTCAAATTACCTGCTGAGGCGACTATTTTAAGCCCTTCTATACCGTGCTTCAATAACAAAGAAAGGCCTTTACGGTAGACAGGTTGGGGATGGATTAATACGATTTGAATCATGTAAGACAAGATAGCCGGCCCCGGTGCCGCTGCTGGTCTAAATGATCTGTTGTGGCGGCTGGATTATTCAATAAAGCCTGGGATCGAGTATTAGAGTTGAGCCTGTGTTATTATATACTCGCTCTTTAATGCCCAATGCCGTCATAAAGGCAAGATTTTACATAATGTCTCAATGGAAGGTATTTATGTTTATTTTTGTTAACTAAGAATGTTTAGATGATGAATTTTTTATCAAAAACAAGCTTTCTAGTGGCGCTATGTGGGATCATTGGTTTCCCAAGCATGGCCCAAACTGTAACTACGGATCCCATATTTCCTAGGGCCGATGAAAATGTAACCTTTATTGTGGATGTTTCCGGAACCTCTTTAAGTGGCTATACAGGAGATGTTTGGATCTGGACATGGATCGAAAGAGGTAACTCGGATATTGATGCCCCCACAAATGTTAACCCCGCTACTGCTGCACAAAGCGACGCTTTAATGACCAAAATAAGCACCGGCCCGGATGTTTATGAAATTACATTTACACCAGTTGATTTTTTTAATTCCACCATAGAAGAGTTGGATGAAATTGGTTTAAAATTAAAAAGTATAGACTGGGACGACGGACTACAGTCAGACACTGATCTTTTTATTACATTTTCCATGGGCGGGTTGGAGGTTAGTATTACTGAACCTACAGCGTTTCCGTATTTTGTAGATGCCAATGAAATATTTAATATTCGGGCAGTAAGCTCGGAGAATGCTGATTTAAGCCTAAGTATTGATGATGTGGAAGTAATGGCTGTTTCCGGGGTTACGGAAATAAATTACTTAGAAACAACGGGAAACTCCGGATCTAAAACGGTGAAAGTGACTGCTACTATATTGGATCAAACTGCTGAGGCAACCTTTGATTATATAGTTCGGGGAAATACTGTTCAGGAAACCAGGCCTGTTGGAATTATTGACGGTATCAACTACCACTCAAATAATGACACATCAGTTACGCTTTCTTTGTGGGCGCCCCTAAAATCATCCGTTTATGTTTTAGGTGATTTCAATGGATGGGAAATATCCGCCAACTATCAAATGAAACAAGATGGTGAGCACTTCTGGTTAGAGCTAACTGGGCTTACGCCCCAAAAAGAATATGGTTATCAGTATTTAGTAGATGAATCCATTTTAGTGGCCGATCCTTTTGCAGATAAAATACTAGACCCTGAAGATTCCGGGATACCCACTGCCAGTTATCCTAATTTAAAACCATATCCTGTGGAGGCCTTATCTGCGGAGTGGTACTTTAATCGAATTTCTGTATTGCAGACCAATCAAAACTCCTATAATTGGCAAACTACTGCTTATGAGAAGCCCGCTAATGAGGAACTTCTGATCTATGAATTGCTGGTTAGGGACTTTTTAGGAGAGATAAACGGTAACTACCAAACCTTGGTTGATACGCTTTCCTATATAAAAGACATGGGCTTTAATTGTGTGGAGCTTATGCCGGTAATGGAGTTTAATGGTAACAACAGCTGGGGGTATAATCCAACATTCATGTTTGCTCCGGATAAATTTTACGGGCCAAAAGATGCACTCAAAAGATTTATCGATGAAGCGCACGCTATGGACCTGGTAGTAATACTGGATATGGTTTTAAACCAAAATGATGTGCCGGCCCCGTTTGCTGCTATGTTTTTTGACTTTAATACCTTTAAACCTGCTGCAAACAACCCCTGGTTTAATGTAGATGCTACTCATCCCTTCAGTGTTTTCAACGATTTTAACCATGAAAGTACAAACACACAATCATTCATGGACACCGTAAATTACTATTGGCTCAAAGAATTTCAATTTGATGGTTATCGATTTGACCTATCCAAAGGTTTTACCCAAAATGTCAATACCGATGTAGGTCTTTGGAGTGCCTATGACGGTTCCAGGATAGCTATCCTAAAACGGATGGCTGATGAAATCTGGAGTCATTCTCCGGAAGCGTATATAATCCTGGAGCATTTTGCAGACAACATAGAGGAAAAGGAACTTTCAGACTACGGTATGATGCTCTGGGGCAACGGACACTTTGACTATAAAGAAGCAATTTTGGGGTTTGGGGAAAACCGAAGTATTGGATGGTCCTACTTTAAGAACAGGGGGTGGGACAACAATTTTTTGATCAGTTATATGGAAAGTCATGATGAGCAAAGACAGATGTTCGAAGCCATTAATTATGGTAATGCTGCAGGTAGTTA
>CAZOJZ010000502.1:0-2296 GCA_964580205.1 uncultured Roseivirgaceae bacterium
ACATTTGATTTCCCACCATTATTTTATCGCCTGTTCCCAACTCGATGTCACCTTGGAACTGCCCGGGAACTGGTTGGTAATTCAAATTTTGCTTGATCCCCTGTTCGGTGGAATAATAGGTGCGAACACAAAGCGTCTTAAAGGTGAAATAAAACGGAATAAGGTCTTCATATTCTTTCCCCATTATCTCATGGTCAATTTGCTCCAGGTAATCATTTCGGCCGGACTGGTCCAATTGGGTATATAACTTTCCGGTGGCGGCTTTACAGTCTTCATCAAATTGTTGCAATCCGGTTAAGAATTTTTCAGTGACCTCTTGGTCGAAAACATCCTTTAGAAGTAAATCCAGAAACTGTGGGACTTTGACATCGGAAGCTGACGGAGTATCAGTTCTGGGAATTATGGTGTCGGCAATTGCCTTCACCAGGGCATGCTGTTGATCATTTAGTACCAGTAGTTGTCCTGTTTCTGATAGCTTTTCTTCACAACTCTGAAGGGCGCTCATTAATGCAGGTGCAAAAATCGCTGATTTTGCAATCCAGGTAGTTTTTTTAATTGCCTCGCGTCGTTTCATTATAAATCCATTATTGGTGAGTATTCATTATATTTTACCTTTTTTCATCTGTTTAACCGCATATTCACAGGCCCTGGCGGTAAGCGCCATGTAGGTCAACGATGTGCTGACATTGCCCGATGAGACCATACACGAACCATCGGTAACAAAAAGATTAGCAATGTCATGGCACTGATTATAGCCGTTGAGCACAGAGGTTTTTGGGTCCCGGCCCATCCTGGCGGTGCCCATTTCATGGATGGTATCTCCAAAAATTGGTGTCTGTTTATGCATACTGATGTCCTTTAGTCCTGCAACCTCCAGCATTTCTTCAATTTGTTGATAGATATCCTCCCGCATCAGCATTTCATTCTCTCCGTACTCCGCTATTACCTTGATCATAGGAAATCCCCATTTGTCCTTTTTGTTTTCATTTATTTCTACCCGGTTATCATAGTTTGGCAGGGTTTCGGCTTGCGTCCCCAATGACATTACCCAGGGTCCATATTTTGTCAGCTTTTGCTTCAACTCTGCGCCGATACCTGTTTGATTAGCATTAATACCTTGGCGATGAGCGCCGCCCCATACACCATACCCCCTGAGAAAATCTGTTTCCTGTTTATAAACGTTCCTGAATCTGGGAATAGTTACCATGGAAGGCCGAAATCCTTTGTATATGCTATCCTCACCACCTTCCAGAATGCCCTGACCACCCACATGACTATGATGGTCCATCAGGTAGTGACCCAGTACGCCACTTGAATTGGCCAGGCCATCTGAAAATTGTGAAGTCTTTGAATTCATCAGGATTGCGGTAGATATCAGGGTTGACGCACAAAGGAAAATCACCCGGGAAAAATATTCGGTGGTTTGGTTTGTCTGGGTGTTGATTACCCTGACACCAACTGCCTTGTCCTGTTTTTCATCATAGATGACCGAGTGCACCAGGGTATTTGACAATAAGGTTAAGTTCCCGGTATCATAGGCCGCCGGCAGGGTAGAGCTATTACTGGTGAAATAGGCGCCATAGGGACAGCCCCGGTGACACAAATTGCGTGACTGACATTCAGATCTACCCTTAAATTGGCCTGGTTGGGCTTTGGTGATATGGGCAACGGGATTAGGTATGAGTTTACGGTCAGAATAATGCTTTTCCAGCCTTTCCTTAACCACTTTTTCAGCATAATTCAATTCAAACGGCGGCAAATAATATTTCCCGCTCGGTAGTTGCCAAATATCATGCTGAGCGCCTGCTACTCCGATAAACTTTTCAACGTAATCGTACCAGGGTGAAATGTCTTTATATCGAATAGGCCAATCAACTCCTACGCCGTCTTTTAGATTGGCCTCAAATTCCAGGTCACTGAAACGGTAGGCGCCACGTCCCCAAAGCAGGGAACGTCCTCCCGTTTGATAGCCCCGGAACCACTTGAAAGGCTTGTCTTCCGGATGCTCATAGCGATGCTCCTGGTCATTTACGAAAAAATGTTTGCTGCTGGCATCAAAGTTGTATTTTTTGCTCTGTATGAAATACTGCTCCTTTTCTTCCCTAGTCAGATGACCCCGGTACTTAAATTCCCAGGGGGCCATGTTGGCAGTGGGATAGTCTTTGATGTGTTTAACATCCCGACCGCGTTCCAGTACCAGTGTGGATAGTCCTTTTTCGGTAAACTCCTTAGCAGCCCAGCCACCAGTCATTCCCGAACCCACTACTATTGCATCAAAGGTGTTACTATTGCTCAT
>CAZOJZ010000503.1:0-1836 GCA_964580205.1 uncultured Roseivirgaceae bacterium
CTTTAATTGCAGTGCAATTGAATTGATATCGGCTAAGCACCCACACTCCTAACACAATTTATCCATGTCCCTGATCAGGATTTTCCGGCGATCAAAATTGATAAGGTTTCTATCTCTTAGATCGTTCAGTATGGTGGTCACTGTTTGCCTGGAGGTACCGGTCAAATTAGCAATATCCTGATGAGTCAATTGATTTTTTACCATAGTTTCAAACCCGACCTTTTGACCGCGCTCTTGGGCCATCTCCTTAATAAACTCTACAATACGGGTCCGGGCATCTTTGAATACCAATGATTCCAATCGCCGTTCCAACTTACGAAAGCGAAAACCAATTAATTTGAATATTTTAAGGCTTAAGGATTTGTTTTCGAGCATCAGATCTTGCATCATATCAATTCCCATTGAACATATAATGGTATCATCGATCATTGCTTGGGCGAAATCTGCTCGGTGATCTTCTCCGGTTAATGCCAGTTCTCCAAAAATTTCCCCCTTTGTTAGTATGGTTTTGGTAATCTCCTTGCCCTGTGATGAGTAGCTGCCTATTTTGATACTTCCCTGTGCGATCAGGTAAATATGATCAGACGGTTGGTCCTGAAAATAGATAAATTGACCTTTTCTGTAGTTTTTGGGGGTATCTTTATGGCCCTGAAGTTTATGGGGGCACAGCATTTTGTATAGATCCACGTTCTCAAAATACCAGATGTTGTTTGGTTCAGAATCCATCTTTTAATACCATTAATTGGGCAACTCTACCTGCTAACAAAGGATTTGATCATTTTCGTTCTGTTATAGTCCATTATTTAGCCCAATCCCCCACTATTTTTGACTTTTCCATACCGATTTGCATCTTGCATGTTATGACAGTCCTATATTTAAAAGCATTACATATCATTTTTGTAGTCACCTGGTTCGCTGGACTATTTTATATTGTCAGGTTATTCATTTATCAAACCGAAGCAAATGATAAAGCGGAGCCGGACCGAACCATACTTTTAAAAGAATACCAACGAATCTCCAGGCTATTGTGGTATATGATCACATGGCCCTCTGCGGTTTTTACTTTGGTATTAGGACTCAGCATGCTGCAGAATTATCCTGTTTGGCCGGGGTGGTTGATTATAAAACTCTGCCTGGTAGCGCTGCTGTATTTGTACCATTTCCTGTGTCATTATATACAAGCTAATTTACAAAAAGGTATTTATCTACTGAGCTCTTTTCAGCTGCGAATATGGAACGAAGTGGCCACGCTGCTTCTGGTAAGTATCGTGTTCCTGGTGGTATTAAAAAGTGCCCTTGATATGACTTATGGAATACTGGGATTGGTTATATTTGGGGTTTTGCTAATGTCAGCCGTTCATCATTATAAAAAGTATCGAAACAAGTGAATAAATTACTCTATCTAAAGAGGCATGGTATCTGCCGCGCCTGCATTATCCTATTATTAACCTCAGGGGCTTGCCAACAAAAAGAAACCTTACCGATACTGGGACGTCGAACCGTAAGCGAGCAAGGAGATACTTTGTATCATACCGTAGGAAATTACCAATTGGTTGATCAGGACAGCAGTGAAATTACCCCGGGAACTTTTGAAGGGAAGATATATGTGGCGGATTTCTTCTTTACATCATGCCCCACCATCTGTCCTACCATGAAGACCCAAATGTTACGTATTTACCGGCGATTTCAGGATGAATCAGATTTTGCTCTTCTATCACATACTATTGACCCCAAACATGATACCGTGGCTGTACTAAAAGATTACGCTGAGAGGCTTGGCATAGAAAGCGGCGGCCTGTGGCACTTTGTAACCGGGGACCAGGGCGAAATATATCG
>CAZOJZ010000504.1:0-2396 GCA_964580205.1 uncultured Roseivirgaceae bacterium
TAAAACAAAACGACGATTTGCCCGAACAGATCCACCAGGCCTTATTTCCAAAGTTGATACCGCAATGGTGCGATGATTTCCAAAACGTGGTACTTTACAACAATGGAGGCGTAAGCAATTTTGTCTATAACTACAGCGATGGACTGGACAAGAGATATTTTTTCCTGTTCAATGATATCCAATTGAATGGATTAGAGGCCATCCGTTATAATTTCGCCACTAAAGGGACTGATGCCAGCATAAAAGTTTATGTGGGTAGTCTCGATGGTCCGGTAATAAATCGGGTGGACTTTCCAATGACTTCTAAGCAGGGCCATAGAGAGCAGCAAATTTTTACTGAAGATGTTTATCCCGTCACGCCGCAGGCAGGGACCCACCACCTGATTTTCGAGTTGATCAATACCACCGCTAAAGCGCCCGATGGACTGGTTACAATAAAAGAAATAGAGCTGATTTATAAAGATGGCCTTAACCCTCAGTTGGAAGATTATCAAGGTCAATTACAGGAGCTAAAGCAAAAAGCCGACCTTACCCCAGTTATGAAAAATAAGATACCTGGATTCATCAGAACTACCCAGGTATTTGATAGGGGTAACTGGCTGCAACTAACGGATACTGTCCATCCTGTACTGCCACAGACGCTGGAACCTGAGAACAGTAAGATTGGACCCGATCGCCTGGCTTTTGCACAATGGCTGGTCAGTCAGGAGAATCCTCTAACTGCCCGGGTAATTGTCAATCGTATCTGGGAACAGTTGTTTGGAACTGGAATCGTGCTAACCGTTGAGGACTTTGGCACTCAAGCAGAAGCAGCTACTCATCCTGAATTGCTGGATTATCTGGCATTACGGTTTATGCATGAACATCAATGGAGTATCAAGGCGCTGTTGAAGGAAATAGTGCTTTCTGCCAGCTATCGACAATCTTCACAGGTTACCAAGAAGAAACTCGAACTCGATCCTTACAACCGCATGCTTTCCCGGGGGGCCAGATTCCGGTTATCAGCAGAACAAATCCGTGATCAGGCGTTGGTGGTCAGTGGACTGCTCGACCGTACTTTGGGCGGGGAAAGTGTAATGCCACCACAGCCTGAGGGCATCTGGCAGGTGATCTATAGCAATGCAAAATGGGAAACAGGAGACCAGGACCGTCACCGCCGTGGACTGTATACTTATTGGAAGCGAACCGCCCCTTACCCTAGTATGGTTAGTTTCGACAGCCCCAGCAGGGAATTTTGCGTTTCAAGGCGTATCCGTACCAATACGCCATTACAGGCGCTGGTGACCATGAACGACCCGGTATTCTTAGAGGCGGCAGAGGCTTTAGCCGAAAAGATGAAGTCTAATGGAGAGAATGTCAAACAGTCTATTAGCCAGGGGTACTACTTGGCCTTGATGCAACCACCGACACCGGAAACGCTTTCCGTATTGGAAAATTTGTATCAGGAGGCGGTTCAGTCGGCTATATCAGTTAAGTTACGACCAGTTTCTGCTGGTAATAACCACCTGGAGGCATTGGATCCAATGACAGTAGTGGCCAATGCCATATTAAATTTAGACAGATTTTTAATGAAGGAGTAACATGAAAATAGCGGCTGAAGCACAAATATTAGCAGCACAGCTATCAACTCGCAGGCACTTCCTGAAAAAGTGTTCAGCAGGGTTAGGGGGCATGGCCATGGCTTCTTTTTTAGGGTGCAACCCCCTGTCTGGAAGGCCTGCACAAGAGGATCTGGCTTCGGCAGTGTTGGAAGGAATGTCTCATTTTGCTCCCAAGGCTAAACGGGTAATTTTTCTGCATATGGCAGGTGGCCCCTCGCAATTGGAGCTCTTTGACTATAAGCCGGAACTGGAAAAATTAAACGGTAAGCAGTGTCCTGCATCGATGCTGGAAGGAAAGAAATTCGCCTTTATTTCAGGAGTCCCCAATATGCTGGGGCCGCAGGCAAGATTCAACCAGTATGGAGAATCCGGGGCTTGGGTGTCTGAGCGATTACCTAATTTTTCAGAGGTAGTTGATGATGTATGCTTTCTTAAGGCCATGCACACCGACCAGTTCAACCACGCACCGGCCCAATTGCTATTGTACTCTGGTAGCCCCCGGTTAGGCAGGCCATCGATGGGTTCCTGGGTAACTTATGGGTTGGGCTCAGAAAATGAAAACCTTCCAGGATTCGTAGTGTTGGTATCGGGCGGTAAAACCCCCAGTGCCGGCAAAAGTGTCTGGGGTAGTGGCTTCCTGCCGTCGTTATACCAAGGAGTGCAATGTCGATCGCATGGAGATCCCGTATTGTATGTTTCCGACCCCCCAGGAATGCCCCGTGACCTACGCGGTAAGTCCGTGGAGGCCATTAACAAGATCAACCAGCAACAATATCAGGAATTTCAGGACCCCGA
>CAZOJZ010000505.1:0-17385 GCA_964580205.1 uncultured Roseivirgaceae bacterium
TCTTCATTCTCTAGCAATTTTCCACCTTGATGGTCAAAATAGAAATCGGCATGCTTACCATTATTGTATTTGCTAAGCCAGATGGCATGGCCGGCATTTTGTGCAGCAACAGCGGTACAGGGATCATTTCCATTAGCTAATAAGGATGTGGAGCAGGCAAATACTAATACTGCAGCAAAAAATGCAGCAAGAAATGCCTTGAAGTTAAAGAATTGTATAGATGTGATCATAAACCCAGGGTGTTGGTTAAAAAATGACTCCGGTCAATCAGAGTACTCTTTAATACCCGGGGTTTCAGTAATAGTAACCTTAAAAAAGATGGTGGAATGCAGTAAAACTTACATAGGTAATCAAATGGTGCTTTTTCCTAAATTGTTGGCGCGCACCATAAGTTAATTCAATGCGCCCATTCCGCTCTGTCAAGTGTACGGTATTGAATAGCTTCAGCTAGGTGCTCTACTTTAATCTCTGAACTACCGGCAAGGTCTGCTATGGTTCTGGAAACTTTTAAAATACGTGTGTAGGCCCGGGCAGATAATCCCAGTTTTTCAATTGCCGTCCTAAGCAGTGTTTTCCCAGCAGTATTAATAACGCATACCTCTTTAATCAAGCTGGCTGGCATCATTGCATTGGAGTAAATAGATGGGGTAGAACCAAAACGTATGCTCTGAAACTCACGGGCTTTTATTACCCGCTCACGAATTGCTTTACTGTTCTCAGCCGGCCGGTCCCTGATCATTTCATCAAATGCCACCGGGGTAACTTCAACATGGATATCAATCCTATCCAGCAATGGCCCACTGATCTTGTTCAAATAACGCTGAACCATTGCTGCGGCACAGGTGCATTCTTTATCGGGGTGATTGTAATAACCGCAAGGGCATGGATTCATACTGGCGATCAGCATAAAATTAGCGGGATACTCAATGGATACTTTGGCCCTTGAAATAGTCACAAGTCTTTCCTCCAATGGTTGCCTGAGTACTTCTAATGCTTTTCGTTGAAATTCCGGAAGTTCGTCCAAAAACAACACTCCATTGTGGGCCATTGAGATCTCACCCGGCTGAGGAATTCCTCCACCTCCTACCAAAGCGGTATAGCTAATAGTATGATGAGGCGCCCGGAAAGGGCGTGTGGTCATCAGGGAGGCACCAGACGATAGTTTGCCAGCAACAGAATGTATTCTGGTGGTTTCCAGTGCTTCGTGTAGCGTCAGAGGTGGTAAAATTGATGGCAGCCGTTTGGCCAACATAGTCTTCCCCGCTCCAGGAGGGCCAATCATAATAGCGTTATGCCCTCCGGCAGCAGCGATCTCTAAAGCCCTTTTAATATTTTCCTGACCCTGAACTTCAGAAAAGTCTGATTGATAATTATTGATATGATGATAGAAAATATCGCGAGTGTCAGATACTATGGGTTTAATATTGCCCCTTTGTTCAAAAAAGTCGATGGCCTCTTTCATGGTACTTACTGCAAAAACCTCAATATTATCAACGATCGCAGCTTCCTTTCCATTATCAATTGGGAGGACCATTCCTTTAAACCCCAATCGTCTGGCCTCAATGGCTATTGGTAGAACACCCTTTATTGGTCTAAGCTGACCGTCCAATGCTAATTCACCCATAATAAGGTATTTTCCCAGTAGCTCGGAATTTAACTGATGGGTGGCCATAAGGTAGCCCAGGGCTATTGGCAAATCGTAGGCCGAACCTTCCTTTTTAATATCAGCCGGTGCAAGGTTAACCACCACTTTTTGCATTGGCATCCGGTATTTAAGATATTTGATGGCAGATACTACCCGATGCTGACTTTCCCTTATGGCATTATCCGCTAACCCTACCATATAGAACTTATTACCCTCACCTACCTGTACTTCAATGGTTATCAGGCAAGCGTCAACTCCTTGAACTGCGCTTCCAAACGTTTTAGCCAGCAGCATAAATTAGTGGTCTTTTGAAGCGGAGGGTGCAGAATATTGATTTTGGTCTTTTCATGGCACAAATTTATACTGCCTGCATTGCATTTAGTTTTTGGTAGAGACCTCCCCTGTCCAATAGTTGGTGATGGGTGCCTCGCTCTATAATCCGTCCTTCCTGCAAGACGATAATTTCATCGGCATTCTGAATGGTACTTAACCGGTGTGCAATTACAATAGATGTTCGGTTCTTCATTAAGTTTGACAAAGCTTCCTGTACCAGGCCTTCTGATTCGGAGTCAAGAGCAGAGGTGGCTTCATCAAGAATCAATATCGATGGATTCTTTAGTACGGCTCTGGCAATGCTCAATCTTTGCCTTTGACCACCGGATAATTTACCACCTCGTTCCCCAATTTCTGTTTGATAGCCATGCTCCAGCCTAAGAATAAATTCGTGAGCATTGGCAACTTTAGCAGCTTTGATCACCTCTTCATTACTTGCCTGCGGCTTTCCGAAGGCAATGTTATTGAAAACGGTATCATTAAATAAAATTGACTCTTGGCTTACAATTCCCATTAAACTGCGCAAAGCTTCCAGTTTATAATCTTTCAATGGAATGCCATCCAATAATACCTGGCCTTTAGTCGGGTCATAAAACCTGGGAATCAGATCCACCAGTGTTGATTTTCCACTTCCCGACGGTCCGACCAGGGCAATAGTACGACCTCTGGGAACTACCAGGTTGATATCTTCAAGTACCTTTTCGTTGTCATAAGCAAAGCTTACATTTTTTATTTCAATTGATTCATTGAATTGAGCGGTGGCATACGCATGATCAGAATCTTTTATTTCAGGAACTATATCTATAATTTCAAAGATCCTTTCCGCTGATGCCAGAGCTCTTTGGATACTGCTGTAAGCTTTGGACAGGGCTTTTGAAGGTGCCAGTAGTTGTGCGAATACTACTAAATAAGTGATAAATGCCGCTCCGTCTAAGGTAGATTGATTGTTTAACACCAGGTTTCCGCCAAACAGCAAAATTCCCCCAACCACTATTATGCCCAAAAACTCCGATACTGGTGACGCCAGTTCGTTTTTGCGGGCCATAGAAATATTAATACTGGCATATCGGTCAATTTCTTTGGTGAATTTTTTAAAGGTATAATCCCTGGCATTGAATGCTTTAATAATCCTTATTCCTGAGAATGTTTCATCTACCTGGTTAAGAATCCGTCCTAAGGACTCTTGTCCGGCAAGAGCGATCCTACGAAGTTTCTTTACAATTTCCGAAACAAGTACTCCAGCGATCGGCAACACAATTAAGGTGAACAACGTAAGTTTAAAGGACATAAAAAACAGCCAGGCGAAATAAAGTATAATACTTGCAGGGTCTCTAAAAATAACCTGTAGAGAATGGACTATGCCATTTTCAACCTCCTGCACATCGTTAGTGATTCTAGAGGTGACATCACCTTTTCTCTGGTCTGTGAAGAATCCCAAATGTAGTAAACTGATTTTTCCGAAAATAGCCAGTCTCAGGCCCCGCACAGCACGAGCTCGCACCTTGGCTAAGATGATCTGTGATAAATATCTGAATATATTGGACATTAGATTGGCGACAATGATTACTACAGTGATGTATGCCAACGTGCCAATTTTTCCGTAGGTTTCTGTGAATGAAATAAGAAAGTAATAGAATTTATGCTTTAAATACCCCAGTGTAGGAGAGAATGCCGGATTGGATTGGTATGCCTGTAATTCAGCCATATCCATCTGTTGAAAGATGACATCAAACAACGGTATTAATAAGGTGAAATTGATTAACCCAAATATAATTCCCAGCAATGTGAAAGCTAGGTACTGCGGCAGATAGTGCCTCAAAGGCCTGGCAAACGATAATATTCTGAAATAGGTGTTCATTTATAAGGTTTAGCCGTCAGCTCTTAATGGTGCAAGTTAATGTTTTTGAGTATCATTAAATGACATAGCCCCTCTGCTAACTTCAGAATACATGTTCACGTCTTGAGATATTCAAACGGATTGATAATGAACTGACCACATTGTCAGCGTTTCTTTCCGGTAGCTCACTTTTCAAAGTTCTAAATACCTGATTGAAGTCTAGAAATAGATTGTGTTTCAATTGATAGGAAGCGGTGAAATCAAAAAAGAAAAGATCTGTGCCGACGCCCTGGCCGATCTTATTATTAAAATCCATTTCACGATCATTGTAACTTTTTAAAATGTCCCCGCCCCAATTGGTACTATCGGTATCCGCCCCATAGTTTGCTACTACCAGCTTGCCGGACAGCCTCAATTTTGGAATAGGCTGATAATGGGCTATGGCTATGAACTCTTTGAAATTAGCTCCCAGTGTGTGTGCCAAAGGCTGTTTGTAATGGGAATGGCTGGTATAATTTGTGATATGGGCATAAGTGTAGGGCCGTGCAAAGTTACCTTCCAACTGTAGATCCAGATTGTTGACTCCAAACACATCTATATATTTCAAGCCTATTTGATAGGCAATCTTGTTACCCCACCATCCGTCACCGGCCTTTACTTCCCTTAGTAGGAATTCATCTAAAACAACTTGTCCATAGAATGAGAACCTTTTCAAGAAATTCCAGGTAACATCTGCTCCAAATAGGGCATTGTCCTGAGAACCTCCCGATTGTTCTATGGCCCTGTAAAAAATTATGGGGTTCAAATAGTCCAGTTCGAACGAAGTTCCTGTACTGTCTTTATGCTGACCAAAGGCAATGGCCTCAAAAATCCCCAGATTTAATTGATCGGTAACGTTTACACCAATCCGATGGAAGGCCAGGTATTTTTTTGGAAAGTCAATAGAAGAGAAGGAGCCCCCTGCGTTACCTGGAGCATCGGCCCTCATCTCGGAAACCATAAATGAATAGTGAAGCCGCCAGACGTTGGTATTTATCTTTAGAAATAAATGGTTGTTGGAGAAGTCCGATAGAACCAAGGACCGATAGCCGTTACCAATGAATTGTTTGTCGTGTCCAAATTGAAAATTAATAAACTTGGCCGCATTAAAACTTATGTAACCTCTGGCTGTAAAAAAATCAACGGCATTATCTTTGAAGCTTTTCCAAAATCCCTCGCCGGGGACCACAAAACGATCGTCATTGATCCAATCTCGAACATAACTTGGGAACCTCATTTGGTTCTCAGCTAGATAGGTGTAAAAACCTACTTTTCTACTGATCATACCACGTATTACCAAGCCCCTGGTATTGGTAAAAATGTTCTGCTCATCTTTTTCAATTCCATACCCGAAATGAAATACCGGGCTGACATGCAGGTCAAAATCTTTGGTATCAACATGGAAAAGGTCTGATCTATTTTTGTACAGAGCTTTAAATAAAGGCTTTTTACTCACGTTGTTGTCACGCTTTGACCATTCCCAATTATCATTGGCCAGATACTGGAGATTGAATTGATCTACCTTTGAATCAGCTCGGCCAGTGGCGTAAAGGGTATCGACAAATTCCGCAACGTCCGACCTTAAATACGGTTTAATATTGCTGTGAAAACTGGATGCGAAATGCCCCGATTTGATTTCATAGCGTTGAACAAGGTGATAATAGTCAGGATCAAGTGGGATATTTGTACTTTGGGCATTGACTAATAAAGTACTTCCCAAAGCAAACAATAGTATCAGTAGTTGTTTAATCATTCGATTTTACACTATTCCGTCGCAAGTTAATACATTGCCGTAAAAAATTAGCTTGAATCAATTCATGGTTAATAGCAGTAAAAATGTTTGAAAATATTCAATACTTTACTTAATTTTGCCCTCCTTTTTGGAATGAATAATATAATTGTGCAATCATGAAAAAAGACATCCATCCGGCTTACAAAGAAGTGGTTTTCCTGGATACGCAAAGTGAGTATAAGTTTCTCACAAAGTCTACCATGACATCGGAGGAGACTATTAAATGGGAGGATGGAAACACATACCCCCTGATCAAAGTAGAGGTGAGTTCTGCTTCGCATCCTTTCTACACGGGGAAACGGGTATTCTTAGACACCGCTGGCCGGGTTGAGAAATTCAATCGTAGATATAAGAAAAAATAACCACAACAGAAGCTTTGATTTATGTCTCATGGATAACTTATTCTGTGAGACTTTTTTATTTTTGTGTATATGAATATCCTGTTGTTTGATCACCCTGAGATCAGGCGTTCTCTGCTGCCTCTGACATTTACCAGACCAGTAGCTGACATCCGTTTAGGTATTTTGACCATTGCTGAAAAATGGAGATTTGAATTTAATCATTCAGTAAGTTTTTTAACACAGGGTTATCTCAGTGCCAAGTATCCCGCGGTCATGAAGGAGGACAACTTGTACATCAATGGGGCCTTATGCCCGGATCAACACCTTCTTGAAAAAATCAGTAATCTTTCTTCCGGCAAAGGTCTGAGACAGGGAGACATAATCATAGCGTTTCGATCCGGACCTTTTGATTCTCTGGGTGAACTGGCTGATGTGGTGGATCTATGCGAGCCGTATGAAGACCACATGACCCTAATAAGAAATACCTGGCAGCTTTTCTTGTCCAATGGGGATCAAATAAAAGCAGATTATCCAAGAGTTATCAACGGCAGGGAAAGCCATCCGTTAACCGACCCGCATACTATAGTATATAACCAGGAAAACCTTTTTATTGAGGAGGGTGTCCGGATTAAGGCAGCCATTATAAACGCTGAGAACGGACCGGTGTATCTTGGCCCAAATTCCGAAATTCAGGAGGGAACAATTATACAAGGCCCTTTTACTCTGGGCAATTATTCTCAGTTGAGATTAGGAGGCAAAATGCGACCTAACACTACCATTGGACCTTATTGTAAAATTGGGGGAGAGGTTGGTAATGTGATTTTTCAAAGTAATAGTAACAAAGCCCATGAAGGATTTTTAGGTAATAGTGTAATTGGGTCCTGGTGTAATTTGGGAGCTGATACCAATAACTCGAACTTAAAAAACAACTATTCCAATGTTCGTTCCTGGAGTTATCTAGAGGATGCATTTGTAGATACTGGTCTACAGTTCTGTGGGCTTATCATGGGCGATCACAGTAAGAGTTCGATTAATACCATGTTTAATACTGGAACGGTGGTGGGGGTATGCGCCAATATTCATGGAGTAGGATTTCCTGCAAAGTTTACTCCTTCATTCATTTGGGGTGGCGCTGGAAGTACTACTGAATATGATTTTGAAAAGGCCTGTGAAACCATTGCCAAGGTAATGGAACGCCGTTCCTTATCTTTTTCTGAAGTAGAAAGAAGTATTCTTGAGCATATATACCAACAGACTGCTGAGAATCGTTTATCGATATTGAAGTAGAAAATGCAATTCGCCGACATACAGGGATTGAATCAAACCAAAACCAGCTTAGTAGAAGCTGTACGAAAGGACCATGTAGCGCATGCCCAACTCTTCCTTGGTCCCGAGGGGAGCGCTAACCTGGCCATGGCTATTGCGTTTGCCACTTACTTGAATTGTGAGGATCCTGACGACCGGGACAGTTGCGGTCAATGTCCCTCTTGTTTGAAGAACCAAAAGTATATTCACCCGGATGTCCATTATGTTTTCCCGGTAAGCAGCACGGAAAAGATTAGTGGTAAAGAAGTGGTGAGCAATAATTTCCTAAAGGAATGGCGTTCGTTTTTGGAGGAAAATTTGTATGGTGATATTGCCGATTGGAGTGGCGTGTTTGGGGAGGGAAACAAAAACCTGAACATCTCAAAAGAAGAAAGCAAAGCCATCATCAAAAAATTATCACTAATGGCTTTTGAAGGAGCGTACAAGGTCCTGATAATCTGGATGCCCGAGTACATGCATCCTTCAGCAGCAAATGGCCTGTTAAAGATTCTGGAAGAGCCATCGAATAAAACAGTATTTATATTGGTTGCGCATGACTCAGAAAAGTTACTAGGGACCATATTGTCTCGAACTCAAAAAGTGATGATCCGGGCGTTTAACGATGGTGAAGTCCAGGCACACCTATTGGAATCAGGTGTTACCCAAGAAAGGGCCTCCCATATTACCAGATTGGCTGCCGGTAACTTGAAATTGGCTTTTAGGTTGGCCTTTGAGGTTGAAGAGGATAGAGTAGAATCATTCAAAGAGTGGATGCGACTGTGTTACGGCCAGCACTATACTAAGTTGGTAGGATGGTCCGATGAATTTCATAAGATGACCAAAATTTCGCAACGGGGTTTTATTAGGTTTGGACTTTCAATACTACGAGACACCTTGGTGGCACATTATGGAGATTCTCAGCTGATCAAACTTGCAGAAGATGAAAAAGAGTTTGTTCGGAATTTCTCACAAGTGGTTACTCCTGAAAAAATTGAGCCGCTTACCAACCTATTTTCTGAAGCATTATTTCACTTGGAACGAAACGGGAGTGCAAGGATGATCTTTTTGGATCTGGCCCTTAATGTCTCCAAAAGACTGAAAGAAGTTGAAATCTAAAATTAGAATCGGAACCAGACGAAGCCAGCTGGCCTTATGGCAAGCCAAATGGGTGGCCAGTCAGTTGGAATTAGTGCAATTGGCCGGCGAGTTGGTCCCAATGGATACAAAGGGTGACCAATTGCAAAACTTACCGATACCTGAGATAGGCAGCAAGGGGGTGTTTACTGCGAAACTGGAAAAAGAATTGGCTTCAGGAAATATAGATATTGCGGTACATAGCGCTAAAGATATGCCTTCTGAATTACCTGCGGAATTTGAGATAATTGCCTACACCGTCCGGGAGCAGGCCCATGATGTGGTAATAAGCTTCAATACCCACCTTGATCTAAAGGAAAGCATCACCATTGGCACTTCATCTTCAAGAAGGGTTGCCCTGTTTCATCATTATTACCCTAACATTAACATGGTTTCGGTCCGGGGGAATTTACAAACCCGGTTGAAGAAAATGGAACATGGGGGAATGGACGGCTTAGCATTGGCTTATGCCGGCATACATCGCCTTGGTCTCAATGGATTGATCAGGCATTCCATGGCCAAGAATGTATTTGTGCCGGCGGTTGGCCAAGGCAGCATAGTTATCGAGGTCAGCAAGAGAATCAATCCTCAAAAAAAAGCACGGATAAGGGAATGTCTAAATGATCCGTCAACGGAATATTGCCTTACCACAGAAAGAGCTTTTCTTTATACTATCCAGGGAGGATGTAGTATTCCAGCTTTTGCATACGCCGAACTAAGTGATGGAGTGATTAAAGTCATCGGTGGAATTATTAGTCTGGATGGAAATCAAGTTGTTCAACTAAGTTTGAAGGGTCCGTTGGACCATGCACATAGATTGGGTGAAGAACTTGGACGAAAAGTTCTTGGATCCGGCGGGGCAAAGATCCTGGAAGAAATTAATTCTCATTTGAATGATTAAATATGATCGTTAAGAACAATATTATAGCAGTATGCTTGGTGCTATTTAGTCTTACAGTGTCTTCTTGTACACCAAAAAAAGACTACGTGGGTACCGTCTCTACTGATGCACCAAAAAAGGACTACCTGGTTACCATCAATACCACTTTTGGAGCTATTAAACTTATCCTTTTTGATGACACCCCGTTACATAAGGATAACTTTATCAAACTGGCACAAGCAGGGCGGTACGATAGCACTATTTTCTATCGGGTAATTCGAGAATTTATGGTTCAGGGTGGTGATGTGAATGCAAAAGAAGGGACCACACCAACTCCAGAGGGGATGATCCCGGAAGAGATTCTCTCACATAATTTCCATGTCAGGGGGGCGGTAGCAGCAGCTCGAACCAACAACCCGGAGAGAAAGTCCAGCGAGTGCCAATTCTACATTGTCCATGGACGTACCTGGACAGAAGAGGAATTGACTTTAGATCGGGATAAGCTGAATCAATATTTGAGGAGGCTGCTAAATAAGCCAGAGTATCAGACGTTGAGAGATGAGTATATCAATATACAACAAGCAAGAGATGAGGATGCGTTGGAAGCCAAAATGATAGAGCTGAAGCCGGTAATTGAAAAAGAATTTGGAGTAAACTTAAGTCTCGAAGTTGACTCGAGGCGACTGGAAGTTTATTCTACTAAAGGTGGAGCTCCACATCTCGATGATGAGTATACCGTCTTTGGCCAGGTAATTTCAGGAATGGATGTAGTGGACGCCATCGCTGAACAATCAACGGATGGAATGGACAAGCCCCTGGAGGAAATTTCAATGACTGTAAAAGTAGAAGAACTAAAGCGCTCCAAGATCTCGAAACTCTACGGATACCAGTATCCACAACATTGATGAAAATATTGATAACTGGTGCGAATGGGCTTTTGGGTCAGAAGTTGGTGCAACTGCTAAGCAACCAGCGTGTATCATTCCTTGCAACTTCTCAAGGACCCAGTCGCATTCAAACAGCGGACATATCCTACCTTCCTCTGGACGTGAAAGTAAGGGGTCAAGTGCTTAAAGTGGTTAAGGAATATGCTCCGAAAGTAATCATACACACTGCCGCCATGACTCAGGTGGACCAGTGTGAAACTGACCGGGAGAGGTGCTGGCAACTCAATGTAATGGCAGTGGCACACCTGATTGAAGCCAGCGAAATAGTTAATGCTCATATGGTTCATTTGTCCTCTGATTTCATTTTTGATGGGCTAAGTGGTCCCTATAAAGAGGATGATGAACCTAATCCTGTCAATTTTTATGGGCAATCCAAATGGGCCGCTGAAAAACTACTGTATGAATGTAATATAAAATGGTCCATCGCCCGAACTATTCTGGTATACGGGGCTACACCTGGCGTATCCAGATCAAATATTATGTTATGGGTAAAGCGAAACCTGGAATCTGGCAAACCCATACAAGTGGTCGATGATCAGGTCCGAACCCCTACATTGGTAGAAGATCTGGCATTCGGGTGTTATCAAATTGCCATGCGGTCAGCCTATGGTATTTATCATATTTCCGGCGCTGATTTACTGACACCATATAATATCGCCCGGATTACCGCACGATATTTTTCCCTGGATGCATCGTTGATCAACAAGACCAATTCTAAAAATTTTAAACAGCCTGCAAAGCGGCCATTAAAAACAGGGTTCATAATTGAAAAGGCCCGTCAGGATCTAGGGTATCAGCCGCATAGCTTTGAAGCAGGACTGGCTATTACCGCTTCATATTGGGATTAGATTAAGGTCCAGCTTGGGTTAAGTAATTGAAATATTTGTTGAATTGCTAAGATATTTCATAATTTACGCCGCATCAAACCAATAAACCCCATGAAGAAGGTTTCGCTTTCCCTGCTTTATATGATTTTTTGTCTGACCAACTACGCTCAGGAAGCAGATGAAGTCGGAGCTGTGATTGTTGAACGTGACATCTGGACTAGAATTGGTGATTTTATTTTTACCTCAATACCCTTGGGAAACGGGATCTCCATGCCTTTTGTTATCATTTGGTTATTGGTGGGAGCTATCATTTTCACTCTTTATATGGGTTTTATCAATATCACAGGATTTAAACACGCCTTGGATGTAGTACGTGGAAAATTTGATGACCCCAATGATCCTGGTGAAGTTTCACATTTTCAGGCATTAACCGCTGCTTTGTCTGGTACGGTGGGCTTGGGTAATATTGCCGGTGTGGCTATTGCTGTCTCGTTGGGGGGGGCAGGTGCTACTTTTTGGATGATCCTTGCAGGGTTTTTGGGAATGTCCTCTAAGTTTGTAGAATGTACTTTAGGAGTAAAGTATCGAAATATCCATGCAGATGGCTCGGTGTCAGGAGGACCAATGTACTATTTGAGTAAGGGGTTGAGCAAACGCGGACTGGGTAGGTTAGGAAGAATTTGCGCAGTTATTTTCGCAGTCTTTTGTGTTGGAGGGTCATTCGGTGGAGGTAATATGTCCCAGATCAATCAGGCTACTGAACAACTGGTTAGCGTAACCGGAGGTGAGAACAGTATATTTTTCGGACGCGAGTGGATGTTTGGGGCTCTTATGGCCGGTGTGGTGGCCTTGATAATAATTGGAGGTATTAAAAGTATTGCGAAGGTAACCGAAAAGATAGTGCCATTTATGGTGGCGATCTACCTGGCTGCGGCGCTTTTTATTATCCTAATGCATTTTTCTGAAATTCCCAATGCATTGAGTTCTATAATTTCGGGTGCGTTTTCCCCCAAAGGAATGGCAGGAGGGTTTGTTGGAGTGTTGATCGTTGGTTTTCAACGGGCGGCGTTCTCTAACGAGGCAGGTGTGGGGTCTGCATCTATTGCCCACTCAGCAGCAAGAACTGAAGAACCAATAAGCGAGGGTATTGTGGCCTTATTAGAACCATTTATTGACACAGTAGTGGTTTGTACCATGACAGCATTGGTGATAGTCATCACCGGTTCAATAGACCCGGATGCCACTGAAGGCGTATCGCTGACTTCACGTGCTTTTGCTTCTACTATTTCGTGGTTCCCGTATATTTTGTTATTAGCAGTTATACTTTTTGCGCTTTCAACTATGATTTCCTGGTCCTACTACGGATTAAAAAGCTGGACCTATTTATTTGGTGAAAGTCATTTGAATGATATTATCTACAAGATCATTTTCTGTGTTTTTGTAGTTATTGGCTCTGTGTTACCATTGACCAGCGTTTTTTATTTTAGTGACGCTATGATATTCGCCATGGCATTCCCTAATGTACTGGGATTATATATTATGGCCCCTGAAATAAAGAGGGATTTAATAAGCTATCTGGCGAGAGTAAAAAGTGGGGAGATCAAAAGATTCAAATGATCTCAGATCTCAGATCCTGAGACGAAGAATCATAGGAAAGAAATTAGGTGCCTGAAATATCAGATCACAGACTAAAGACCAGTGATCCGGCATCTGGCGGCAGAGTTCTGGCCGAGATCAGAGATCAGAGATCAGAGATCTGAGATCTGAGATCAAAAGCAGTACACCTGGTCATAGTTTCCTGAATCGAAAACCTGTTTTCTAATTACGTCCATCTCATGATTGTAGTATATTACTACGAAATAATCTGCTTCCGGTATATATTTCTCCGTAAATAAAACTGGTTTCGCCGCAGTTCCCAGGTTTATAATATCGTTAAAGCCCGGATTTAGCAGCATCCCAAGTTTATTGTCCAACAAGCCATATCCTTGTTTGGTTTTGATAATGGCCCTACGGTTGTCTTGGTTTGATATCCATTCCAAACCTGTAATATCTTTGAATTCTATCTCCCCGGTATAATAGTTTAACACTGCCCAGTTATTTTGTTTACGAGCAATTACCGAGCTGTCCGACCATTGCTTAATTTCGTCGTATTCGAATGGTACTAGTATCTTATTCCTATGGTCGACCAATCCCTTCTTTCCTTTTTTACTGCTCAGTAGAGTATGCCCGTTAAAAGAAGTTATCCGGCTTTCATACTGAGGCTTGATCAGAGTCCCTTCAATGGGGTTGAAATAACCAAATCGACCGTTATGCAATAACGAGATATGGTTGGTACTGTCTGCCACGATGGTTTGATATCGGGGTTTCATTAAAATCTTTCCTTGTAAACTTACAATACCCTTCATGCCATTCTTTTCAATAATGAATAGTTCTGAGGTAAGAGGGTGCAGGTCGTAATACCAGGTGTGATAGATTGGGTGGCCTTCGAGGTCGTATACTTGTCGTTTGCCACCTGTACTATTTACTTGCAAAAATCCCATGGATTGGTCCACCTCTCGAATTAATCTTACCCGGTCGTGTTTGGCTAAATTCAAAGTGGCACCATTTCTGAACAATATAGTGGTACCTTGTTTGTCCATTAGCATCATGATATGCATCCCCAGTCTGGCTACAGAATCATACGAATGCTCATTTAGTTGAACCAACGTTACACGGTCCCATACTTCCCATTTGGAGTTTTTAAATAAACAAATGAAATGATTGTTAGATAAAAATTTTTGATACCGTTCAGGCGGGATGGTCTGAAGGTTCTCTCCATAGAATCTAATAGTGCCATGAGCAGTCTTTACATACCAGTCAGCGGAATCGAGTTCGTGAATTTCATGAGATGACAAAGGTATAATTGGTACCAGGTTATTATTCAGAATGCCTTCTTTTTCAGGAGTAAATACCATCAGGTTATTTTGGCTGATAAATTCCCAATCAGTATACTGATAGGTAAACCCCAGGTCGAGCTCAAAAGACCTTACAATTTGCTCTTTGGTGCTGACTGCCCATTGTTCCTTTTTTAAGAGAATGAAGGCACCTTCTCTTTGTATGACTTCATGTATTATCGGAACTATTAATCGTCCGGTCATGGTGGAAATCCCCCACTTTCCATTTTGGTTGATGGCTATGAACGAGTCTCCCAGCATTTTTACCTGATCGTACTCAATGTTTAAAACCAACCAGCCCGATTTATGCAGGACCCCATATTTGTTTCCGATGTTTAATTCCAGTAATCCCCTTCCCATATCTTTTATACCATCAAAGGGCCCATCCCATAGGACCTTCTGGTTTCTTCCCATTATTACTAACCTATTATTTACATAGACCTGTACAACATCAGTGGTCAGTAGTTGGCAAAGGTAATTTTCAGGGATTGAATCAAAGGTGGAGGCAATCTGATAAACCCCATAATGGTCAATAAATCCATATTTACCATTTTCAAAAACGGGGATAAGCGAATAGGACTCAAGTTTGTTGACACGTTTTAAGGAATCGGTAATGTTATTTCCTTTCATGAATGACTCCTTATCTAGGTGGTATAGAATATTATTGGCATAGGAGACATACTTGCTATTGGGGAAGTCCTTTTTAAACTTCCTGTAACTTCCGGGCCTGTCATCCAATGTCTGTAACTGAAATATTTGCCATTCAGCCTGGTTTCTATGGGGGGTATCGGGATGTTCCTTCAGGAAGTTATGGTAGTCAGTTAGTTTTCCTTGGGCAGTCTCAGCTTGAAACACCAGCAGGTCATACCTTTTTCTGGCTGTTGATACCTGATAGGCATCCGGATACTGGTCCAGGAATTTTTTGTAGCCTATATACGTATCTTCATTACTGGCAATTTCGAAGGCCAGCATGTCCCTTCTGCTGATGGCATTTGCCAGTTGAGGTGCATTGGAATACTGGTCGATAAAATTTTGAAAACTTTGTACGGTATTAACATCCACCACCCGTGAGTAAGCAGTCCGATCTACCAGAGTCTTCTGCGCTTGCAGATCATCGATGGTCAGGTTGGCTTTCTCTAAGGGTAGACCTTCAAGGCTGTCTGGTTGATGCTCATCAATTAATGCCTGCTCAATATTCACATGGGCAGAGTCAATACTCTGGTTTGCATAGGTGGAATCGAAATAAAGAAGAGAGAAGGCATAACGCGCACCAGGATTAATAGTGTGCTTCAGAAGTGACTTTTTCAACATTGACTCAACCTGCTGGTGTTTCCCCTTCTTTAACGCTTTAATTGCTTTTGAAATAGGGTCGGCAAAACAGTCCGGTTGAGTAAATAAGAAAGGAATAAGAAGTAGGTAGAATTTGCTACTCATATACTTGATTAACAGCAGACATACTACAAAAATAGCCTTAGAAAACAGAAATCCGAATCTAACAGGAGATTAAATAATGTTCAACATTTTCTCCGTGGCTTTAATGGCCGATACGGTTTGATCAGAATCGAGTCCGCGTGTGGTAAACTCCGAACCGTTATTTTGCCAGGTAATAATGGTCTCACAAAGCGCATCAGACTTACTGCCAGGCGGTATACGTACCGCATAGTCAGTCAACTGTGGTAATTGCATCTTTTTTAGCTGGTAAATCTTATGCAAGGCATTTATAAAGGCATCAAATTGTCCATCGCCCTGTGCATTTTCTTCAAAGGCTTCACCATTGATCTCCACCAAAACGGTGGTTGATGGTTTTAATCCTTTTGAGTGCGTCAGTACATATGACTTGATGAAAACTTTTTGGTGAAAGGAACTATCCAATACATCGGAGATGATATAAGGCAGGTCTTCTTTGGTCACTGTCTCCTTCTTATCTCCCAGCTCAATAATGCGTTCGGTCACTTTTTTGAGCTCCTCATCGTTCAATACCAGACCAAGTTCTAACAGATTCCGTTGAATATTGGCCTTGCCCGAGGTTTTCCCCAAGGCATATTTGCGCTTTCTACCAAATCGCTCAGGCAAGAGATCATTGAAATAGAGATTCTTTTTATGGTCTCCGTCCGCATGTATTCCAGCAGTTTGCGTAAATACATTATCCCCCACAATAGGTTTGTTCGATGGGATGCCAATGCCTGAAAAGTTCGATACTAAGCGGCTCACCTTGAATAGAGCTTTTTCGTTCACATCAATAGCAATGTCGGGCATAAAATCATTGATAACCGCCACCACACTTGCAAGTGGAGTATTGCCTGCCCTTTCTCCCATGCCGTTCACGGTTAGGTGTAAGCCATGACAGCCTGCCCGCAGCGCTTCCATGGTATTAGAGACACTTAAATCGTAATCATTGTGTCCATGGAAGTCAAAATGAGTATCTGGATACTTTTCAATGATTGATGCCATAAACCCATATACTTCCCGAGGGGTCAATACACCCAAGGTATCCGGCAACAAGATTCTTTTGATAGGCTGTTCAGATAAAAAGTCGAGGAACTCAAAGACGTACTCTCTTGAATTTCTCATGCCGTTGCTCCAATCCTCTAAATATACATTGGTTTCGATACCAATGTTTTTGGCCTTTTCCAATATTTGTGCAATATCGTCGAAATGTTCCTTGGGTTTCTTGTGCAATTGGTGTGTCAGATGGTTTAAAGAGCCTTTCGTCAACAGGTTTTGCACATTTGCCTTTGCCTTTTGCATCCATTTTAGCGATTCGCCTCGATCAACAAAAGTAAGTACTTCCACACGGTCTTTATAACCACTTTCACTGGCCCATTCGAGGATATTTTTGACCGCTTGAAACTCCCCTTCAGAAACCCGTGCTGAAGCTATCTCCAGGCGATTGACCTTCAATTCTTCCAACAACAATTTTGCCAGGGTCAGCTTCTCAGAGGCCGAAAAAGAGACGCCAGAGGTTTGCTCTCCGTCACGAAGCGTTGTATCCATTATTTCAATAGGTTTTTTCATATTTTGAACCAGTGGCTCACGCCCGACAGCGCGACGTTAACAGATTGCCGAATAAGATATAAAATAATCCTTAAGAAATCTTGATGCCTCTCGCTTTTTAATTCGATGTTCCAATCCTTCAGCTTCGCTTCGAGTTTGTAACTCCTTTGAAGAATATAGGTAAAGTATACCTTATGCTATTTGGACACAATAAAAAAGATCTGTTGAAAATCTCAAAAAAAGTCATCACGCTACTAGCACGATGACTTTGGTCGGGATGACTGTACTACTATTAGACGAACCGAAAAAAACGAACTCAAACAGAAATACGCATAAACCATTGATAAATACAGTATTTTGAGGGAATAAAGATTTGAA
>CAZOJZ010000506.1:0-13205 GCA_964580205.1 uncultured Roseivirgaceae bacterium
GTCCCTCGGTACACACACAACCTATTGAATCCGAAAGTGTCTAACTTTAGTCTGGCGGCAAATTTGAAACTCTGGATAATATCTGCAACCGTTTCATCCGGTGAGCCTACCAGGAAAAATCCATGTGCCGTTTTGATACCATGTTTTTTGGCTTCATTCACGGCATGCTCAATTTGCGCTAAAGTTTGATCTTTCTTCAGCCGGTCCAGTATCTTTTGAGTTCCTGACTCCACACCGAACGCCAGGAATCCGCAATTTGCTTTACCCATAATTGGGAACTGATTTAGGGCTACAGAATCAACCCGTCCTTCACAACCCCAACTAAACTCCAGCTTTCTTTCAATAATGCCCTCACAAATGGCTTGAATTCGCCGATGCTTTAGTAAGAAGTGATCATCAGTTAAATAGATAGAGCGATACCCCTGATCGTGTAGCTGCTGCATTTCTCCAAGCACGTGCTCCGCTGACCTACAGCGCCATTTTCCTCCAGCTAATGAAGGAATATCACAGTAAATACACTTATAGGGACATCCTCTGGAGGTTTGCATGGTGCAAAACTTTTCCATGGACAAAACTGCAGGTATATCTAATGGAAGAGACTCCAGGTAATCAATGGGGAGGGTTTGTCGATCCGGGTAGGGAAATTTGTCCAAATCCGCCAATATAGGCCTGGGAGGATTTTTAATTACTTCCTCTCCTGCCCTCCAGGCAATTCCTTTCACCGCTGCCGGGTTGCCAATATTATCGAGATAATCAAGCAACAGTTCTTCACCTTCACCAACGCCCACACAATCTATAGCCGTACAGTCCTTTAAAATATTTGCCGAATTGAAAGTGGCAAACGTCCCACCCACTATTATAGGGATATGCGGACTGGTGGCTTTTAACTTGCGTGCCATAGCCTTTAACAACCGGTAGGAGGTAGTAGAAAGAAAAGACAAGGCAACCACATCGGGATTCATGTCCAGAAGATCTTGTGCAATGTGTTCTGCTTTCATATAAGGGTGACAGGTGTCGTACATGACCACATCATGTCCGGCTTCTCTTAAGACCGGAGCCAGGGTTTCGACACCTAAGGGTGGGAACCCCATAACTTTTATTCGACCTTTCTTACTGGTAACGGGCTCTTCTCCGTGGAGAAGATGGTAAAAATCCTCATCCCGAACATAAACTAAAAATACCTTCATGTTGATTTTGCTTGTTTGGTCCAGGGTGTATGTCCTTTGAAAAATTCCCCTACCGACGGGGGCAGAAAAGCACTTTCGAAAAGAGATGCAACCTTTCGACTTCAAATATCAATATTTCTAAGAACAAATAAAAATCAAGGGAGCTGTCGCCTCACCCGAACTTCTGCCTCGCTCACTTCATCAACCTCATTCCCAAAATTTTGACGGATATAAGTTAATATAACCGCTACTTGTTTATCGTCCAGGTATTGGAAGGCTGGCATCAAATTATTGTAGGCTATCCCACTCACTTCAATTTTCCCCTGCAACCCGTTCAATACCACATCAATTAACCTTCCCTTGTCTCCTCCCACCCAGTCGGATCCAACCAACGGTGGAAATCTGTTTTCATCCCCTTTACCATTGCGTTGATGACAGGTGGCGCAGTACCGGTCGTAGACTTTTCCTCCCACCAGGTTATCTTCCTCAAGGTTATCCAGTATTTCATCGGGAGTTCTCAAATGTGGCAACAATTTTCTTTCCTCTATCAGCGCCAGTTGTCCTTTGCCGAAATTGCCTTTGTTTCCCTTAAACATAACCCTCCATATTTTGCCTTCTCTGGAGTCCGAAATGTATAGAGATCCCTCTGGACCCTCAGCCAACCCCATGGGACGGTGATGTGCATCACTGGTATTTACAATAGTGTCCACCACTGCAAAACCATCAGCAAATACTTCCCACTGTCCGGTCGGTATACCGTTTTCGAAAGGAACAAAGCACACAAAATATCCCGCATGGGGATAGGGCGCCCTGTCCGTAGAACCGTGAAAGGCAATAAAAGCCCCCTGCTTATATCGCTCCGGAAATTGGTCACCTCTATAAAACAACAGGTCATTAGGGCCCCAATGTCCTGGGAAACCCATCAACGGAAGGTTATAATCAGCACACCTACCCACAACCTTCCCATCACCTCCATACCCGGGTTGTAGCATTCTTTTGTTCAACATTTGATCATAGTAACAATAGGGCCAGCCAAAATTGGCGCCTTCCTCAATTTTAACCAGTTCCTCAGCAGGTAAGACCGCCCCCTGCCAGGCAGTAAAAAGTTCAGGAAATATATAATGGAAGTTATCTATACCATGAACCACCGCGTACAGGCTTTGATCCTCTTCATTCCATCTCATTCCCACTATACTTCTTAGTCCGCTGGCAAATCTATACCCGTCCTCTTGGGTCTGACCGGTTTTATTTGCATCAAAACGCCAGACACCCCCATGTTTTTCTAATTCCGGACATGGATCAAGCCCTTTACCTCCCGGAATTCCAATAGGCCCCACACTATAATCCTGACAAGCATCTGATGGAGACCCAAATGGCACATACATATAGCCTTGATTATCAAAGGCCATAGGCTTGGTAATATGCCAGTGAAGTACACCGTGTTCATGGTCATCAGTAAGGATCAATTCCATTTCACTGTCAGGAATAAGTTTGCCAGGTGTTAGTTTATTTCTGTACACATTTCTGGCTGAACTGAAATAAAGATATCCGTTATGAATAGTCATACCATTGGCCAGGCCCCCTTCGTCCTGATAATCCCCAAAGTTTTCTATAATATCAGCTTTACCGTCTCCGGTAGTGTCACGCAGGGCCAGGTTACCTCCCTTACCCTCATCGGCAAACCTCAACTTCACATAGATATCTCCGTTATCATTCACTGCCAGGTGCCTGGCTCGGCCAATGCTCTTGGCTACAAGCAATACTTCAAAATTCTCCGGTACTAATAACCCCCCATTGTCCGGATCACCTGATGGTAGGCTGGGTGGATTGGTGCATTGAATAGAACCGACCACCATTGTCAGAAAACCCACAAATTTGAGCAGTGGTAATTGTGTACAGCGGTAAGATGATCTCATAAGGGGTTATAAATAATGGATGCCAAGCAGATTTTTCAGTGTCGAATATACCGCTAAAAAATAACTTTAAGGGCATGGCAGAATATGGTTATTATGACTTGTACTTAGTTGTGATGACCGAAGTTGTTTTGTAAATTACTATTATTATTATCTGGTTTTAATAGCAATTGATCCATGATAAAATTGCTCATCTCCGCAATTGCACTGGCTTTGGTGGCCAGACCGATACTGTCTCAGTCCCAACTTACATTTCCAGCAATAGTATCTGAAAACATCAATAACATCTTTGATATTCAGGTGCCATCTTATATACAAGATAATATATTGAGCATTTCGGGTGAAAAAATGGTTGTCAAACCAGTTCAAATCACTTTCAATGACCACCCCATAGCCGTAAAATCCTGTAAAACCCGTGGAAACACCACCCTTCAATATAGAAGGAAAAGTTTCTCTCTTTCATTACATGATCCCATCACCATTAAAAAAGTACAGGTCAGAAAACTGGCCATAAACAACCTGGCAATGGATCAGAATTACTGGAGGGCCAGATTATGTTTTTTACTGATGAAAGCTGTTGATATTTTTCCACTATGCAACCAATACACTGAATTGCATCTTAATGGCCAAACCCAGGGCACCTATTTGATGATTCAAAAACCTGAGGATTACTGTCGTTTACTGGGTGTAGATTTACTGGTTAGACGAGAATCTGGAGGACGAATTGCCATTGAGTATTCCAATGGAACAGAGAAAAAGAAGTTTGTAAAGGTTCTCAAAAGCTGCCGGACTTTGAATAAAACTCTTGAAGGGTTTCAATTGTCTGATTCTTTAAGTCAGATTATTAATTTGGGGCAATACTACAAATGGTTAGCATTCAATTACCTAATAATGAATGGGGACTATCAAGATGAATTATTTCTTTTTTTAAACCCTGAAACCAACAGGTTTGATATAATCCCCTGGGATTATGATGATGTTTTTGCCGCTCAACCTCACGAAGGTTTGAAAAAGAGGAATCAAAAATTAGGAGATCAACTACTATTTTCCAGTGAAGCCAATTTTGACCTGTCGATTGGTAAGGACGATTATTTGTATTCGAAATATCTGGAAAAATTTCTTGAAGTAGTTAACATTCTGACACCAGAAGTATTGAAAGAAGCTTTTGAGCAAACCTACCAGGAACTGCATCCATATTATATGGACCCGGCTATTATCGCGCAATCTGAGTATGATCATTCAGGGCTGACAAACCTCAGTATGCTGCAAGATGACTTGGAAAAACATTATCAATTTATCATTCGACGCCGGTCTACCATAAAAACTACTTTAGCTATAGATCACGATCTGATAACTCAATAGTTAAAAATTACGAATTACGTAAGACGAATTGAATTACAAATAGCAACAATTCAAAACTATAAATTTCCGTACCGTTCTGAATACTCAAGCATTTGCTGGGTAAAATCATCAGGATATTCAACCCGTACATCCACAATTTTATCATTTAAAACCACCGGCACCAATCTAGGGTTAATAAATCCGCCATAGGGTGCTCCTTTCAGCGTAGCGGCCCGATCCAGTACTTCCTGATGCAAATTTTTATCTACTTGCACTGCATAATCCTCCATAAGCGCTCTGGCAGCTTCAAAATCGCCCTGTGATTTGATGCGCTGTACTTCTCTCAGCAACTGACCAAAAAGGTCTCTTAATTTTTGGTAATCATTTATCCTGAAATAGGTTTTGCTGTCCTGCATCACCTTTTCTATCACATTGTCTTTCTGGCCATGTTCATAGGCCCAACGGGCTACCATAGCCCGGTTACGCATGTGCGATTCCTCAATTACCTCCCCAATCTGTAACCTTCGTAACTGGTACATGATGCCGTTGATAATGTAGCTGTCAGCTGCTGTTTTACCAACTTCGTCGGAGGGTACCAGTCCCAATTCCACCATCTTGGGGTCCAGGATGTAGTAAAGTGCAAAAAGATCAGCCCGTCCCTCTTCCAAAGCTGACCGGTAGTTCTTAAGGGTTTCCTTGGGAGTACCTACACCCGGTTCAATACGCCCGGAAGCATGGCCCAAGACTTCATGTAGAGCAGTGTGCAGCTTGTCAGCCAGACTACCGTGTTCTTTTGCCCTCAATCGCTCCTCTTTGGTTAACATGAACTCCTCTTCAAATCCACCTGAGCTGGCCATAGCATAACCTTCCACGATATTTCCCAGACTTACCGACTTGGACCCGTAATTGGAACGGATCCAGTTGGCGTTGGGCAAATTCACCCCGATTGGAGTTGACGGCGAGCTGTCTCCGGACTCCCCAGCCACGTTTACTACTTTATAGGATACACCAACGACCTGTTCCTTCTTGTGTTCATCCATCAATGGTGAGTTGTCCTCAAACCACTGGGCGTTGTCCATCAAAACTTTCATGCGCTCGGTTGCTGCAAAATCTTTAATTTCTACAATAGTCTCATATGAACCGTGATAGCCCAAAGGGTCCTGGTACACCTCCACAAATCCGGTAATGTAATCAATATCTCCTTCTGTGGCCTGTGACCAGGCAATATTGTACTCATCCCATTTTCTTAAATCTCCTGTCTGGTAATATTCTATCAACAGTTTCAGGGCGTCAGCCTGGGGTGGGTTCTCAGCAACTGTCACCGCTTGTTCCAGCCATCGCACCATTTTCTCAATAGCGGCGCCATACAATCCGCCTACTTTATATACATCCTCTCCAACGGTACCATCTTCATTTCTCACAATTTTGGTATTCAACCCGTATGAAATGGGCGTTTGGTCTTCTTTATCAATGATCTGCTGAAAGTAAGCCTCCACTTCCCTCTGAGTTATATCAGGGTCGTAAAAATTGACCGCCGAAGTCAACACCAGGTCTGCGGTTGGATCTAGATTGACCTTTTTTGAATCCTTATGGAGATCGAAAATGGCCTCAAAGGCCTGGTCCGATAACGCAGTGTTGGTGGCATCCATCAATTCATCCAGATAATCCCTAGTAAATTCCGGCTTGAATTTATTCATAGAATAGTGGTGATGGATGCCACTGGAGAACCAAATTCGTTTCAAGTAAACCGTAAAATGTTCCCAATCCTTAGCCGAACGATCTCCCACATAGTTACGGGAAATATTCTCCAGGGCTTTGCGAATCTCCAGATTGTGCCGATAATTCATAGCGTACATAATGTCGCGCCCTTCCAAACCTGCTTGGACCAGATAATAAGTCAACATTCTCTGTTTGGCGCTAAGCTGCTCCCAGTCGGGTATGATGTAGCGGTTGATTTGGACATCGGCAAACTGCTCGGTTCTCCACTGAAAATTGGTAGTGTCAGCCACCAATGATACTACCTGAGGTTCCGAGGCTGGTTGTTTACAGTATGAAAGTACTATAACTACTAAAATGAGAAGAAAAAAACTGAGTCTCTTCATGTTGTTAACGGTTAATGATATTATGTTGCTTTCTGAAATTTTAACGGTTTCAAGATACAAAAAATCAGATAATGGCCTCTATAATTTCAACACTACTCTTTTTATTATAAGCGTATAGAATTAATAGAGAAATGATGATATTATAAAATCAAGGTTAATGAAAGATTGTAATTACGACTATTCTAAATATAGCAACGATCAAATTGTTTGCCGTAGCTAATTAGAGATCTCGTTAGACAACAGATATTTAAAAAATGGCCGACCTATTGGGTAATTCCCTCCATTACCTCACCATATTAGAGGTATCTAATTTAATCAGACAAAAGCATGTCTCACCGGCAGAACTCACGCAATTAATGCTTGAAAGAATCTCGAACCTCGACGCTCAGCTGCATAGTTATGCCTGTTTGATGCCAGATCATGCCATGAATGCAGCCCGAGAAGCTGAGAAAGAAATCATGAAAGGGACCTACCGCGGGCCATTGCATGGTATTCCCATTGCAGTAAAAGACCTTTGTTACACCGAAGGTGTGTCTACTATGGGTGGTCTTAAAGTTCTGTCCGATTTTATACCAGACTATGATGCCACAGTAATTGCCAAATTAAACACTGCCGGAGCTATCGTATTGGGTAAGCTCAATCTCACCGAAGGTGCAGTGGGTGGTTATCACCGGGATTTCTCTATTCCCGTTAATCCTTGGGGTAAAAACCTCTGGACCGGTAGTTCCTCGAGCGGCTCAGCAGTTGCCACCGCGGCAGGGCTTTGTTACGCCTCTTTAGGTTCGGACACCGGAGGTTCAATCAGATTTCCAGCCATGGCTAATGGGATTGTTGGCCTTAAGCCAACTTATGGAAGAGTTAGTCGATATGGCATTCTGCCATTGGCTGAATCGCTGGATCATATTGGGCCTATGACTAGAACTGTGGCTGATGCGGCAGCAGTATTTGAGGTTATTTCAGGCTCAGACCCTAATGACCAAACCTGCTTGTCTGACTCTGTTCCTAATATCTCGGCGAATCTTTACCAGGGCATTCAAGGATTGAGGATTGGCTACGATCAAAACTATTCCTCCAAGAATGTGGATACAATTCTTGTAGATGCAATCGAGAAGGGGCTTATTGTTCTGGAGCATTTGGGTGCTAAAATCGTTTCGGTCAATATGCCGGATACTAGCGGGCTTCAAAAAACATGGAGAACAATTTGCACTTGTGAAGCGGCTAAAGCTCATTCATCTAACTATCCTTCACGAGCTGAGGAATATGGGGCATTCTTTGGTGATTTTCTAAAAATAGGCTCTGAAGTAACCGATAGAGCGTACCAAACGGCCACGCAAGAACGCCTAAGCTTCAACAGTCGATTTGGTTCAATGCTAAATGAGGTTGATGCATTTATTAGTCCGGGCGGTGGAGTTCCTTGTTCTATTCCGCCGGGATTTCTGTACAAGTCAATGCAGGAAATTAGATCGATATTACATCCTTACAGTTATTTTCAATTCACCATACCAGCCAACTTCACAGGTGTGCCCAGCTTGTCTCTTCCGTGTGGAATTTCAAAGTTAGATATCCCTTACACTTTCCAAATTCAAGGGCCCCATCTTAGCGAATCTTTATTATGTCGAATTGGTCATACCTATGAACAAGCCACCGACTGGCACCGTTTACACCCGGATATCTAGTGATTAAATCAAAAATCGATTACTTCATTGTTCATTACTAATTGTTAATTTAAACCATGAGTTGGATAAAAGTAATTGACTACGAGGAAGCAGATCTTAGGCTAAAAAAAATCTACGATAGAATTAAAGGTCCCGAAAACAATATTGACAATGTTCTTACCATCCATAGCCTACGCCCCCACTCGCTTCTGGGACACATGACCCTTTATAAAAGTGTGCTTCATAATTCAAACAACACACTTCCAAAATGGTATTTGGAATTGATAGGGGTCTATGTGAGTCATTTAAATAATTGTGATTATTGTGTCAAACACCATCATGTAGGGCTAAAAAGACTTTTGGGGGATGTTGTTAAAGCAGACAAACTCTTAGATGCTATTCGCAATAAAACCCTGCTGGCAGCACTGGAGGGTAAATATTCACAGGGAGCTCGTTATGCCGGTAAGCTGACATTGGAAATGAATGGTATTGAAAAGAATGATATCGACGGTCTCAGGACTTCAGGGTTTAATGATGGGGAGATTCTTGAAATCAATCAGGTGGTTAGTTATTTCAATTATGTTAATCGGACAATAATCGGATTAGGAGTTGATACCAAAGGTGATACCCTGGGTCTCTCGCCGAATGAGAGTGACCACTCTTCCAATTGGAATCATCAATAACTTTTGCGGGTTGTCAATCTTGTTTATTAATCGAGGCATAAGCAATGTTTGTGTAATTTTGAATAAATTCTCTGTTTCTATGAAATATTACATTTTATTTTTGCTATTGATTTCTTCTGTCCTCCAAAATTGCCAGCAAAATAAAACTAAAAGAACTTTAACCATCGGAGTGAAAATTTATGAAACACAGGCAAGTTACCGGCAACTTTTCCGTGAGTGGAACGACATGGGTATCAATTCAGCTTTTGTAAGCGTGGAACTAGCTTATGATGAAGTGTTCCGCGAGCTGGCCCGAGAAAATGATGTGAAGGTATTTGTTATCCTTCCGATTTTTTTTAATGCAAACGTACTGAAAGAACACCCTGATTGGTATGCAGTAACACAACATGGGGATCCGGCAAAAGAGGAATGGGTAGAATTCATCAGCCCATCAAATGTAGCCTATCGTGCCCAGAGAATAGACTTCATCAAAAAGGTGGTGAAGGATACCAAACCAGACGGAATCAGCCTGGATTTTATCCGTTATTTTGCATACTGGGAAAAGATTCATGATGGTCGCACATTAGCATCAATCCCCAATACCAGTTTCGATTCTACAAGTTTGGCGGCTTTTCAACTTGAAAAGGGAATTAGAATTCCTGACACTCTACGAACTGCTTCCCCTATAGCTGCCTGGATTTTACAAAATCATCAGGAATCCTGGACCAACTGGAAGTGCCACAATATTGTATCTATAGTAAAAGATATAGCTATTGCAACTAAAACCGTTTACCCAGAATTGCTTATTAATTTTCATGCCGTTCCCTGGCGGGAAAATGATTTTGAAGGTGCCATAAAGAAAATAGCTGGTCAGGATTTTAAACAATTGGCTGGAATTATTGACATTATCTCTCCCATGTGCTATTCGCATATGTTGAAACGGGATGCACGTTGGGTGTCTTCAGTTATAAAGAACATCCATGAACAAGCCGGCAAGACCTCCCTATTACCCAGCATTCAGGTAAAAGAAACCTATTTAGAGGAAGTGCTTTCGGAAGAAGAGTTTGAGGAAAATTTAGAAGCAGCTTTGAAACCTCCGTCCACAGGAGTGGTCTTTTGGTCTTGGGCGCATCTTGAACAAGATCCTGGTAAAAAATCAATCATCTCCAAGTGGGTCAAAAAGTGAATCTGTTCCAGAAACCAATTAAACTCCTGCTGGTAATCTTGTTATTTTCAGGGTGTCAACCTAAAAACCCTCAGTATAGAACCTGGAGGGTTTACAAAGGTGATGCAGAAAGTACCAGCTATTCTTCACTCACTCAGATTCATACCGGCAATGTAAATCAACTGGAAGTATCCTGGACCTTTAGTCCTGACGATGCCCCCAAGGGATCGCGGTATGGAAAATATGAATGCAATCCCATCATCGTTGATGGTGTGATGTATGCCACTTCAGCCAGACGCTGGTTGTATGCCATCAATGCTGGCACTGGAGAAAAGATCTGGTCATTTGACCCCTTTGACGGTGCCCGCGGAGGAGGAATGGGTCGTGGAGTAACTTATTGGGAGCAAGAAAATGATAAACGAATCTTGTTTACTGCAGGAAATCATCTATTTGCCATTGATGCATGTACAGGAAATCCTGTGGTTTCTTTTGGAGAAAAGGGAAAAGTGAATTTAAACTTTCACCAGGGTGAGAGCGGAGAAGCCTGGGTCATACCTACCTCTCCAGGCATCGTGTACCAAGATCTGCTAATACTGGGTTCTGAAGTTTCGGAATTATACGGTGCTGCTCCCGGTCATATCCGGGCTTTTAATATCAGGACGGGCGACCTTGCCTGGACCTTTCATACCATTCCCCACCCTGGTGAGCTCGGCTATGAAACCTGGCCAAAAAATGCCTGGAAGTACGCTGGAGGTGCCAATAACTGGGGTGGTATGAGTCTGGATGCAGATCGTGGAATTGTATATGTTCCCCTAGGCTCTCCAACCTATGATTTTTATGGAGCTGACAGAAAAGGTGAAAACCTCTATGGTAATAGTCTGGTAGCTCTGGACGCCAACAACGGCCTACTTAAATGGCATTTTCAAACAACACATCACGACCTGTGGGACTATGATCTCCCAGCCCCTCCTAATCTGGTTACAATAGAAAAAAATAGCCATAAAATCGACGCAGTGGCCCTTACCACCAAAACGGGTTTTTTATTTGTATTCGATCGGGTAACCGGAGCGTCAGTGTTTCCGATAGAGGAACGCCCTGTACCTGTTTCTAAGGTTCTTGGGGAGGAAGCTTGGCCGACCCAACCCTTTCCTCTGAAACCGGCTCCATATACCCGCCAATTTATGACCCAAGATGACCTTAGCTATTTTTCAAAGGAGTCTTATGACAGCTTGCTGTATAGATTTAAACAGCTAAGATTTGAAGGGCTATATACTCCACCTGATGCCAAGGGCTCTCTGATGATCCCTGGGACCAGGGGAGGCTCAGAATGGGGCGGTGCGGCCTATGATCCGGCTACTGGAGTGCTTTACCTCAATGCCAATGAATCACCGGAAATCTCCACAGTCAAACAGGTGATACAAAGTGATAATCCTGAAAATCGTACAGTATATAACTTAGGAAAGGCTTTTTATATGAACTACTGTGCCAACTGTCACGGGGATGACCGTAAAGGAATCCCACCCACCAACCCATCACTTTTAGATCTCTCTAAAATAATAACTGAACAAGAGGCGCTGAACACCATAAAATTAGGCGCCGGACGGATGCCAGCTTTTACAAAACTCCTAAAAGGAAGGGAAGAGGAGATAATAGCCTACCTTTTTGAAAAAGAAAAGGACGTAATATCTGCCAAAACATCTGAATCTCTCAACACCACCTCAAGTTATCTGAATTTAACAGCGTACAGTTACTTCAGGGACTCGGATGGCCGACCAGCCATTACACCACCTTGGGGAACGCTGAACGCCATTAACCTGGAAACTGGAGAATATGTCTGGAAAATACCTTTGGGGAATCATCCCGAACTACAGCAGCCAGGAGCTCCGGCTACCGGAACCCTAAATTACGGTGGCCCGATAGTAACTGCGGGTGGGTTAGTTTTTATTGGAGCGACCAGTGACAAGAAGTTCAGGGCATTTGACAAGAAAACGGGGGAACTGGTCTGGGAAACTTCTCTTCCGGGCAACGGATATGCTACTTCCTGCACTTATATGATCGGTGACAAGCAGTTTGTGGCTATCTCAGTAACTGGTGGGACCGAAGAACCGGGTGGCTATATTATGACTTTCACGCTTCCTGACTAGTTGGCATTTGAACCAAGGTATTTCACAAGTGAAAAAAAGGCGAGTTTATCTCGCCTTTGGGTTGTTTAGAGATCAGTCACCATAGTGACTCCCCTTACTAAACCGAGGGGTGGAATTTCGTAGCGTTCCCTCTACTGAAATCCAAAAATAAGATAGGAAACCTGGAGCAAATTAACAACATACAAGAGCTATAAAATTTGCATCCGTAGTATTTGTGAAATATAAAGGTTCTTTAGTCGGTATTCCGGCAATTAGGGGATGACAATTCCAATCAGGGCCTCATTGCTTTGACCATCATTTTCAACTAATCCAAAGCTTCCACTCTTGTAATTCCAGTTGGCATATCCAATATCCTGTTCGTCAAAAAGTTGGATCCCAGCTCGGATGAGTGACAAATGTTGAAATAATTAAAGGACTTTGGCAAAAACCTAAAGGAATGTTTTGATGAGTGTGTTAGGATATTTGTACGATTTAATCGAGATATTGCAATATCCTTTCATCATAAGGTTTAACCGAAGAAGTAAAGTGAGCTATTAATTTTCCTTTATCATCAATCAGGAATTTATTGAAATTCCAGGACACCTTGTAATTATTCACTCCATTCAATTCTCTACTAGTTAACCACTTGTATATGGGATGCTTACTGGTACCTTTAACTTTAATTTTCGTGGTCATGGGAAAGGTAACTCCATATTTCTTTTTACAAAAGAGCGCAATTTTCGTTTCGGACCCGGATTCCTGAAATAAGAACTGATTACAAGGAAATCCTACAACCACCATCTGGGTTTGGTATTGTTCATAAAGTTGCTGTAACGCCTCATATTGTTTGGTATAACCACATCTGGAGGCCACGTTGACCAGGAGTATTTTTTTGCCGCGAAAAGAAGAAAAGTCTATTACGTCTGCGCTGTCCAGAGCCTTGATCTTGAAATCGTATATGGAGCCACCTGCAAAGTGACCGAAAAGGGTAGAAATTAAAAATAACATAATGTTTATGGTGAATATAAGATACAAGTTTAACTTCAGCCTCAATTGTTTACCTCTTAAGATATCAGAA
>CAZOJZ010000507.1:0-6688 GCA_964580205.1 uncultured Roseivirgaceae bacterium
ACTGCGGATAGCATTTACTACTTCGTCCTTAATAAAATTAATATACCATTTGTGGTTTTTTATCCGCTCCCCAGCGGGTATGGATTTGTTATACAAGCTATAAGCGTCAACACTATCCGGACAATAGATCTTGACCTTGCCGGCATCAATTAGATGCGCCACTGAATCGATTAACTTGAAATCTCTACTTTCATAATACCGGCCTTTGGTAGTGGGAAAAACAATCACCGGATGGCCATAGTGACCGTACACCAGCATTTCAATATCCATGCTAAGGGTAGGGGAATACCACTTTTTGTATTCTTCTTTCAACCGGGAATGTTGTTTGGGTGCTGATTTGAATGTACGAAAAAAATACTTGAGTTCTGAGTTAACCTGAGCATAGCGCGGGGCGCTTGGGGCATGGAGCCCCGGCCGGGATGGGAAGAGTGCTTGACCGGTTGTGTAGGACGTTTCAGAGAAGTCCGGGATGTGGAGCTGATCAAGTTGGGATTCTAAGAGTTAAGCTGCTGCCGTTACTTTAAATACACCAGTCATTTTTTCCCAATGTCCCGGATAGGTACAAATAAAATAATAGCTTCCTGCTTCCGGAGCCTCAAATTCAAGAACCACGGTTTTTCCAGGCTTGGCCAGCCCGGAAGCTGCTATTATTGTAGGAATATCAGCCACATATTCCATATCAGGACCAGCTTTTAAGCCAGCTATAGCGGTGGCATTTCTGGTACCGTTATAAACGAAAACGATATTGTGGATCATGGCGCTGTCTTGGGCCTCGTTGATTAAAGTGATCTTTACCCTGGACCCCTCCCGAACGTTGATTTCTTTTAGGTCATAGGACATTTCATTCAAGGTATTTCCAAT
This sequence comes from uncultured Roseivirgaceae bacterium, assembly GCA_964580205.1. Taxonomy (GTDB): domain Bacteria; phylum Bacteroidota; class Bacteroidia; order Cytophagales; family Cyclobacteriaceae; genus SZUA-3. The sequence continues at coordinate 862 of CAZOJZ010000507.1, forward strand.
GGCCCTAATGGTTATTTCCTCTACAGGCTTTGAAGCGTCTTTGACTTCAGTAGATTCTGATTCAATTTCCTTATTATCCTCCTGTGACTGGGCGCCTGATTCTTTTCCGGTACAACCCGACCACCACATCGTTGTCGACGCTAATATCAAGGATACCAATATGACTTTCATTTTTTCAAGTCTATACTATATATACTGATAAATACCATTATAGGTTGGTTTATCTCTTACTGGTAGCTATTTTTATTTTATGGGAATTGATCACCTGACCCAACACTTGGATGAACTTTTTTCCACGGCCGCGAGCCATTATATTAAGATCCGCAAAGGTCATGAAGAGGAGGCCATCCATCAACTGCGGGTTAGTTTAAAAAAGATCAATGCTGTTTTTCAGCTGGTGGCTTTTGTTGCCCCTCAATCTTTTAAAGCTAAGCTGGCTTTTGGGCCATTGAAGGAAATCTTTAAACTCTCAGGAGCGGTTAGGGACTTGCAGATAGCACATCAAGTTCTTTATCAGTATCAAACAGCCGAAAAGGAAAATATTCAAAAATCTCTTAATGATGAGCTGGTTTTAGCTATTAGTCAATTAGTGGAATGGAAAAAAAGAAATTCAAGCGGCAAGCTTTTTGTACCAGCAGGAACTTCTACTCAGCATTTGAAATCAATCAGTAAAGCTCTATGGATTAAGGGTATCGTTGGGTATATCGATCACATGTTTCAGAAAATTGAATTTTTAATGAGCTCAAAAAGAAAAGATAAATGGCACCAGGTCAGAATCTTGCTCAAACGAGTCCGCTTTGTTATAGACTGGGCCTTAAGCATGAAAAAGGATTTTATATCCCCTGAGGAATACAAAAGCGTCAGATTGCTGGGAGATTTATTAGGGGACTGGCACGACCGGGTTATAACCGGGGAGAAAATACGGTTGCTGGCCACTGAATCAACCTATGCTCAGGAAAAGAAATATCATAAGGAATTCTTGAAAAAATTAAGTAGTGATCAGCGGTCATTATTGGCTGCCTCCCGTTTTTATTTGAGAGATTTGTTGGCCAACCGGCTGGTTTAGTTGCGGGATTGAACTTCAGCAGCTTATTCCTAAAATCCACCCTGCATCCATATCTATGCTAATAATGCCTGATACAGGGCTATATTAAATACGAATTACTGGCGTGGTGATGCCTTTTTGCTTCACACAACACATCCTCGATTGTTAAGGTCAATTTAGCTCAGTACACGTGTAATTAATTCGTAAACACACGTGTAAAAATGATACATAACACGTGTATATATTTAAAAAATATACGTGTAGTTACATATTATAAACGTAACTGAAGGTTTGGGCAAATTCTTCGATTGTTGTTGGGGTAGTATTTTCAATATTGTGCTCCGATATAACTATTTCTCCCGCATTTAACCTTTCAATAAATTCATTTAAGTTATCTGCTACACTTTCAGAAGCGCCCATACTCATAAAAGCACTTTTAAAGTCTTCGTAAGAAAACTCAACATAGTTTAAGTCAGGTTTACCAATAGACGCACCGTAAACTTTAGCCATTTCAAAATAAGTCTCATTTTGAGCCCCCAATAAATCCTGAAAATTGTGTCCTTCAAAATCTAAAGCCAGCAGCCTTTTTGCTGCATAATTGGCAATATCTTTGGTCGCAATCACTGGCATTGATAGATCTCCTTTGATCGGTGAACCCATAATACCTGCCTCCTTTATTAAACCAACCATACTTAAAGTATTTTCCATAAAATAGCCTGGACGTAAATGAAGTGTATTTAATCCTTCAATCCGGTTGAACAATTGTTCCATTTTATGCAATCCTAACACTACTCCTGACCCACTTTCTAAATGAGCCCCTTGACTACTTAATGACACAACATATTTCACTTTACATGCTTCCATAGCTTCTGCAATTGCCCTGGTATGTTTCTGTTGAAAAGCTCTATAATCTTCTGCCTGTATACCAAATGGCAGCATGGCATAGACTGCAGTCGCACCATCAAATGCTTTTTTCAATAGTTCAACATCATCTGTGCTTCCCTTAAACAATTCTGCCCCGTTTTCGGTTAATTCTTTGGCTTTTTCAGCATCTCTACCAATAATTCTTACTTTTTTTCCTGCTTCTAATAGGGTTGAAGTAATTACTTTGCCGGTATTACCAGTAGCTCCTGTTATTACGTACATAATTTTAATTTTTAGAGATTATATTTACCACTAACAATTTACAACTTTCAAAAATGGAAGACATTCAGTCCCTCAATTCTTAAAACCAGCAACGTTAAAATCCACCTATGAGACATTTCACTTTTCCAATGGCTACGGTAATATGTTTGGTTTGTTTCAATTGCAGCCAAAAATCTGGCACGTCTGATTCAACCATATCTGTCGATCCATCCAATTTTGAAAAACATCTTCAGGAGCTGCTGATCACAGCAGACAGCGGTGCGGTCATTGAACTACCTGAGGGTCAATTTGACATTACCCGTTCCCTATCTCTTGATGGTATTGAAGGCATTACTATTAAGGGACAGGGAAAAGACAAAACCGTGCTTTCTTTCAAAAACCAGATCCAAGGGGCTGAAGGCCTGTTGGTCAAGGCCAACGATGTAACCCTGGAGGGGTTTACCATTGAAGATTCTAAGGGCGATGGGCTTAAACTATTGGATTCCTATGGTGTGGTGCTGAGGGACCTCAATATTACCTGGACCAATGGCGCGGATTCTACCAATGGGGGCTACGGGATCTATCCTGTTGCCTGCCAAAAGGTGCTGATTGAGCACTGTGAAGCGTCTTATGCTTCTGATGCAGGAATTTATGTAGGTCAAAGCACTGATGTCATTATACGGGACAATTTGGCCCATCACAACGTGGCTGGCATCGAAATTGAAAATAGCAGGAATGTTGATTGCTATAACAATCTGGCTGAAAATAATACCGGTGGCATTTTGATATTCAATCTTCCTGATTTACCTCAGGCTTTCGGGTACAATGTCCGGGTTCATGCAAATACCTGCAGGAATAACAATTTTCAGAATTTTTCTCCGAAAGGAGGCATGGTCAATACTTTGCCGCCAGGTGCCGGTATGCTGGTGGTGGCTCATAAAGACCTGGAGATTTTTGATAATGAGATCACCGGTCATAAGACCCTGGGACTTGGAATTATCAGCTACCTGTTTACCCGTAGACCATTTGATGTAAAAAACGGGTTCGAGCCTTTTTACTATAACGTGAACGTTCACGATAATGTATTTGAGCGTTCAGATGATATCGCCGACCAGTCTACTGAGTTTGGGCAAATGATATCAGTCTTGTTTGGAGGTCAACCACAGGATATTTTGATCGATGGTATTTTTCACCCTGACACCAATACCGGTCAGCCGGTATGTTTTGAGAATAATGGTGAAGGTCTGCGTTTTGCCAACCTAAATGCCGCACAGGCGGAAGGAGTGGAAGGAATGTTGAAAACCATGGACCAGAATTTAACAGTATTTGAATGCTCATTGCCGGCTTTGTTTGTTGAAGCCCTATAAACTACAAATGATGCCCAATCGTTGTCATTACGTTTTAATTGGGATGATCGCACTAATATTGGGGTGTAACGGTGGTACATCGGTCCAAATGGATGAAGATTCACCCCCATTTGAGCGGTTGTCGGAATACCGGTTCTTCATGGGTGACCCGAAGAACCTGGTCCCTAATCAAAGCGTACTTCCCTATGAGGTGATAACCCCACTATTTAGTGACTATGCGGGGAAGGCCCGGTTCGTGTGGATGCCTGGCGGCAGCCGGGCCAGGATTGCAGATATTGACGAGAGTTTTGAATTCCCTATTGGATCGGTATTGATAAAGACCTTTTACTACTTCAATGATGCCCGCACCCCTGAAAAAGGGAAACAACTGATTGAGACCCGCCTCTTGGTCAACAGAAATACCGGCTGGGATGCCCTGACTTATGTCTGGGATAAAGAGCAAGCAGACGCTTATTTAGAGATAGCCGGTGATATTCGAAAGGTAGACTGGATTAATCTCAGGGGGGAACCAAAAAACACCACCTTTATCATACCCAATAAAAACCAGTGCAAAGGGTGTCATGAATACAAAAAGAAACTACAACCGATAGGCCCCAAGGTGCGCCATCTTAACAAGATATTTGCCTATCAGGAAGGTCCGATGAATCAATTGGAGAAATGGCAGCAACAAGGGTATTTGGAGCCAGTTGAGAGTGATCCAGCAGATTTATCGAGAGTGGCCTCATGGAATGACGAAAAGGCCTTGTTGAGCGACCGGGCGCTGGCTTATCTGGAGATCAATTGTGGGATCTGTCATGGGGAACATGGTCCCGCATATATATCGGGGCTATTTCTGACTACTTTCACCAAAGATCTGAATCATCTGGGTGTTTGTAAGTCACCGGTTTCTGCAGGCAGTGGTTCTGGTGGAAACAAATATGATATTGTACCAGGGAATCCGGATGCCTCTATTATAATATATCGGATGGAAACCCTGAATCCGGGTGAAATGATGCCGGAGTTGGGTCGGACTATGGTTCATGAAGAAGGAGTGGCGCTTATACGGGAATGGATAAGTTCGATGGAAGGTGATTGTCCGGATGCACTTTAATAGTTATAAATTATAAGTTATGAATTATGAATTTACGCCTGACCTAGGCCTAAAAAGTGATGACCACTTTGATTTACGCATCTTACTAAAACAACCTTGGTTAATAATCCTGTTCTTCAACCTCAGTGCATGTTCACCAGGATCGAATTTGCCATCGTCAAATGCACCTGACGATACCGTTGAAATAAAAGTACCACCTCATATGACCAATGCGAACTTCAAAGCTACTGGAAATGAACCATCATGGTCACTGGTAATTGACTTCGACAATCAGATGCATTTTAAATCACTCAATCACCCAAAGGAGCTGGTTACTCCTGTTCCCAAACCGGATATTACTCAGGATGTGCCGGTTGTGCAGTACCGCGCGGTCACAGAAAAGGGAGAACTGATTGTATCGATAATGCCCGATACCTGCGTAGATAACATGTCAGGAGAGCAATTCCCATTCTCAGTTACGGTGGCGGCAAAATTGTCGAACCAAAACGACTACACCGAGTTTAAAGGTTGTGGCCGCTACCTGCTGGACAACCGGTTGCACAATATTTGGGTGGTGGAAGAAATGGAGGGTCAAAAAACTGAGGCTTCGGATTTTTCTGCGGGATTACCCACCCTGGAGTTCTACCCTGGTGAGGGCAGGGTATCTGGTCATGATGGCTGTAACCGTCTTTTTGGAAAAATAATAAACCAGAACGGTGACCTTAAATTTACTGCCATGGGTTCAACCCGTATGGCCTGTCCCAATATGGAAAAGAGTGATCAGTTTCTGAAGTTAATTAGCGATCAAAGTTTCGGGTATGAATTCGAATCTAGTCAGCTGGTGCTCAAGCAGGGAAAGAAAGTGGTTATGCGGTTGAAAAAGGTGGACTGAGCTGGTAAGTAGTTATGAATTATGAGTGATGAGTGATGAGTTGACTATGGACCTGCTACTGCAGGCAGGTACCTTACGAAAATTACTCCTTCTATTTCCCGGAGTTTTTCGATTTGTGCCTCCTCAATATCGTCATCCAGATCGATAATATTGTAGGCTATTTTTCCCCGGTGCTGATTGAGCATGTCAGATATATTAATTTGTTGTTCGGCCAGAACATTGGTGATCTGTCCGACCATGGCCGGGATATTCTCATTGATTACTATTAAGCGTGGCCCGTCGGTTCGTGTGATATCTGCAGAGGGAAAATTAACCGAGTTTCTTATGTT
>CAZOJZ010000508.1:0-2593 GCA_964580205.1 uncultured Roseivirgaceae bacterium
AACTACCGCATGTGCCCGTTGACGGAAGGTAGCACATCCCAAACCGTATAAACCTGGTTCACTGGTTTCAACTTTAACCACGATGAGTTCTATACCATGAGGGCTGGTAGCGATGGCTTTTACCTTTGTGATTTTCAATGGAGGAAGTCCCTTGGTAGCCTTGTAATAGGAATTCGCGGAAGCCTCTTCCGGGAAACCCAACAAACCTAAACTCCCTGCCATGCTTCCTAGTCCCAGGCCCCTCAATGCTGTCCGACGGTTTACATTTTTGATATTCATAGTTTTATGGATTTAGATTTGAATTAGAAATTTATTAGAAATTAGGAATTAGAAATGACATCCCCCTTGATATTGTTAAAAAAAGCCCTAAATCATTTTAAAATTCACCTCAGTCACTTGTCTTATTAACTAAATACTTTCATATTCGCCACTTGAACTATTCACAACACTCACATATCAGACGACCAATGAGCAGATGTTTCAATTTTTCAGCCGGACCAGCCACCCTCCCTCTGGAAGCCCTGCAACAAGCACAAGTTGATCTGGTGGACTACCGGGGAACCGGCATGTCCGTGATGGAAATGAGCCATCGCGGGAAAGACTACATGACCATACACCAAAATGCCGAAAGGAATTTGCGTGCATTAATGGACATTCCGGAAAACTATAAAGTGTTGTTCTTGCAGGGAGGCGCGTCCACTCAATTCGCAGCCATCCCATTAAATCTGTTTGGTGCTAACCGTTCCGCTGATTATGTGAATACCGGGGCATGGTCTAAAAAAGCCATCGCAGAAGCTAGACGATATGGAAAGGTGCAGGTGATAGCAAGTTCAGAAGACCGAAACTTCAACTATATTCCAACACTAACATCTAGTTCGTACTCTGCAGACCCTGACTATATCCACATTACTAGCAATAATACCATCTATGGCACCGGCTATCCAACCCTGCCTGATGTTGGTAATATGACGTTAGTTTGCGATATGTCCTCCGATATTCTCTCCAAGCCATATGATGTTTCAAAATTTGGAGTGATCTATGCCGGAGCACAAAAAAACATCGGTCCATCCGGATTAACCATTGTCATTGTGAGGGATGATCTCATAGGAAATGCTTTGGATATTACTCCTTCAATGCTGAATTTTCAAACCCAAGCGGACAGTGGGTCTATGTTTAATACTCCTCCCTGTTTCACCATATATATGGCAGGGCTGGTGTTAGACTGGATGCTTAGAAATGGCGGCGTTGAAGCAATGGAAATCCGAAATAAAGAAAAGGCAGCGCTGCTCTACAGCTTTCTGGACCAATCAACATTTTTTAATGCCACCGTGGAAGGAGATGCCCGGTCAATTATGAACATCACATTCGTTACCGGGGATGAAGCGCTAGATAAATTATTTATTTCACAAGCAGAAGCCAATAACCTCAGGGGCTTAAAGGGGCACCGATCAGTTGGTGGCATGCGGGCCAGTATCTACAATGCCTTCACCAAAGAAGGGGTTGAAAAACTTGTTGAATTTATGAAAGACTTTGAAGGATCAAATGGTTAAGTATGGAATTTAGAATTCAGACATTCAATAACATTGCCTCTGATGGCCTGAAACGATTTCCGGATGAATACTATGAAATCGGTTCTGACATAGCCTCACCAGATGCCCTCTTGTTACGAAGTTTTTCACTGCATGACCATAATATACCATCAAGTGTAATCGCCATCGCCCGGGCTGGAGCAGGAGTCAAAAATATTCCAGTTGAAGAATGCACCAAAGCTGGAGTAGCGGTATTCAACACCCCTGGGGCCAATGCAAACGCAGTTAAGGAGTTAGTTATTGCCGGTCTCATGCTCTCTTCCCGTAGGATTTATCAAGGTATAGCCTGGACTAATTCTCTAAAAGGTCAAGGGTCTGAAATACCAAAACTTGTAGAAAAAGAGAAGTCAAATTACGCCGGTCCAGAAATACAGGGTAAGACTCTGGGTGTCATTGGTTTAGGCGCAATTGGCATGTTGGTGGCAAATGCTGCAGAAGGCCTTGGCATGCGGGTCATTGGGTACGACCCTTATATTTCGGTTGACGCAGCCTGGCAACTATCGAAATATGTTAAAAAGGCACCAAGTCTTGAAGTACTCTTAAGACAGTCCGACTATATATCATTACACGTTCCACTAGTAGATTCAACTCGTGAATTTCTTAACAAGTCTAAATTTACTTTGATGAAAAATGGGGTACGTATCCTCAATTTCGCGCGGGCAGGATTAATAAATAGCACAGACCTATTAGAAGCAATTGAGCATAAGAAGGTAACTTGTTTTGTAACAGATTTCCCTGATGAGGTACAATTGAGCAATCCAAATATCCTTGCCTTTCCCCACATAGGAGCCTCAACCCCGGAGTCTGAAAAAAATTGCGCGGTAATGGCGGCAGATCAGTTGCGAGATTTCCTGGAAAACGGAAACATAAGAAACTCGGTTAATTTTCCCTCTGCAGATATCACACGAACCGACGGGCCACGCTTAATAGTAATCAATGAGAATATCCCGGCCATGGTCGGACAGATCACCAATGTTCTGGCCGAACAACAAATTAATATATCT
>CAZOJZ010000509.1:0-7705 GCA_964580205.1 uncultured Roseivirgaceae bacterium
ACACCGGGATAAAGCGCTTTTTAAAACATCGCTTTTTTGCTCAAAGCCTATGAATAAGAACTTTGTCGTTCTGTTATTATTTTTATTTTTCATAAGCTCCATAGCCTCCTATTCTCAAAGTGAAAAGCAAGTACAGAAGTTGGTAAACCAGGCCAACAAGAATATTGCTTTAGAAAAATGGTATGAGGCACTGCCAATCCTTCAAAAGCTAGATACTTTGAAACCTAATGATCCGGAAATTAATTTCAAATTGGGTCTGGCCTATTATCATACAGTTAGCAAGTCTCAATCTCTTCAAAATTTTTTAGTAGCTGCCCGCGGAAATTATTACTCAGAAGAACTTGACTACTACCTGGGTCGCGCATATCACTACAATCACCGGTTTGATGATGCCATATCCTACTATCGAAAATTTGATGCAAAACTGGATTTAGGTGATGACCTGGACCGAATGAAACACAATGAAGTTTCGCGGTACCTTGAAAATTGTGCGGTTGGAAACGCTCTTTTGCCCGACTCAATCTTACTGGAGATCCAAAATGCCGGCCCCAGCATAAATAGCATTTACCCTGATTATGTTCCTGTAGTTTCATCCGATGAATCGATGATCCTGTTCACCTCCCGTCGGAGTAACACTACCGGGGGTAAGATCAATACTGATGGTCAGTATTTTGAAGACATTTACTTATGTACCAGAAAAAAAGACGGCACTTGGTCTGAACCCGAACAACTTGGTAAACCCATAAATACCAAGGACCATGATGCCTGCATCGGTCTTTCTCCTGATGGATCATTGCTTTTCCTTTATAAAGACACCGGTGGCGGTGATATCTTCGTCAGTAAAATTGAAGGTAAAAATACAAAGAAGTGGACCAAGCCTGAAAAGCTTCAGGGAGGCGTTAATACGGACTTTTGGGAAGGAAGCGCTAGCCTCAGCCCTGATAATAAGACCTTGTACTTTTCAAGTGATCAGGAGGGCGGATACGGTGGAAGCGATATTTATGCCTCAGAAAGGCTTCCTGACGGCATATGGGGCGCTCCCGTCAATTTGGGGCCCACTATTAATACACCGTACGATGAAGATGCGCCACAAATGCATAGTGATGGAATAACCTTGTTTTTTAGTTCCCGGGGTCATGATGGGATGGGAGGATATGACATCTTTTCAACCATAAAAGATGACAATGGTAAATGGAGCAAACCACGTAATTTTGGTTACCCCGTAAATACGGCGAATGAAGATATCTATTTTTCGCTCACCGCCGATGGATCCAAAGGATATTTCTCATCTTATCGCTATGACAGTTATGGTGAGAAGGACATATATATCCTTCATCGTCCACTTTCTTCACCAACCCTGTTCCTGTTTAAAGGGACCGTCAGAAACAAAGAAACATTAGAACCAATATCCGCTACCATAACATTGTTGAATAAGAAAACCAACCGTGTTGACACCGTTGTTACCTCTGATATCCTTACTGGAAAATACGCCTTCAATATGGAATTCGATACGGATTATAACCTGACAGTCGAAGCAGCAGATTTTGAATTCCACACAGAGGATGTACAATTTCCCTATCAAGCCGCCCTGTTTGAATACATTATGAATTTTGCCATAGAGGGGGACCGAATGTACGTGGTTGAATTGTACGGGGATACTACTCAGATCTTAGTGAATGAAAAGGGAGATCTTTTTGGAGACAGAACACCAGTTCCTGAATCAGGGAAGGATCCGGCACAAGTGACTTCTTCCGATTTTGAGCGAATCAAGAATGGGGCAACCATTATTCTCCGGAATGTACATTTCGATTTCAATAAGTCTACTTTGAAAAGAGAGTCGATTAAAACGCTTAATCAGGTCTATGCTTTCCTGGGCCGAAACCCTGAGTTGTTCTTTGAGATTGCCGGCCACACCGACAATATCGGAAGTATTGCTTACAATCAAAGATTATCTAATAGACGTGCAAAATCTGTATACAACTATTTGACCACAAAAGGGATCAATCCCAGTCATTTAACACCCAGGGGCCACGGAGAATTGAAACCAATAGCTACCAACAAGACCCCTGAGGGGCGCCGGTTGAACAGGCGGGCAGAGATGAAACGTATTTCATCACAAGGCGATTATATTGCACATGAAGGAAACCTGGATGATTCAGAGGATGGCTACTTAATCTGGGAGCAATTATCAATCAGGGCCCACTTTGTGAAAAATAAAGGGAACTTTATTACCAATTACAGCAAAGACCGGCTAAACACGCTGGTTGCAGTATTAAAATCCAACTACCCCGATTCTAAAGTAATGATCGTAGGATACGACGATGCTTCAACCGAAGATCCTGGGAAGGAGCTTGATGAGAAACGGGCATCCACGGTATTTGATTACCTGGTCAAAAAGGGCATTGCCGCAGATAACCTGATCGTACGTTCATATCGGGACATGAAGGCCTTTGTCGGAGATAACGAAGAGCCACCAGGAGTAAAACGGAGAAAAGTAGAGTTTTATCTACTGAATTAATTTCTAATGTCCCGCCGGCCTGACCTTTAGCTTTACATTAGCGAAGTTTTACGCAGTACTATGAATTCACATGTTGGTGTATTACTAGTCAATCTAGGGACTCCTGATAGTCCAGGTACCGGTGATGTTCGAAAGTACCTTAGAGAGTTCTTAATGGACGGAAGAGTAATTGATATTCCTTTTTGGAGAAGATGGCTGCTGGTAAATTTTATCATTGCTCCATTCCGAGCCCCGAAATCATCAAAAATATATCAAAAACTATGGCAGGAAAGAGGCTCACCCTTGCTTTTTTACGGGCAGGACCTGCAGAGATTGTTGCAAAAGGCTTTGGGAAAGCCGTTCAAGGTGGTACTTGGCATGCGCTATCAAAGCCCTGGTCTTCAGTCGGCATTGAATGAACTAAAGTCCGTTTCAAAAATAATTGTGGTTCCTCTTTTTCCTCAGTATGCTTCGGCATCAACTGGATCAGTGCATCAGAAAGTAATGGAGATTATAAGCCAGTGGCCCACGGTTCCGGATATCAGCTTTGTTTCAAATTTTCTTAATGAGCATTTGTTTATCAAGGCTTTGGCTGAACTGGCAAGACCATATATGGAGCAGAATACTATCGACCATTTCTTGTTTAGCTACCACGGCATCCCCGAGCGGCAGATAAAAGCGTCCGCCATTGACAATTACTGTCAGATCAATTCCAGCTGTTGCTCGGTATACCACAACAAGAACCGCCTTTGTTACAGGGCGCAATGTTATCAAACTTCCCGCTTATTGGCGCAAGCGCTGAATATCTCGAAGGAAAATTACACCGTTTCCTTCCAATCGAGATTAGGGAAAACACCCTGGATAAAACCCTACACTGATCAGATCATCAAGAACTTTCCTGCTGCCGATATAAAGAAGGTACTGGCATTTTCACCCTCATTCATTGCTGATTGCCTGGAAACTACTATCGAAGTAGGAGAAGAGTTTCGAGATATTTTTTTAGAAGCAGGTGGTGAGTACTGGCAGCTAGTCGAAAGTTTAAATGATAGCAATACCTGGGTTCAGTGCCTTAAATCCCTGGTTTTAAAGAACTCAGATCTATCTCAGGTCTGAGATCCCCTGAAAGAGCTCTGCAACTTTTTGAAGGGTATAATCCACATCCTCTTTGGTATTGAACTTACTGAATGAAAATCGTACGGACCCGCGGTTAAGGTCCGCGCCCAGTGCTGTCAACACATGTGACCCTATATTACTGCCACTTGTACAGGCGCTACCCCCTGAAGCCGATATGCCGTTAATGTCCAGATTAAACAGCAACATTTCATTGTCATCTGCTGGCGGCAGCGATACATTAAGTATGGTATACAAACTACCTTCAGGACAATCGCTTAACCCATTAAACTGCACGTCTGCAATTTGCGATTTTAGTTTTTGGACCATATGCGTTTTTAGTCCCTGAATATATTGGTGATGTGCCTCCATATTCTGGCAGGCAATTTCCATAGCCTTGGCCAATCCCACAATACCGCTTACATTTTCCGTCCCTCCCCGCATATTTCGCTCCTGAGCTCCACCGTGGATGAATGGACCTATCTTATGATCAGCTTTTATATAAAGAAACCCTATACCCTTTGGACCATGAAATTTATGGGCAGACCCTACCATACAATGTACATCAATCTCTTGTAGATCATGGGTATAGTGAGCAATTGCCTGTACGGTATCAGAGTGGAAGATACTTTGATGCTCATGACAGATTTCTCCTACCCTTTTGATATCTGTTAAATTGCCAATCTCATTGTTGGCTTGCATTAAGGATACCAAAGCAGGGCCATTTAATGCCATCAATTCCTGTAAATGATCAAAATTGATACTTCCGTTAGCATCCAGATCCACATAGCTGATGCTAATGTTCTCCTTTTTTTCAAGATACTGTAGCGTTTGTAGTACCGCGTGATGCTCAATCTTTGAGGTGATCACATGTTTGAAATTACCCGACTGCAGGGTGCACTTTATTGCGGTGTTGTCGGCTTCTGTTCCCCCTGAAGTAAAAAATATCTCTGCGGGAGAAGTGTTCAGCATATCAGCAACTTTTTTCCTGGCTTGCTCAATTGCGCTTCGTGCCTGTCGCCCATGAGTGTGTATTGATGAAGGGTTCCCGTAATGATTCAACATATAGGGTTTCATGGCCTCGAATACTTCCGGATCTAATGCTGTAGTTGCGGCATTGTCCAAATAAACCTGCATAACTATTGATTGTTGGTAATTATTTCTTTCATGTCTGAGATGATCTTGGAACCCAGATACTCAGCAGTGGCCAAAGTATCCGATTCGGTATAGATCCTGATAATTGGTTCCGTATTCGACTTTCTAAGATGGACCCATTCTTTGTCAAACTCTATCTTCACACCGTCCACATTATTAACGGGTTGTCTTTTATATTTTTCCTGTATCATCGCCAATAGCTGATCAACATCAATATCCTCTGTTAACTCAATTTTTTGTTTGGATATATAATAATTTGGGTATGAAGCGCGTAGTCTGGAAACAGATTTTCCAAATTTAGCCAATTTAGTCAAGAACAGGGCGATACCAACCAAGGCATCCCGACCGTAATGTAATTCAGGGTATATGATCCCTCCATTTCCCTCCCCACCAATTACCGCCTGGTGCTTCTTCATTTGTTCCACCACATGTACCTCGCCAACGGCAGAAGCATGGTAAGTCCCGCCATGTTTTTCAGTAATATCTTTCAAAGCTCTGGTAGATGAAAGGTTGGATACTGTGGTGCCGCCTGGATGGTTCTCCAAAATATAATCGGCCACTGCCACCAATGTATATTCCTCCCCAAATGGCTCCCCATTCTCCTGAATAAATGCCAACCGGTCTACATCGGGATCCACTACAATACCCAGATCAAAGTTACCTTTTTCTATTTCCCTGGAAAACTCACGCAGGTTCTCTGGTATTGGCTCTGGGTTTCTGGGGAAATTGCCATTCGGTTCACAATGATACTGCTCGATCTGGCTGACCCCCAAAGTTTGCAGCAATAATGGTAATGCAATACCCCCTGTAGAATTTACCGCATCCACCGCGATACTAAAATTTCGTTCCTTTATTAGTTCGATATCCACCAAGGGTAGATCGACAATCTTTTGTATGTGTTTCAGTAAATAGGTTTGATCCTCATCATAACTACCCAAATTTTTCAGCGAAGCAAATTCGAATTCCGCTTTTTCTGCAAAGTCAAGGATCTGTCGTCCATCATCCTGTGACAGGAATTCTCCCTGATGATTCAGCAATTTCAAGGCATTCCACTCCACCGGATTGTGACTGGCAGTAATTATTATCCCACCGGCGGCTTTTTCATCTGGCACTGCCAACTCAACCGTGGGAGTAGTGGTAAGGCCAAGATCGACTACGTCGATACCCATTCCTTGTAATGCGGAACAGACCAGTTGAGACACCAGTTTCCCTGTTGGTCTGGCATCCCTGCCGATTACAACCTTGGGAGCATCTGACCTGGCTTGCAGCCATTGAGCAAAAGACGCAGAATATTTTACGATGTCCGTGGGGGTAAGACCTTGCCCAGGTAAACCACCCATGGTTCCTCTTATGCCAGAAATTGAAGTTATTAAAGTCACGAGATTTAAAGTCCAGTTGAGGCCTGCAATTTAGGTAAAATGCAGATATTTATTGTCAATCAGCCGGCATTTGAAGATGGAAAAATGTTACTTAAATCTGGAAATTACCTTGTCAACTTCCGATTCGGGATTAGCACAGGGATCACCCGGGGTAACCTTTTTACCACAGTAGCCGCATGTTTCACCCTGCTTGTTCAAAAAGGGGCTTTGAGAGGCGCAAGTACCCTTGAATTCCCCTCCTTTAACCAGCAGTAAGCGCACAGACATTAAAATGAAAAATACCGCCAATATCCCGATGGTGAGTAGTACGGTGGTCATAATTAAGTAACTTTGTGCAAAGTTAAGATATTTCCATAACTTTCAGACTTCCCATAAAGTTCTATAAACCATAATGAACAAGCCCAAAGATTCCAATGATTCTTTCCGAGCTGAAAAACTACAGGCTTTCGACCGGTTACTGACAATCATGGACGAATTGAGGGAAAACTGTCCCTGGGATCGAAAACAAACGTTTCGAAGCTTGCGACACCTTACCATCGAAGAAACTTATGAACTCTCAGATGCCATCTTGGAAAATGACCTGGAGGAAATAAAACAAGAATTGGGTGATATTTTCCTTCATTTGATTTTCTATGCCAGAATAGCTTCAGAAAGCGATGCCTTTCATATCGGCGATGTGCTGAATGGAGTGTCCGAAAAGCTGATCCACAGGCACCCACATATCTACGGAGATCTGCAAGTACAAGACGAGGACGAAGTAAAACGTAACTGGGAGAAGATCAAACTGAGAGAAAACGGCAATAATTCTGTTTTGGGTGGTGTCCCCAAATCACTGCCGGCGTTGGTAAAGGCCATGAGGATTCAGGAAAAGGCCCGGGGAGTTGGTTTCGATTGGGACCACAAAGAGCAGGTCTGGGATAAAGTACAGGAAGAAATGAATGAATTTATGGAGGCCAGTGGGAAAAAGGACCAGCAGGAAATGCAGCACGAATTCGGTGACCTCCTGTTTTCCCTAATCAACTACTCCCGGTTTGTAAATATCAATCCCGAAGAAGCCCTGGAGACGACCAACAAAAAGTTCATCAAGAGGTTTCAATTTCTGGAAAATGCTATCAAGAATGACGGGAAACAAATTTCAGAACTTACGCTGGAAGAAATGGATGCCTACTGGGAAATGGCGAAATTGAATGGTGGCGGGGGCACCAGTCCGTAGACTGGCGCCATTGGGAAATGAATATGGTGGGGGCAATAGTCCGCAGACTGGCGCCATAGTAAATGAATAGCCCCTGGTTCCGCAGGCCGGCCCCGTATAATAAAAATGACCACAAATTATTGTAACTTTATGTTATGGTAACGTCAGTATTAACATAATCAACAATAAATGGCAAGATCACAAGACACTTATATCAAAAGAGAAAAAGAGAAAAAACGTTTAAAGCAAAGAAAGGAGAAGCAAGAAAGACGAGAAGAACGTAAGGCCAATTCACAAGGTGGTTCATTGGAGAACATGATGGCCTACGTTGATGAAAATGGCAACATTACAGACACTCCGCCAGATCCCACC
>CAZOJZ010000510.1:0-3275 GCA_964580205.1 uncultured Roseivirgaceae bacterium
GACAGTTCCTGGCTCTGGGAATAAAGACGATAAAACTGAGGACGATGAGCAGGATATATAGGTAAACCTGTGAATGAATGAAAAGAAAAAATTAGGTGGTTGGGAACGGCTAGTTATATTTTTTGGGATCGTTTTTACTATTCCGACCATAATTTTTGGTTTTGTGATTGCTCATGAAAGCCTAGAAGAGGTAGCTTTAACTCTTTTAGTGTTAGTTATTATCTGGGCAATAGTTGGTGGCCTACTGTGGATAATTAAGCGGTTAGGAGTCCCTTAACTTAGCCTTTATAGATTCCCGTGCCTGTCATCCATAAAGTGTCGTGTTCAGGATCATTATTGTCTGCTTTCGCTGGATAGCTGACTGTCTCCTCAATACTGAAAGCGGACGGTCAGATGCAACTTTTGGGTAAGTTACGCATGGAGCATTGCGGAGCGTCGCAGAATTAATCAATTTGACCCGATTGTTAGTTTATTTCCTGCTCAAAATTGAAGTCATTGCTGTTTGAGATAGATCTGGATTTCTTCCTGATGTACCAAGTGTTTTTTGCATTGCTATTCGTGACTGCGCATTTGGCTCGTAATAGATCATGTAGTCTAAGTCATACACTACCAAAGATGTCACAGATGCTTGATCATTATGCGTATTAATAAAATCTTGCTTTAGCGCCTCAGAGCTTGGCGGCTCAGTTCGGTCTACAATTTGAAGAACACCTTTCGATTTCAATATTCTATCTGCTAATTCATATATTTTATTTTGAATTAAAAGCCTATATTTTCCACTGGAAGTAAGATTTAGTGCTGAAAGATTGATGCAGTTCTTTCTTTCTAGATGTGTGCCAATTAGCCACACAGTAATTGCATCAAAATCGCCAATTGATTCTAAGTAAGGTTCAATGTGAGGGTCAGACAGAATGTCAGACTGGATTAGTGTGACTTGCTTGACAGGGTTGATTTTAATTGGTGAAAACTCATATGAATGTTGTCCATTGCTATAAGTTACCTGACACCGCTCAATCAAATCCACCGAATAGCTTAAGGACTCTAATGTATTCTTGGCTTCGCGCAAACAGCTAATATTTTCATCTATTGATATAATTTTTAAGTCAGGACTCTGACTTGTTGAAAGCAGATTCTTAATCCCTACACCATCACCACAGCCAATATCTAAAATTAAACTTGTTGACGAGCCAAGTATTTTTTGCGCCATCCAACTGTAACAGCTTTGGGTGTCAAACGACTTGGAATTAGTATTCCACCTTTTTAGGTAAGTCTGATGCTCTATGTCTAACTTTTTGTCTGATGGCGAATTATCCAATGCCAAATGGCATTTCTTATATTTGAGGCCACTTCCACACCAGCATTTTTCATTCCTTCCAATAGATCCCACCTTACCCTCCTATGTAAACAAACTTATAAGTTTATATTACCTTTATACGGATAAAAGGGAATGGATACACCTATAAATTCACCGTATGGAGTATAAATAAGATTTAGCCGAATGTCCGCTTCCGCTGGTTAGCGGACGTTCTGAACATCTAACTCGGATGTCTCTTATGGGTTGAAAACAGGCCTTAACGGTTTGGAAAAGATGTATTTCAAATTAAGCTTAAGTATTATAATTCGCTAGCCCCCAGCAATAACTACTTTTAAATTGGAGTGGTCATGCGAAAAAATACTGTCTTACTGACAACATAAGAGGTTAGGAATGGAATTCAAAGACTACTATAAAATTCTCGGTGTTGAACCGGATGCCAACCTTAAGGCGATTAAAACAGCCTATCGAAAACTGGCTCGAAAATATCATCCTGATGTCAGCGAGCACAAAGATGCAGAAAATAAATTCAAGGAAGTCGCTGAAGCCTTCGCTGCCCTGAAAGACACTGAAAAAAGAGCAGAATACGACGAGTTGAGAAAATACGGCCAACATGGTCAACGCTTTGAACCGCCACCGGGTTGGCAATCATCTTCCAATCAAGGTGGCGATTATTCAGATTTCTTTGAATCCATTTTTGGTTCAGCCGGACCTAGAGGCGCACAAACACATCGCGAAACATACTTCAGCTTTCGTGGGCAAGATATCGAAACCGAACTACCAATCTTCCTGGAAGAAACACTCTCGGATAATAACAAAACTATTTCATATCAACTTCCGCATTACGATACAGATGGGCGACGACTGGCCGATGTGAAAAAAACACTGAATGTCAAAATCCCCAAGGGCGTATCAGAAGGCGAACGCATTCGATTAAAGGGACAGGGTGGTCCGGGTACTGGTGATGGACAAAACGGCGACCTATATCTCCACATACGATTAGTCCCTCATCCATTATTCGATGTCGAAGGACACAACCTAATCATCACAATACCCATATCGCGCTGGGAAGCCATACTCGGCACCAAGGTCGAAGTTCCCACACTCTCGGGCAGTATCAATCTGACCCTTCCTCCCAATAGCCAAACAGGTAAACGACTAAGGATAAAAAACAAAGGCTTGATCAGCAAAACCGGAATGGGTGATTTATATGCTGTACTAAAAATAGTCATCCCCGAAAAAACCGATGAAGATAGCAGGCAGCTTTGGGAAACATTATCGGAAAAGACAGTATTTAATCCACGAAGCGAATGGAGAAAGGCATGATAGAAACTAGCCTAACAGTCGAACTAACATTACAAGAAATTTGTGAAATAGTCGATGTGCCGACAGAAGTCCTGATTACAATCGTTGAAGAAGGCATACTCGAACCAAAAGGAGCCTCGCCAAATGAGTGGTGCTTCGATACCTACATGCTCAGCATAGTTAAATGTGCATCCAGACTGCATCGGGATTTCGATATTGAGTGGACCAGCATACCCTTGTACCTCGACATGATCGATGAGTTGGAAAAACTCCGCACTGAAAACAAAACACTAAAACAGCAACTCGGCCGATTCTTGCTAGAGTGAAGATTCATTTTTAATATTTAAAATGGTTTAGCCGAATGTCCGCTTTCGCTGGATAGCAGACGTTCAAACACAATCAAATCTAATGTCCGCTTAATACTGAAAGCGGACGTTCATGAAGAATTAATACTAGTCAGCTATCGGCCATAAGCGGACGCTCAGAAATTTCTATTTTCCGCTCAAACTCTCGCAAAAAAAGTTTGTGAAGGCAGAACCAGTTACCTGGGATAAGCTAAAAGCGATGGGGCTCTCATAACATTGAGGTCGTTGGTTCAAGTCCATCAAACCAGTCAATGATTAAAATATCAAATCACCCTTTAAGTCAGAGAAGTCCC
>CAZOJZ010000511.1:0-2094 GCA_964580205.1 uncultured Roseivirgaceae bacterium
ACTGAAACCACAGAATCATTGACAGATATACATTTTGTAGATGCCAGTTTTGGGTGGGCTGTAGGTGAGCAGACTGTCCTGGCTACTGCAACCGGAGGTACTTCATGGCCTGCAGCGCCTCTCGATTCAGCAAATCTTCCGGACCTTATCAACAGCGTGTGTTTTATCAACGAGCAGCAGGGTTGGATGGCCTCCAGTATCAATGGAGATGAAGGTGGAAAAATTTTCATTTCTCAGCAGGGCGGGGCCTATCCCACCTTGCAAGAATCGTTTAACAACTCATTGAATACCATTTTTTTCATTGATGATCAGACTGGCTGGGCTGCCGGAGCAAAAGGTGATATAGTGAATACTGTGACTGGCGGTTTAGAATGGGACCTTTTGGCTAATCTAGGCACAGAAGTGTTTGACATTCATTTTACCACCGACCGCAAGGGCTGGGCGGTGGGTGAAAATGGATCTGTATTTCAGACAACCGATGGGATAAATTTCCAATTACAGGATATTGGTATTAGCACCAGGCTAAACGCGGTCCATTTTACAGATACTCTTCACGGATGGGTTTGTGGAGAGCACAACGAGATTTATAAACGGCACATGTCCTCTGACAATCGACCCATATGGACTGAAGTTTCGGTCTCAGGAATATCCGGCATCACCGAATGGAACGACGTTCACTTTGTAGATCGATTAAATGGATGGGTAGTAGGCACAGAAGGACAAATCTATAAAACAACAGATGGTGGTATCACCTGGAGTAAAGAAACATCAGTGACCTTCGCAAATCTCAATGCTATTTATATGTTATCAAAGACAAAGGGATGGATAGTTAGTGACAATGGTTTAATTTTGACCTATACCCCTTGAGTACCGAAATTCTTAGATGATTACTTGGCCTGGCACAGTTGCCCTTGGAATTGACTCTTACCGGGAAAACACCATTGATCAAGCAGTCAATAAACTGGATAAAGACCGGAAAAATCCATACATTATCTTGCTATGAGAATAACTGTCTTAGTGGTTAGTACAATCTTCGGGCTGCTTTCATGCCAGTATCAAACTGAATCCCCAGTGACAGCTTCTGAGATGGAGGTTGTGGCGGATTCTTCCAAATACCGCCTGAGAATTCCTTCAAGAGACAGCCTGTACAACAAGATCTTGGGCTCATTGGTAGGATCAGCTATTGGAGATGCCATGGGAGCGCCAACGGAAATGTGGGGGCGTGAGGACCGGCTGACCTCTTTTGGTTTTATAGATAGCCTGGATTCCAGTTTTATTGATCCATCTCCAGAAGGACTCTGGGATTTTCATCTACCGGCTGGTACCACCACCGATGATACCCGCTGGAAGCTTTTGGTAGGTAATTATGTCTCCAATCAGCTGAGCACCTTCTATCAGTCGCAGGGTCCTGATCCTGATTTGTTTGCGGAGCACATTTTAGGATCATACAGGTCGGAAGTGGATCGTCTTAAAGATACTCAGGGATATAACCCCCTGGCGTATGAAAGAAATATGCGACGCTTAGAATGGTTACAAGAATGGGCATTGGTGGCAGAGCCATTTGCCGACAAAGACCTGGAAGCCTATACCACAGCTCTGCATGGATTTTATGGAGGTGAATTACTCTGCGCGGGCATGTTGTACGCCCCAGCTTTGGCCCTGCCTTACCCCGGTGATCCAATGGCAGCCTATCAAACCAGTTTCAGGTTGGGAATTTTTGACCAGGGATATGCCAGGGATATCACCGGACTGACCGCAGCAATGGTGGCAGCAGCTTTACCATACAACGCCACTAAACGTTCCGTAATGGAAGTTTTCCAGACGGTGGATCCCAATGATTATTTCAGGCGAAGGTTATTTGGCAGAATGGCATTCAAAACATACCGGGCTGCTGAGCGTATCTCAAAATCTGCCAAAGAACTGAATCATTGCCACGGAGAAACTCTGGACCTGCCACTGGTCAAAAATGATTCTTTAGTAACCTGTCGCTTACAAAGAGCTTTTATGTTGTTGGACCAAAGGAATCAAGACGCTCCAGCCCATGCCCAGGAAATATTATTGGTCACCTTAACCGCAATACTGTATAGTGACTTT
>CAZOJZ010000512.1:0-7465 GCA_964580205.1 uncultured Roseivirgaceae bacterium
TTGTCAGTGAATGCCCAAATGCCAAAGAATAAACAATCCGGAGAGCTCATTCCATTGCCAGGCTAAATAATATAATTAGTGATAAACTCCGTTCTCAACAAATCCAAGCCCTAGTAGTTTATTATAGATCTCATGACAGACCCAGGCATCAGTGGCTGCGTAACGTTGTTGTTTGGTAGTTAATTGGTCTTTTTCCCAGTTGGAAGTTTGCTGTGATTTAGAGATCCTGAAACCCAGGAATGTTGCGGTTAAATTTCTTGCTCCTTCCCTGACCACACCCAGACCCTTGGCTACCTGGTTCAACTCCACCACCCCTCGTGGTTCGAAGTTGGCTAGTTTCCGAAGTTCAGCAAGATCATCCCTGATGCTGACCCCCACTTTTAGTATATGGTCACTACTAAACAGATCCTGGAGTGCTCCGGGAAATCCCAGTTTATTCAATCGAATTAAAAAGACTTTCTCCACAAGGGCGAGTTGCAACAACGCTACCTGATGGTAAACACCTTTTTTAAAGGCGGGCTTGGTTTCAGTGTCAAAACCTAAATATGAAGTTTTTCTCAATTCCTTCATTGCCTTGGAAAGCCCTCCGGTACTGTCCACAATGACTATACGACCCTGGTAACCCTGAAGTGGTAATTGATTTACCTCCTCTTTGGTAATATCGGATGGGAAGATCATACAGTTTCCTCCACTTCAAGTACTTGCTCTTCAGATTCAAAATATCTGATTTTTATACTCAAAAATCCCACAAACATGGTCATGAACGGGCTGATAATGTTGAAAAAACAAAATGGGGCGTATACCATAGTAGCAACCCCAAGCACAGAGGCCTGAGTAGCTCCACAGGTATTCCAGGGAACTAAGACAGAAGTGACTGTGCCAGAGTCTTCCAGCACCCGGCTTAAGTTTTCCGGCTTCAACCCCCTTTCGCGGTAGGTATCAGCATACATCCTGCCTGGTACTACAATTGACATATATTGATCCGAGGCTGTCACATTGAAAAATAAACAAGTGCCCACAGTGGAAGCAATTAAGGAACCGGTACTTTTAACCTGTTTAATGACTTCTGAAGCTATCCGTTTCAAAAGCCCTCCCGCTTCCATAGCTCCTCCAAAAGTCATAGCGCACAATATGAGCCAAACTGTATTCATCATGCCGCTCATACCTCCGGCGGTAAACAATTCGTTGACCATGGGGTGACTGGTGGTAACCGACACACTTCCGTACATTGACTGCATTACCCCAACATATGATGATTTCAGAAAGTTATCATCAATACCCGACACTTCATTTACTATGGCAGGCTGGAAAATGATTGCAAATAGTCCCCCCAATAACACGCCTGCTAATAGCGCGGGTAGCGCAGGGACCCTTTTAACAATCATCAATATCACCGCCAATGGCACCAGAAACACCCAACCAGTGATGTAAAATTTAGATTCGACGGCCCCCAATACTTCCTCTACCTCCCCTACCGTTCCACTGGCATCTGTATAAAAACCGATGATCAGATAAATCCCCAGTGCTATTAAAATACTGGGAATTGTGGTGTACGCCATGTATCGAATGTGGGTAAATAAATCAGTGCCGGCCATAGCGGGAGCCAGATTAGTGGTATCCGATAAGGGAGACATTTTGTCTCCAAAGTAGGCACCACTTATGATGGCCCCACCAACTACGCCATCTGGTAAACCTAATGTCTGGCCAATTCCTAGTAGAGCTATGCCGACGGTTGCCACCGTGGACCAGGAACTGCCAGTTGCCAGTGATACCAAGGCACACACCACACAAGCGGCCACCAGAAAGATGGTAGGATTTAAGATTTGTAAACCATAATATATCATAACCGGTACAATGCCGCTGATCAACCAGGTGCCAGCTAAGGCGCCAATTAATAGTAAGATCAAGATTGAGGACATGGCGGAACTGATACTTTTTACAATGGCCTTTAAAACTGCTTGCCACTCCACACTTAGTCGAATGGCAATTACCCCGGCAATGGCCGCACTAAGCAGTAAAGCAATCTGGTTAGATCCGTCAAGTGAAGCTGAACCAAAAAGATAAACATTGGTTCCTAGCATAACCACGAGTACCGTTACTGGAATGAAAGCTTGCAATAAACTAGCTTGACGGGGGGTATTATCGGGCATGGATTATTCGAAAGCTGGTAAGTTAAACATTTTCAGCATTTAAACATATCAGACGGGCCAAACGGGCCCCAACCAGACTACCCAAAGCCACGCCCATCCCTCCCAATCTAACAGCATAACCAACCTCAGGTGAATGAAGCCCTACCAATGGCGTTTTATCCTTACCGAATGCCATGATACCAGACCAAATACTATCTATTTCAAAATCCTGATCTGGCAATATTAAATGAGACATTTCATATTGTAAATGTCCCAGGATTTGATCGTTAATTCCGAAGTCAGTGGTTTCTTCACCTTCCATATCCAAGTCCCTTCCTCCACCGAATAGTACTCTGGAACCCACGTTGCGAAAATAATAATACCCCTGTTTATAGTGAAAAACTCCTTTGAATTTCAGATTCTGCAGTGGTTTCGTAATCAGAACAATACCGCGGCCGGGCTGAATATCCAATTTTGGAAGTAGTGGATGGGTAAATGCATTGGTACAAACCGTCACTCGCTGTGCTTTGAACCGGATGGGTTCAGGGTCAACTGAAGAAACATTTAAACAGACCCCGTCGGGGGTTATCTCAAAGTTTTTTACTGTTGCCCCTGTCAGGTAATCAATACCCTGCGCTGTCGCCAGATTCATAAGTGATCTCATCATTTTCCCAGCGTGCAACTGTCCCTCCAGAGGGTTTTCCACCAGACCAATCACTCTTTCCTGGTTAAAACCAAATTGATCAATCAACTCAGAACGAGTGGAAAAAACCTGTTGATTGAATACAGGATGGAGTATGTCATTTACACGTTCCAGCGCTTCCAAAGATTCCAAATTCTCAGTAAACAAAAGCTCATATCCTCCGTAACATTGGTATCCCAACAGATCATCACCAATCCTTTCCCTCAGCATTTGAAGTCCCAACCATCGGTCCGCAACCAACTGCTGCGCACCTTTTTCACCCAAAGCGGCAATATCCGACAGTAGCTCGGTAAGACTTCCAAAACATGCGAAACCGGCGTTTCGGGTACTAGCTCCGCTTGGGATCACTCCACGCTCCAAAATTAATATTGATGCCTGTGGATGAAGCTCTTTCAAACTTAGGGCGGTGGACAAACCCACCAACCCGCCACCAACTACCACGTAATGATAATTTGTAAAACTTTGCTGTTCCCAATAGCTAAACATGCTAAATGACTGAGGGGTTGAAGGACTGAAGGACTGAGGGATTGATGGACTGTTGGATTGAGTTTGTTGATTAAATCTGGTACTTTGGTTAGTACAAAATAGGTCTTTTTCTAATTAAGTCAGATATAATCAATCATTAATTCAATAATTCACTTAATGTTCAGTCCAGATACTTTGTTTAAAAAAGCCCAGCATTCAAAGTTTTATAAATGGGTTTTGAATCTGGCGTTGAACCGAATGATACCATTCAATAAACCTCATGGATTTAGGGTGATGGAAATCTCTGACCAAGAAGTCAAGACCTTAATTCCGTATAAAAAAAACAATTTCAATCACATCAAAGGTTTACATGCGACTGCCCTGGCCACTTTGTCGGAATTTACTACCGGACTGATGCTACTAAACGTTTTGGGCACCAAAAATTACCGGATCATTCTTCAAAGACTTGACATTGAATATCATTACCAGGGTAAAATGGATGCTACCGCAAAATTCAAAGTGTCTAACCAATGGTTAGAGGAAAATATTTACCGCCCTCTGGAACATGAGGATAGCGTCACAGTGCCCTGTCGGGTAATGATCCATGATTTACAGGGTAATCAATTGACCACTGCCACTATTTACTGGCAACTCAAGCGATGGGAAAAGGTAAAAACCACGGTGTGAATTTGAAGAAACAACCATAAAGCCCTATCTTAAATAAGAAAAAAATGGACTAAGGTGCAACCTGTCAGGGCTGTGTGTTATCTATATATTTAGTTCTATAGTTAAATATATAGTTAAAACTTAATAATTATGAAATCATCCATACAAGTACTCTTTATCTTAGTGCTATCTATATTGACAGACAATTCAGCGGTTGCCCAAAAACAAACCAGAAATGTTGGACGCTTTGAAGGGGTTAATTTAGGAATGGCCGCAAATTTATATGTGACGCAAGGTAATACCTCTTCAGTAGTTATTGAAGCCTCCGAAGATGCTCTTGAACATATTGAGACTGAAGTTAAAGGAGGTATTCTGGTAATCAAACAAGACAATGACTGGAATTGGTGGAAAAGCTGGAAAGCCAAGAATGTCAAAATATACATTACCAACCCTACCTTCGAACACTTATCCGTAAGCGGTTCTGGCAAAATACAGGGTGAAAATTCTTTACAGTCCAAAACCATGTATGTAGGGATCAGTGGATCCGGGGAAGTAGATTTGGACATAAAAACCGTTGATCTTGAGAGCAAGATTTCAGGATCAGGCAATATGGACCTTAGAGGTTCAGCAAGAAACACGCAACTGTCCATAAGTGGATCCGGCAATCTTGATGCAGAAAATCTTGCTTCTGAGAACTGCGAGGTACGAATCAGTGGGTCAGGAAACTGCCGGGTACAAGTTGACAACAGTTTGGATTCACGGGTAAGTGGTAGTGGTAATATCTATTATCGGGGAAATCCCGCGAAACTAAGTAATAAAACCTCAGGTAGCGGTTCCATTAAAAAAATAGGATGATGGCTATAAAAGAATATACAAATGATGAAGTGACGGTAGTATGGCAACCCAGCCTTTGTATACACTCAGCTATGTGCGTACATGGATTAGGCAAGGTCTTCGACCCAAATCGTAAACCATGGATTGATGTGAGCCAGGCAACCAGTGAAGCTATCGTAGAACAAGTCAACAAATGTCCCTCCGGGGCTTTATCAATAAAAAAACAAGAAGACAAATCCATGAAAACAGAATCAGTTAAAGTACAGCTAATGTCAGGAGGTCCACTTATTATAAAAGGGCATTGTGAAGTGTTGGATGAAGAGGGCCATACACAAACCAAACAAAGTGTGGCGTTCTGTCGTTGCACAAAATCAGCAAATTTCCCTTACTGTGACGGCAGTCATAAAAACTAGAGAGATAGAGACGAAGGACGAGGGACGAGGTTAAATAAAAAACTTAGAACTCAAAACTCAGAACTGTACTCAATCCTTCAGTCCTTCAGTCCTTGAACTATGGATGTAAGAGTAAGATTCTTAGGGGCCGCCAAAACCGTAACGGGATCCAAATACCTGTTGGACATCGGAGGGTTTAGACTTTTGATAGATTGCGGTTTATTTCAAGGGGTCAAAGAACTGAGAGCACGAAACTGGGAGGATCTTCCACAAAACCCTGAAGATCTGGACGCTGTCATTATCACCCATAGTCATATTGACCATATCGGTTTTTTGCCACGAATATTCCGTCAAGGATTTCAGGGTCCGGTGTATTGTACAGCCGCCACCCGCGACCTAATGGAGATTATGCTAAAGGACTCTGCAAAAATCCAGGAAGAAGAAGCTAAATATGCCAAAAGGAAGGGCTACTCCAAACACAAAGACCCTCAGCCCCTGTATAAAGTTGACCATGTAACAGCACTATTCTCCCATTTAAATCCGCAAAGCAGTAATACCTGGATAAGTCTAAAAGAAGGGGTGAAATTCAGGTTCAGGAATGCCGGGCACATATTGGGTTCATCTATTATTGAAATAGAGATCGCCGGCAAATCTCAAACCAAGAGGGTGGTGTTCTCGGGTGACCTGGGAAGATACAACCAGCCGGTATTAAGAGACCCTGAAGTTATCTCTCAGGCGGACGCCTTGTTTGTCGAATCCACCTACGGTGACAAAAACAACCCATCTACTTCACCTAAAGAAGCACTGGCTGAGATTGTGTCAGAAGCAATTACTTTGGAGGGATGTATTTTAATACCGGCTTTTGCTTTGGGTCGTACGCAACTGGTAATCTATTATCTAAAGGAGCTATTGGAAGAAAACAAGATACCCAACATACCAGTTTATATAGACAGCCCTATGGCAATTAGTGTTACTGATATATATAAGAAACACTTCGATGAACATAAAT
The DNA here is from genome assembly GCA_964580205.1 of uncultured Roseivirgaceae bacterium. Lineage (GTDB taxonomy): Bacteria > Bacteroidota > Bacteroidia > Cytophagales > Cyclobacteriaceae > SZUA-3. The sequence continues at coordinate 6,199 of CAZOJZ010000512.1, forward strand.
TAAGGGAAAGTGAACTGGAAGCTTCGGTATTTGACTATGAGGGACTTCAGTATTGTAAAACTTCCGCAGAAAGTAAAGCCATAAATACCATCAAAAAAAACGCGATCATTATATCCGCCAGCGGAATGTGTACCGGGGGGCGTATCGTACATCATTTGTACCATCGAATGCCCCGCAAAAACGACACTATTCTATTTGTGGGTTATCAAGCGTACGGAACCCGAGGGAGAAGAATTCTGGACGGAGAGCCCACCATCCGCATCTTCGGTCGCGACATGCCATTAAATTGCCAAGTCAGACAAATCAGCGGATTGTCCGCTCATGCCGACCAGTCAGAGTTGCTGCGTTGGTTAAGCAATTTTAAGCAAAGCCCAGAGCACATATTTATAACTCATGGAGAGCCCGAAAGCGCATTTGCACTGGCAGATCTTCTCAAACAGCAAAGTAATTGGAGCCCTGTGGTTCCTGACTACCTTGCCTGGCATAGTTTATTCACCGCCATTTAGTGCTGAACCCTGGTTTATTTTCTGCAGCATGCAACGCATGTTAGTAAATTCGCATCAATAGTATAGAGGGATATTTATGGGGTTGAAACTTTACAAGTCCTTATCAGAAGAAGCGCTTGCCAAAGCCTGCTGTCAACGAGATGAAAAGGCCCAACGCTTGTTCTACGAGAAGTTTGCCCCAATCATGTATCCGTTGTGTTTGCGCTATATTAGGGAGGTAAGCGAGGCGGAAGACGTAATGATAACAGCCTTTATGAAAGCATTTGATAAAATAGACAGTTATTCTGGAAAAGGAAGCTTAGTGGGTTGGTTACGCAGGATCATGATAAATCAGGCGTTAGGTCATTTAAGAAAGAAAAGGACCATGTATCTGGAAATGGACGTGGAGACTGCTGAGTACCAATCGAATTTGAGGTGGTCCGCTGATCATTTGGAAGCGGATGACCTTATGAAAATGGTTTGCAAGCTACCACTTGGATATCGTACTGTTTTCAATCTCTATGCCATCGAAGGTTATAGTCACAGGGAAATATCGGAGCTTCTGAAGATCAGTGAAAGCACCAGTAAATCACAGTTAAGCAGGGCCAGAGGTTTGTTACAAAAGCAATTATTAAAGGACGAAGAATTCATAAAATCTAAGGTCACAAACAATGAATGAGCAAAAAATAGACGAATTGTTCAGAGAGAAACTTGCGGGTTACTCTAAGATGCCACCTCCGGAGGCTGGTAAAAAACTCAACAACCAGCTAGTAAAACAGAAA
>CAZOJZ010000513.1:0-1908 GCA_964580205.1 uncultured Roseivirgaceae bacterium
ATTCACCGAACGTCCGGAAACGACCCAAAGGGGCTGGTGGGAATGTCCATGTGATACTGTACATTAACGTGAGGATTTGTTAACTTCAGCATACGGCTATAAAGAGCATGATGCTCTTTATGAGTACGTAAGTGGCTATTCAGACATATTAATTTGAGAACATTATATCATCAAGGTTCGATGTTCAAACCGGTTCTAGGATTTCTTCTCTTATTATGCTTCTTAACCCATGAAGTAGATGCACAATCTGGTCGTGAATTTGATATTGTTTTAAATGGAGGAAGAGTTATTGATCCAGAAACGGGACTAAACGATATTAAGAATGTGGGCATTTCCGGAGGCAGAATTGCCGAAATTTCATCTGAGCCACTAAAAGGTATTGAAATAATGGATGTTGCCGGATTGACTGTAGTTCCTGGATTCATTGATTTGCATGTACATGGAATGGGAATTACTGAACAATCATATAAGATTCATGACGGAGTAACAACTTTTTTTGAACTAGAGGCAGGAAAGCCCTTTTTGAAGGCATGGCATCATTCGATAGCAGGAAAAATGTTGATTAATTATGGAGCAAGCGCATCGTGGACATATAGCAGGGCGGCTGTTATTGAGGAAACTAAGGATGACATTTCGGAATTTGAAGAATTGGTAAGCAAAGTAGGTTGGCAGGAGGCAAATCTGCCCATTGGTACTTTTTTGTCTTCAAGCTATATATCACTTCCAGCTAATAAAGTGCCCGAGATGCTAAATAGCCTTCAAAACGCTCTTGAAAGCGGTGCCCTGGGAATTGCGGTACCGGTAGGCTATGTCCCCGAGGCAAACCGGGAAGAGGTCTTTCGTGTATATCAGTTTGCGAGTGAAAAGGATGTTCCCATCATAACACATGTACGGCAAGGCAAAACCATGGCAGTCCAGCAAGTCATTTCTGATGCTGTGGTTACTGGGGCTCCTCTACACATATGTCATATCAATAGTATCTCTTTGAATGAGATTGATCTGGCTATCGAAATGGTCCATTTAGCCCAAATGAGGGGATTTGACATCTCAATGGAAATGTACCCTTATACTGCAAGTTCTACCAATATTAGTTCTGCCTTATTTGATGATGGTTGGCAGGAAGTTCAGGGTATAACATATGGAGATCTTCAATGGGTGGAAACAGGTGAACGACTTACAAGAGAGAAATTTGACAAGTATAGAGCAAGCGGTGGCTGGGTAATTCTACATAAAATGAAACCCGAATGGATAAGGAAAGGTATCGCATCAGAGAAAGTTATTATTGCCTCCGATGGGATGCCGTACTCACCAAATGCGCATCCCAGAACCGCAGGTACTTTTTCAAGGGTACTGGGAAAATATGTACGCGAAGAAAAAGTATTATCCCTTATGGATGCAATCAGCAGAATGACCTTGTTACCTGCTCAAAGACTTGAAGAAGTAGCTCCTTCTATGAGAATGAAAGGTAGAATACAGGTTGGGGCTGATGCGGATATCACTGTATTCGATTCTCAAACGATAATTGATAATGCGACTTTTGAGAATGGGCTGGCCTATTCTAATGGAGTTCAACATGTCATCGTAAATGGGGTATTTGTGTTAAAAAATGATACAATAGTAAATGATGTTTACCCTGGCAAACCAGTTCTTAGTAAATACAAAAAATAATTCTCGTTTATACGTATGTAAAAGCCATTCTTTAATTATAGTTGATAACAACCGATACAGCATTATGCCTCCACAACGACCGGCCGCTTTTGGCCTAGGCTGTGTGAAAACTCAAAAACGGCCTCATGTAGTGCCTTTTAAGCTCGACTGGATTTCGAGTGAAGCTAGTTTCCGCTGGAAGGGAGTTATCAGGTCGGAAGCCTCACATATACCGGCTAGTCTACATTTGATCTTGGCCTC
>CAZOJZ010000514.1:0-13698 GCA_964580205.1 uncultured Roseivirgaceae bacterium
CACTCCCTCAAATCCCTGAGAAAAAAGAGGATTTTGTTTTCATTTCCGGCATCGGATGTGCAGCCCGCCTCCCATACTATATGAATACCTATGGTTTTCACACCATTCACGGAAGGGCACCGGCGGTAGCCACGGGAGTAAAACTTGCCAACCCCAAATTGAATGTCTGGGAAATTACCGGAGATGGTGATGCCCTGGCTATCGGAGGCAATCACTTTATTCATGCACTAAGGCGAAATATAGATATCAATATTCTTCTTTTCAATAATGAAATATATGGGCTAACCAAAGGTCAATATAGTCCTACCAGTAGATTTGGGCTGGTTACAAAGTCAACTCCGATGGGAGGTATCGAACAACCTTTTAGCGCCGGGGAACTGGCCTTGGCAGCAGGAGGTACTTTTTTTGCACGGACTATCGATACCAATCCCAAATTAATGACCCAAATCTTTGTAGAATCTTCTCAGCATCGGGGTACGAGCCTAATAGAAATTCTTCAAAACTGTGTTATATTTAATGATAAAGTCCACGCAGCAGTAACGGGAAAAGACCACAAAGATGATTTTCAATTGCACCTGGTACATGGAGAACCTATGTTGTTCGGAAAAGAAAAAGACAAGGGCTTGCGTCTCAATGGATTCAAACTGGAAGTAGTTAACATTGGAGAAAACGGTGATCAAGAAAATGACATTCTGGTCCATGACGTCAACGAATCTGATACCACTATTCACAACATGCTGATCAGAATGAGCCCTCCACATTTTCCTATGGCATTGGGAATCATCAGGGCGGTAAAGGCACCGACCTACGATCAACTAGTGGAACAACAATATCAACTGAGTCTAGAAAAAGCCGGTTTCCAAAGTGTTGATGAACTTTTACGTAGTGGAAATATCTGGGAAGTAAAATAACGTATTCATAAATAACCAAAATCAATGGTAGATACAGGCCATCATTTTGTGGTAATATTCGGCGGAGCCGTTGCAGGATCCGAAGCAGCGTATCAGATGGCAAAGAGGGGATTTAGGATAGTGGTGTTTGATCAAAATATGCTGCCCTATGGAAAAATAGAAGACGGGCTCCCAAAGTGGCATGATAAATTAAGAGATAAGGAAGAAGAAAAGATCAATGAGAAACTTTCACATCCAAATGTACAGTTTGTCCCAAATGTCCGATTGGGTGAGAACATTGATTTTCAAGATGTGGTTAATAACTGGGGGTTTTCTGCGGTACTATTGGCTACCGGGGCCTGGAAGGACCGTCCTTTGCCCGTGGATGGTATTGACCACTATGTAAATAAAGGACTCTATTACCAAAACCCACTGGTTTATTGGTTCAATCATTATCACGAACCAAGCTATAGCGGTCCACAGTTCCAAATTGTTGATGACGCCATAGTCATTGGTGGAGGCCTGGCCTCTTTGGATGTGGTTAAAATAATTATGATAGAAACTGTTCAAGTGGCCTTGAAAGAAAGGGGACATGAAGTAGATATGTTCACCCTTGACCGCAGTATTAGTAAAGTCCTTGATGAACTTGGGTATACCCTGAAGGACCTGGGTCTAAAAGGGTGCACCTTATTCTACAGGCGAAGGGATATAGACATGCCTCTGTCCCCCCTCCCAACAGAAACCGAAGAACAACTGGCAAAAGCACAATTGGTTCGAAAAAAGATAATGGATAATTTTTTAAAAAAATATCTGTTTCGATTTGAGCCTTGCTGGTCACCAACAGACATAATTGTTATTGGCGACCGACTACAAGGTATTGTTTTTCAGAAAACCAAAATTGAAAACGGGAAGGTATTGACTGTAGAAGGCGAACAAAAGGAATATATGTCTCCTCTGGTAATTAGTTCTATCGGAAGTCTGCCGGAAAAAATACCTGGCATTCCCGACAAGGGTGCTACATTTGCCGTAAATGAGGACGAGTACTGCCGGTTGGAAGGTTACGAGAATGTTTTTGCCCTGGGAAATGCTGTTACCGGAAGAGGTAATATCAAAGAATCCATGATCCATGGCAAAAAGATCGCCTTGGACGTTATGGAGTGCCATTTCAATTGGCAGGAAGAAGATTATGAAAACTGGCTAAGGGGTTCTGAAAACCAGATAGAGCAACAGGTTTTTGATATCGCTGATCATATATTAGGCAAACAGGATTTATTACCCGAAACCATTAGTAGTATCCAGGAGAAAATCTCTGAGCTTCAGGGAGTAGCAGGCTATAGCGGAAACTTCAAGCAGTGGGTGGATGAAAATCTACCGGAACGGCTGGAAGATCAATTGGAAAACTCAACTGAATAGATGAAACTAGTGTCATATCACCTGCGAAATGACACTACAGTACTTTTTTGGGATAGTCATAGAACAACATCCGTCCGCCGTGTTTACTTACATCTGTCCAATGATTCACGGCAAATTCGATGGCCACTACTCCGCAGGTTGGGACATTCCCTATATAGTAATCAGGTTCTTTAAGGTAATTGGCCAAATCAGTAAAGCCAGGATTGTGACCGACCATCATAACGCTCTTAAAATTGTCCGGTAATGCTGTAATCAATTCCACTAAAGCGAATCCGGTAGCATGGTAAACGCCATCATCTGGCATTATTTTCTCCCGGGAGAAGTCAAGTTGCTCCGCAAGCATTTGAGAGGTTGTAATTGCTCTGTTGGCAGGGCTGGATATTATAACATCCAACTCCAGATCCCTGGCTGCCAGACGAAGCCCCATATCGGGGGCGTTACTTTTTCCTCTTTTATTTAGTGGCCTATCAAAGTCAGACAACTCCGGGAAATCCCAACTAGACTTAGCATGACGAACCAGATATAGGTACTTCATATTATTAGGGATACTATAATAAAGTTAACAGTTTTTTTATACCTTTAGTCAACTCTTAATTCAATTTATTATTCTTATTATGACCGGTACAGTAAAATTTTTCAATGAAAGCAAAGGCTATGGCTTTATTACAGAAGATGAATCAGAAAATGAAGTTTTCGTTCATGTTTCTGGATTGACTGAACAAATCCAAGAAAATGATCACGTTAGTTATGATCTGGTTGAAGGGAAAAAAGGCATGAATGCTGTGAACGTAAAAAAAATAGAATAAACTAGTATTCTGGCCATACATTCAGTAAAAAACATTTAAAGCACTCCACATGGGGTGCTTTTTGATTAGGTCGGTTTTTATACCGTAGGGTTCAGGTTTTTTTATTGTTTAGATATGGATTCGGGAACGGTAATATCCAATTGAACTTCTGTAGCTAATTCTTGAAGTGCCCGCAGTAAAGAGGTATGCCTCGACTCTTTCGACCCGGCCCAAACCCGGGCAAATTCCCGGCTAATTTGCAGCAACTGATTTTGCAATTTATTTAATGAAGGGTCAAGATCAATTGTTTCCACCAATGATAGTACCTGACTGATGTCTTTAAAAATTCCAGCGTCCTCTGACTGCTGTGAGAACTTTTCAATCATGCCGTTTATTTTGTTGGTGGCCTCAAATGATAATAGATTTTTCTCTACAGGAATTTGCCACTTCTTTGCTTCCTGTACCAAATGCTTCAGCTTCTCAATATCGGCTTCAGGTTTTTGCAGTGATTGATGAAGTTCCATATTTATTACTATCTCAGTATTCCTCTTTATAACAGAGGGCACTGCAAATTCAGCAGCTTGTATGACATTGAGAAGATTGTAATTACGCTCAAAAATACGCTTATAGGAATCGGCAGCGCTGCTCACGCTAGACTTCAATATTTTCTTTAATACTTTAGTACGTTCGTCTTTAAAAAGTTCAAAAAATGAAAAGTTGGAACCGCCAAAATATTGTTGCATAATGTCTACTACCCGATAAACTTTACTATCGCTGAATGCCTGCACTATTTTCACCTTCATTTCATTAAAAATACCCTCGGAAATACTCGAAGCACTCCCAATAATATGGTGCTGCCCGATATATAGCACCGCGAAACTAAACTGCTTTTCGGAAAAAGTTACCATAGACTTTATATGAGTGCGGCCAATGGCAAGTATCTGCACTCCTGCATAGTAACGTTCGAAAGGATCACTACTACAGGAGTAGTTTAGGATTCTTAATTGCTCCGGGTTATCATCAAATAATGATGCGACTGCGTAGTGCATCCCCACTTTGGTCAGGTTAATTCGCTTCGGGCGCATCTGCCTTTCATATATGATCGCAGCGTTCTTTAAATTCACCTGGTTGCTCTCTGCTTTGGACAACATTTCCATAAACTCATGCTCCAGGTTAATGTTTGCAATTAGTTCTGCCAGCTGAATGGCCCTATCCGCATATTGTAGGATTTGGATGGTTTCAATCCTGCTCACCTCATCGAAGAACCAACCACAACTAGTGAACATCAACATTGACTGGCGCTGCATTTCCAGTAAACGAATTATTTGCGTCCGATCAACTGCTTGCAGTTTTTTGCCACAATGAATCTTCAAAAATCCATTAACAAAATCTTCTCCACGATTTAGAATAACCTGTATGTATTCATTTCGTAATTTCCAGGGATCCTGGTGATAGACTTTCATTTGTTCCTGGTATATATCCGCCAATTGATCCCTTAACCAATCTAAAGCCTCCCTCAGCGGGGCCCTCCATTGCTGATGATATCCAGATTCATTCCCACAGCCACAATTGTTTCTCCACCTTTCTATCCCATGAACGCAACTCCAGGAAGAATTCTCGTGGATTTCTACCTCATACTCAGCTTCTACCATGTGCAGAAACTGACTGTAATTGGTCAACTGGGCCAATCCGTTGGCTTCGATATACTGGCAACAATAGGCCAGCGCCATATCTCCATGCCGGTGATGATGTCCATAGCTTTCACCGTCTGTGGCAATGTGCACCAACTGCGGCTCTTGACGGTCATCAAAACTAGAAACAAGGCTTTCAGCAAATTCACGGCCATTTTTTAATATACCCTTAAAGGCCACTTCCTGAGAACGGTCCCCGTCATAGAAAAACAAAATTATTTTTTTACCACTGGGCAATTTGCATACATAATGTCTTTTACTGTCGATACCTCTGGTCCAGTCGGACGTACCCGATTTTCTATATCTAAGTGCCTGACGCGGTGCCAGCACGGTAAATTTAATTCCGTGAGTGGCAAGGGTTTCCAGGGTTTGAATATTAACCGCAGTTTCTGCCAGCCACATCCCCTCGGCTTCGCGTCCGAATCTGCTTTTAAAATCCTGCAATCCCCAAATCACCTGAGATTTTTGATCCCTCCCATTGGCAAGGGGCATAATTATATGATTGTAAACCTGAGCCATAGCAGATCCATGCCCCCCAAAATATTCCATGCTCATTCGGTCAGCCTGCAATATTGCCGCATATACATCCGGGACATACTGTTCCATCCAGGACAGTAAAGTGGGCCCGAAATTAAAGCTGATCTTGGAGTAATTATTTACTATGTCGGTGATCCGGTCCTGATCGTTTAATATTCTTGAAGTGGCATTTGGACGATAACATTCATGGGTGATTTTCTCGTTCCAATCATGAAATGGGTTGGCGGACTGCTGCAATTCTATTTCCTCCAGCCATGCATTCTCCCTGGGTGGCTGATAGAAATGTCCATGAATACACAAATATTTGTTCATGCTTCACCTTTCATGATTATCAACGCCAGTGGTGGCACCTGTAGATTCAATGAGCTTTCCCTTCCATGACTTGGCTTATCCTCCCTGGCGACCAGGTTGTTTTGATGTGTACCCGTCCCGCCATAATCAGTAGCATTAGAATTAAAGATTTCCTCCCACTTTTTAGCACCATAGATACCTACCCGGTATTGGTCATGCGGCTTTGGAGTGAAATTGGCTACTACCAGCAGATTCTCTGATTCATTTAAACCCTTGCGCACATACACCAAAATTGAGTTTTTGGAATCACCCAAGTCTATCCATTCAAACCCTTCAGGATCAAAACTTTTCTCGTACAGGGCTGGTTCGGATTTATACACTAGGTTTAAGCTTCTAATGCAATTGGACACCCCCTCATTTACCGGGTATTGCTTTAAATGCCATTCCAGTTGTTGGTCATGGTTCCACTCAGTAGACTGGGCGAATTCACAGCCCATAAACATTAATTTGGTTCCCGGATGAGTGTACATGTACGAAAAAAGCAATCGGTAGTTAGCGAACTTTTGCCACTCATCTCCAGGCATGCGGTCTAGTAGCGACCCTTTTCCATGTACTACTTCGTCATGAGACAGGGGTAACATAAAATTTTCTGAGAAACCATAAACCAAACTGAAGGTAATATCATTTTGATGGAACTGTCGGTAAATAGGATCTTTTTTAAAATACTCCAGGCTATCGTGCATCCAACCCATCATCCATTTCATCCCAAATCCCAACCCCCCTGTATCAACTGGTCGGGAGACCCCCGGCCATGCAGTAGATTCCTCGGCAATAGTTTGAATACCCTCGAATGAACCATAGGCTTCCGAGTTCATCTCTTGTAGTAAGGAAACGGCCTCGTTGTTTTCCCTTCCTCCATATTCATTGGGGATCCACTCTCCTTCTTTCCGCGAATAGTCAAGATACAGCATTGACGCTACTGCATCCACACGTAATCCATCAGCATGAAAATAGTCTAACCAGAAAACTGCATTGCTGATCAGAAATGCCCGCACCTCGTTGCGACCATAGTTATAAATATAACTTTTCCAGTCAGGGTGATATCCCTTCCTGGGGTCTGCATGTTCATATAAATGTGAACCATCAAATTCTGCCAGGCCGTGGGCATCATTGGGGAAGTGTGACGGAACCCAATCCAGGATCACTCCAATATCCGCCTGGTGAAAACTATCGACCAGGTGCATGAATTCTTGAGGTGTCCCAAATCTTGCACTGGGGGCAAAATATCCTGTAATCTGATACCCCCATGAACCAAAGAATGGATGTTCCATAACCGGCATTAGCTCTACATGAGTGAATCCCATTTCCTGAACATAGGATACAAGATCCTTGGCCAGTTCCAAATAACTTAAGCTATGACCCGTGTCCTCATGTCTTTTCCATGAACCTAAATGGACCTCGTAAACCGCCATTGGAGATTTGAGATTGTTCTTTTTTGATCTCTCCTTCAACCATTTCTTGTCCTTCCATTTATAATCCAGGTCCCATACTACTGAGGCGGTTTTCGGGGGTACCTCCCAAAGTAAGGCGAAGGGGTCCCCTTTTTCCAACCTTGCGCCACCGATACTGCTCTTTATCTCATACTTATAGGTATCACCCTTCTTGACGCCGGGAATAAATCCTTCCCAGATACCTGATTCGTCCCACCTGGGCTGCAGCTGATAATGCTCTGCCTTCCAATCATTAAATGAGCCCATTACTCCAACTTTTGAAGCATTGGGTGCCCAAACTGCAAAATACGTTCCCTTTTTTCCATCAACCTGAAGCAAATGAGACCCCAGTTTATGGTACAGCCTATAGTGTTTCCCGGAACGGAACAGGTCAATATCAAAATCCGTAAACAAACTGTGGCTTTTCACCTGGGGCTTTTTGTGCTTTTTACTCATAGGTTGGGGAAATATTGGTAATTGATCATAACCATAAGATAGTAATAATAAGGCAATCAGATCAGATTGATAGCTAACCGATGAAAGGTCTACTAACCTGGTGTGACAATTTCAGCTACAAATTTCATTGAAATAGAGTTGACACAGTGACGAACGTTCTTATCAGTTAGAAATTCACCTTCAAAAACATGCCCCAGGTGCCCTCCACAATAGGCACATACAATTTCAGTGCGCCGGCCATCGGCATCGGGCAATCTCTTCACAGCCCCGGGAATCTCATCGTCAAAGCTGGGCCAACCACACTGTGAATTAAATTTATGTTTGGAATAATATAGGGGTGCATCACATTTTTTACAGAGGTAAGTACCTTCATTCTCGTGATCGTTGTATTTCCCTGAAAAGGGGGCTTCAGTCCCTTTATGGTCCAGAACCCTGATTTCCTCAGGAGTAAGATGATTCAATTTCATGTATCAATCGTTTTAATAACAAACGTTAATATCTCTAAATATATTTGTTCCATAAAAGTACCTAAACATTGGTGTGTAAGGAAATTTTGCTTTTTCTGGTACTTAAATAATGGTCCATTTCCTCCAAACTCATAGCATTAAAGGTCATCACTTTGGTTAAACCTGACTTTCTTGCTACGCAAACGCCATAATAGACATCTTCAAGTGTATCCATTTCATGTGCATCCGGATTGATACTTATCTTTACGCCTTTCTCAACCGCATAATGAACCCATCTCCAATCCAGGTCCAGGCGCCATGGGTTAGCATTTAATTCTATTACCACTCCATGGACGGCACAGGCATCAATAACCTTTTGATGATCGATGGGATACCCTTCCCGTTTTAGTAACAGACGGCCGGTAGGATGTCCCAAAACAGTTGTATTGGGATTCTTGACAGCTCTTAGCAGCCTTTCTGTGGCCTTATCAATGTCCATATTCAAATTAAAATGCACCGAGGCTACCACAAAGTCAAAGGTATGAAGTATAGGTTCAGGATAATCCAAACTACCATCGCTTAGTATATCGGATTCAATTCCTTTGAATATTTTAAAAGGTGTCAATTCCTGATTAAGTCTATCTATCTCCCGGTGCTGTTGCAATACTTTTTCTTCATTCAACCCATTGGCGTACACCGCAGTTTGACTATGATCGCTTATACCCAAATACTCATAACCTAAATCTTTACATGCCCTGGCCATATCTTCCAAACTGTGCTTTCCGTCACTGTAAGTGGAATGATTATGCAAAATTCCTTTAAGGTCTTCCGTTACAAGTATGTCTTCCATCTTGTGCCCGGGCAGGAATTCATTCTCGTACAAGCCTTCCCTAAGTTCCGGTATTATCACCGGCCATCCCATTTCACTATAGGCGGTTGATTCATCACTATGAGATTGCTCCAGCACCTCTCTAAGAGACTTACCTTGCTCATTTGTAAGTGCCAAATGCTCCATATTTCCAGTGTAATAGATGAGCTTGGCACCAAACTCCGACAGGTTACAAAACCGAACATCCAATAACTCAGAATTATCCCTGAATTCGCCCCGCCATCTTAACGGTCCAGACAATTGGAGATTCTTATCCAGGCCCCGCATGCTGTCTAAAAAATCCTCGGCTTCACCAATACTGTCACTGGCCCAGACATAGTCCAGGCTCCCGACCACTTCAACTTTTCTTCGGAACGATCCGGCTCGAGACCACCGGGCATCTGGAAATTGTAATTTTATTTGCTGTTCCAGGCCTAATCCCAGGTGATCCGCATCCTTATAATGTATCAGGTGCTTATTGGATAAATAAAAGCTAATGATTTGCTGGATCCTATCTTGCGTCTTTTTCCCAAAACCTGACAATTCAGCCAATTCCCCCCGCGTGGCGGCAGACAGTAGTTCTTCAGCCGTTTCCACCCCTAGCTGGTCCCAGACAGTCTTAATCTTCCTGGCGCCAACTCCCTTGACCTTTAACAATTCCAGGATTCCCTTTGGCGTTTGTTTCAATAAGTTATCCAAGGTACTACTGACGCCAGTCTGACTTATCTCCCGAATAGTGGCAGCAATGCTCTTCCCTACTCCAGGTAACTCAGTTAACTGCTTTTCACCAAGTCCAATAAGCTCTTGAGCATTCCTTTCCAGGTTGTAAACAGCAGTTTGGTAACTACGTACCTTAAACTGATTTTCACCGTATAACTCCAAAAGAGAGGCTGTCAACTTAAGAATTTGAATAATTTCCTTGTTGTCCAAAATGTGATAATTGTTTGATGCTTATTTTAACCAGGATTAAATACAGTAAAGATAATAAAAACATAGTATCCGAAAATTTTGTAATTTAGAAAGCTATGGTTTTAAGTAACTTAAAATAATCGATTCCTATGAACTACTGGCTGGTTAAATCAGAACCAACTGAATACTCTTATGACGACTTGGTGAAAGATGGAAGTACCTACTGGGATGGCGTCCGAAATTACACCGCGCGCAATAATTTGAAGAGCATGAAAGTTGGCGATAAGGTGCTGTTCTACCATAGTGTCAATGAAAAATCTGTGGTTGGTATCAGTAAGGTAGTAAAGGAATATTATCAAGATCCAACTACCGATGACGAACGGTGGGTGGTAGTAGACCTTGCTCCTTTAAGCAAGTTAAAAAACCCTGTAACCCTCGGTGAAATCAAAGCCGACCCAGGTTTGACTGATATTGCCTTGGTTCGTCAAAGCAGACTTTCGGTGATGTCATTGGGAAAGACAGCGTTTAATCGTATTGTAGATATGAGTAAATAATCCCTACTGATGGGTATAAAATACCTATTCATTTATTGTGGCCTGGCTTTATACAGCTGTTCGCTCCTAGGGCAGGTAAATCAACCCCTGCGGCTAGAGGTGGAGCTTGAGAGGGAAGATAATCACTACACGGTTATGTCCATGAAGGAAAAGGGTATTGTACTTTTCCGTGAACTGGATTACCTACCAGAAACCAGAAAAAAAGCATGGGAGGTGGTAAGGCTGGATACACTTTTACAAAATGTACTTACTAAAAACTACTATCTCGAGTACAAGGCTGAATTGCTTGGTTATGAGTACCGGGCAAACCATTTATATCTTCTTTTCAGAATGGGCCAGTACCAAAAAGATGACCTTAAGATCATCAAGATCAACATGGACACTGGTGAGGACGTTCATTTCGATATAAAGCAGATCGTCCCGATAACTCTCACAGAATTTACCATTATCGGGAACGCCGCACTGCTGGGCGGATACGTCAACTACCGTCCAGCGTTGATACACTACAGCTTTGACAGGCAAAAAATTAAGGTACTTCCCGGGATATATCGAAACCACAGTGAGCTTATTGAACTAAATATTGACGAAGAAACCAACACTTTTGCAGTGTTGATGACAGAGAGGACACGTGAGAAATTATCTACCATTTCAATAAAACGATTCAATGCAAATGGCGATCTAATACAAAACACCCTGTTGGAGCCCCTGCCTAATTCCAGTATCCTGTATGGTCGATTTACCAGCCTTACTAACAAACATCAGTTTGTCGTAGGAACTTACTCACATAAGCGAAGTAGATATTCGCGTGGTATCTACATTGCTCACCTTGATCCAAATTCAGAAGAAAAACCAAAGATTACCTATTTTAACTATGGAGACCTAAAGAACTTTTTTAATTATATGAAGGCAAAAAGGGCTGCCCGAGTTAAGAAAAGGGTAGAACGACGAAAGGTTCAGGGCAAAAAAGTAAGGTTGAACTACCGATTCATGGTACACGACATAATCAAAGAAAACGGAAATTTCCTGATGATTGGGGAAGCTTTCTACCCCAAATATGGGAGTGCTGGATACTACGGAAGCTATACTTATTTCCCTGGTTATCAGGCCTTCGAAGGATATAAGTATACTCATGCAATAATTATTGCCTTTGATTCTGATGGCAAACTGATTTATGACAACAGTTTTGAAATCAATGATGTATTAAGTTTTCAACTGGATCAATTGGTCAGTATCAATGTTCAGGAGGGTAAAATAATCCTATTATACACTTACGAAAATATTATAAGGTCTAAAATTATTCAGGGTGATGAGGTATTAGAGGGAAAAGCATTTAATGAGATCGAGTTAGCTTTTGAAGATGATATTGTGGGCAATAAAAATTCTGAAATGGGCGGGCTAAAAAAATGGTACGGTGACTACTTTTTTGCATACGGAGTTCAAAAGATCAAAAACCTGAGAGGGAGCGTCGTTGTAACCCGTGAAGTATTCTACATTAATAAGATCGTCTACTCATTTGATTCAGATAACGCAGAAACTTCTGTGGAGGGCCATTAACTAATTTTTAAAGACTCTTAAAGAGTTTGTTAAGCATCTTTTTTTCTATATTTGCCACACCCGTTATGCAGAAGAGATTAATACTTGACGGTCCCCTTCTAGAAATCACCATAAGCCGGCTTTGTCAACAGCTGATTGAAAATCATCAGGATTTTAGTAATACGGTTATATTAGGATTGCAACCCCGTGGTGTTTTTTTGGCTGAAAGAATACGACAGAAACTGAAAAACTTGCTTAGTAAGCCGGTACCCATGGGATTTCTGGACATCACCTTCTATAGGGATGATTTCCGCAGACGGGATGTGCCGCTGGAAGCCAATACTACATCGGTTCCATTCATTATTGAAAATAAAAAAGTGGTACTGGTGGATGACGTATTATATACCGGACGAAGTGTGAGGGCCGCCATGGATGCCATGATAGCATTTGGAAGACCAAGTAAGGTAGAGTTGCTGGTTCTGGTCAACAGGAGGTATAGCCGGGATCTGCCAATACAACCAGACTATATAGGAAAAAACGTTAATACCATGCCTTCACAAAGGGTTTTAGTAGAATGGAAAGTCCAGGGGGCTAAAAAAGATAATATTTGGTTAGTAAACAACTGAATCAATGTCGCAACTGAGCGTTCGTCACTTATTAGGAATCAAACACCTTTCCCATGAGGATCTCCATTTAATTTTTCAAACTGCTGATACTTTCAAAGAGGTAATTAATCGACCCATCAAAAAAGTCCCTTCTCTGAGGGATATCACCATTGCAAACGTCTTTTTCGAAAATTCTACACGGACAAAACTATCTTTCGAATTGGCTGAAAAAAGACTTTCTGCCGATGTAGTCAACTTCTCCTCTACCGAGAGTTCAGTGAAGAAAGGTGAAACTCTACTGGACACAGTAAATAATATTCTAGCCATGAAGGTAGACATGGTGGTGATCAGGCACAGCAGTGCTGGCGCGCCCCATTTTCTTTCCAAGCACATTGACGCCAATATTATCAACGCCGGAGACGGTACGCATGAGCATCCAACGCAGGCCTTATTGGATGCATTTTCCATAAGGGAAAGATTGGGAAGTGTGGAAGGAAAGAAAGTTGTGATCGTTGGCGATATTCTGCATAGCCGGGTGGCATTGTCCAATATTTTCGCTCTTCAAAAATTGGGAGCCGAAGTAATGGTCTGTGGGCCAAATACCTTACTGCCAAAGTATATAGGCCAGCTTGGAGTGCATGTGGAATTGGATTTAGATAAGGCTTTGGCATGGTGCGACGTAGCTAACATCCTGAGGATCCAACTAGAAAGACAGCAGATCAAATATTTCCCATCTCTTCGGGAATATTCGCTCTACTATGGAGTAAATCGTAAACGCCTGGATGTACTTCCGAAGCCCATTACAATTATGCATCCTGGACCCATCAACCGCGGGGTTGAACTACATAGCGATGTCGCTGACTCTGAGCACTCAATTATTTTGGGACAGGTGGAAAACGGCGTGGCAATTCGTATGGCAGTATTATACCTTCTTGCCGGAGGTGGTGCAATGGGTTCGATTCCTGAAGGGGGATCAAAGGTATAACAACCTAATAATAAGTTAATTAGGCCCGTTAATTCGGGCTTGATAAGTTTGAAATAAATGTGTACTACTTACTGTTTACTTACCATTTAGTGCAGTTTCTCTTGCATTAATCAGCATCATTCCTATTCTTAGTCTTAGGTGGTCGGTCCAATGTTTGTACCTTCACTGGTAGTAATGACTTGGAAAGAAGCCATAGAGGAATTCAAGAGTTGAGAACCCCAGGCTACCACAGCTTAAAGAACCGC
>CAZOJZ010000515.1:0-14549 GCA_964580205.1 uncultured Roseivirgaceae bacterium
ACCATGAGGTTACCGTCCTCGCCGAAAGTTTCTTTGAAGTTGTTGAAGTAAAGCAGGTCTGGATCGTTGGCTGGAACCACCTTTGCAAAATCATACGAAAGCTCCAGATGTTGTAACTGGCTGGCCATAAATATGGTAACCAATCCCACCGCAATGATGAGAATAAGCCTAAATTTGAGTACAATATGAGCTAATTTTGTCCACATTTTATAAGGCACAAAGCTAACAATTTTTAGTGGGTTTAGAGTTTCACCGATAGATAATTAGCCGATGGATAATCTCCAATGTCCAACATTAAATAAGTAATAAGAAAGTAAGCGCATAGTAGTACTTGGACCTTGCTTATTGAATGTTGAATGTTGGATATTTTACCGGATTCCTACCCAGTCCATCTGGACCCCGGCAACGAAATCCCCTTCAATTTTCGATACATGCCAATGGCATGTCGGTCCGTAAGGCCGGAAACGTAGTCCAATATCTGACGGAGCATGCCATATGTGGTAGTTTCTGCGGAAATGGCATTTATAAGGCCACCCGGCAGAAGACTAAACACGCTCTGCTCCTTTCTGGTCATTGCTTCGTTTTGAAACAAAAACTTATATGAGGCAGTCGTATAGGACTCTAGTAATCCTCCTAGTACCTCAAATCCACCAGCTTCGATTTCCTGCACTATTGGAGACCGATAAAGTCTTTCTATTGATACTTTTATGATCTCGCCAAGAACATCTCTGGTCGGTATGAGATCTGTTAATGCCTGATCGAAGCTACCGGAAAGTATTTCCTGCTCATTATCTATGAACACTTTAGCGCATTGATCTATTAGTAACCCAATTGAAACGGCTCTCATCAAACCAATACGCTCGTCCCTACCCTCTATTTGCTGTAATTTGGAGGGTTTGAACTTATCTCCTAAAACTTCAGCGAATAACGATATTGTCTCCTTTTCATTGATCAGGCCCAGTCGGCAACCATCCTCAAGATCAATAATATGGTAACAGATGTCGTCAGTAGCCTCAACCAAAAATGCTAAAGGATGGCGGCACCAGGACAAACCCGGGTCCAACTCGCACAATCCTAGATTGATCGATAAGTTTTTAAAGGTGGATTTCTCTGTTTGAAAATATCCAAATTTCTTCTGACTTTGTCTGTTTGGCTGAAGTTTGTCCAGACGACTTTGTCTGGGATACTTTGTGAACGCCGCCAGTGTGGGGTCGGTAAGTCTAAGGCCCTGATGCTTCTTGTTGGTAAGTATCCTGAAACCCTGTGCATTTCCCTCAAAATTAATCAGGTCCTCCCATTCATCGGTATTCACCAGGTCCTTAAAGAACAACCCTTTTGAATGGTTCCTGAAATAGTCAGAAATTGCATGTTCCCCGGTATGTCCGAAAGGTGGATTTCCCAGGTCATGTGTCAGACATGCAGCTGAAACAATGGCCCCAAAATCGAATTGACTAAATCCGTTTTCAAGTAGCTTAGGGTATTTTTTTAGCAGTTCTTCACCTACGGTTTTACCCAGCGAGCGGCCCACACTGGATACTTCCAGGCTATGAGTAAGTCGTGTATGAACAAAATCTTGTTCTGGAAGTGGAAATACCTGTGTTTTATCCTGTAGACGCCTGAATGGATATGAAAATATAACCCGGTCATAATCCCGCTCAAAAGTACTGCGATACGAAGTACCGGAAGTCTTGTCATCACTCCCGGACAGAAGTTGTACCCAGTTCATTGGCTAGAGTTGTTTGAGCAATTGCTGCATCGAACACTTTTCTTGTAGTATTGCTGTCAAGCTACCGATGGATATTCTTTCCTGCTCCATAGAGTCCCGTTCCCGAAGGGTTACAGTATTGTCTTCTAAAGTTTGGTGATCCACGGTGACACAATAGGGGGTTCCAATGGCATCTTGCCTTCGATAACGACGACCTATGGCGTCCTTGGCATCGAACTGACATAGAAAATGAAATCTCAATTGATCAAACAGCTCCTGAGCTTTTTCAGAAAGTCCATCTTTATTCACCAGAGGTAGTATTGCTGCTTTTACAGGTGCCAGCGATGCAAGGAATTTTAAAACGGTTCTTTGACTGCCGTCTTTTAAGGTTTCCTCAGTGTAACAGTTTGACAGCACCGCTAAAAACAATCGATCCAACCCTATAGAGGTTTCGATTACATACGGCACATAACTTTTGTCCTCCGCGGGGTCGAAAAACTGCAGTTTCTTGCCGCTATATTGTTCATGAGCCTTCAGGTCGAAATCAGTACGCGAATGAATTCCTTCCAGTTCTTTAAACCCCATAGGAAACTTGAACTCTATATCACAGGCAGCATTGGCGTAATGGGCCAGGTTTAAGTGATCATGAAACCGGTAATTATCGGCTCCCAATCCCAAGGTCTGGTGCCATTTCATTCTTTTTTCTTTCCACTCCTGATACCAATCCAACTCTTCTCCTGGTTTCACAAAGAACTGCATCTCCATTTGTTCAAATTCTCTCATGCGGAAAATAAACTGGCGGGCGATAATTTCGTTCCTGAAGGCCTTCCCTATTTGGGCAATTCCAAACGGGATGCGCATTCTTCCGCTTTTTTGTACGTTTAAGAAGTTGACAAAAATCCCCTGAGCAGTTTCTGGTCGCAGGAAGATCTTATTGGATTCTCCAGCCAGCGAACCCAACTCAGTGGAAAACATGAGGTTAAACTGTCGGACATCGGTCCAATTTCTTGATCCTGAGACGGGATCTGCTATCCCGAGTTCCTCGATCAGGGTTTTCAGATCATCCAGGGCCCCCTGTTCCATGGCCTCTTTGAGTCTTTGATTGACTGAGTCGATCTGACCCTGATACTTTAATGCCCTGTGGTTGGTAGTACGGAATTGTTCCAAATCAAAATTATCACCGAATCGCTTGGCGGCTTTTATTTCCTCTTTGGTAATCTTATTTTCAATCTTTACTACGTACTCTTCAACCAGCTGATCAGCCCGGTATCTTTTCTTCGAATCCTTGTTGTCAATTAAGGGATCATTGAAGGCGTCCACGTGTCCTGAAGCTTTCCAGGTGGTCGGGTGCATAAATATTGCAGTGTCAATGCCCACAATATTTTCATTCAGCTGAACCATGGCCTCCCACCAATACTTCTTTAAGTGATTTTTAAGCTCTACCCCGTATTGTCCGTAGTCGTAAGTTGCGGCTAGTCCATCATAAATCTCGCTGGAAGGAAAAACAAACCCATATTCTTTGGCATGTCCGACGATCTTTTTTAAAAGATTATCTTCTGATTTACTCATATCTTATTAATTGAAGCTGCAAAGATAAGGGAATGGGGGAAGAATAGAACATTTGAATAATAGAATAATCGAGTGGCGCGCGCAGGGCGTGAGGAGCGGAGCGCGAGCCTCAGGGCCTAGGGCACATCGATTTTTTGTAAGTAACTACATGGCAATCTTAAATTAATTTTACGTCTGCGGTGATCTCAAGCAGTCCAGGACCTTGATGTTTAAACAATTCCTGCATTGCATGGTTCAATTGACCTTTTTGAGTAACTTTTATTCCGAGGGCACCGCATATTTTAGCATACTGGGCAAAGTCAGGATTTACTAAATCCGTCGCCCATTTATCCCAACCGCCGGCACGTTGTTCTTTGCTGATCTTCCCCAATTCGTTATTGTTAACAATAATTGTTTTGATGGGCATTTTATATTTTACCGCGGTGGTCATTTCCGCCAAATATTGACAGAAGCCGCCATCGCCGGCTACTGCTACAATTGGCCTTTCCTTTTCAACTGCTGCCCAAGCTCCCATTGCAGCGGGAAAAGCAAAGCCAATGGAACCCAAATATCCCGACATTAAAAAAGTGTGTTGTTTACTTTCAAAGTACCTGCCAAAGGAATAGGCGTTATTGCCAACATCTACGCACATGATGGCATTTTCGGGTGCTAATTTGGTAAGTGCATCAAATACAGCCATGGAGCTAATTCCTTTTCCCCTGTCTTCGGACAGTCTATTTTTCTTTTCGGCACGCCAAATCTCCCAGCGCTTTACAATCTCTGCTTCTTGATTGATTTTGTTTTCTACAAATAGAGAACTTTGTTCTTTCAGCAGCTTGGTAGATCGAGAAATCTCACCATACACAGCACAATCAATTTTATGGAATTTGCTTAATGCTAAAGGGTCAAAATCAATTTGTATTGTAGGTTTTTTTGGAGTAATGCCAGTGTGGTTAGAGAATGAAGCTCCTATAACCAACAACAAATCAGACTCATTTACAAAGTAAGAAGCAATGGGGGTTCCGCTTCTTCCAAGTACCCCACAGCCTAATCGATGTGAATCTGATATCTGACCTTTTGCTTTAAATGTGGTCATAACAGGACTGTTCAACTGTTCGGCTAGTTCGATAATACTATCCATGTTGAAACGTGCGCCGTGCCCTACAATTATGACCGGTCGTCTGGCCTTTTTCAGCATATTTAAGGCCTTTTCAAGACTTTCTTGTGGGGGAGCGATATCAAGTGGTGTGATTCTTCCTTCCGGGGTTTGTGGTTTTTCATCCTTAGCCGGCAAAACCTGAACTTGGTCGGGGAAAGTGAGATGAGAAACATCTCTTTTTAAAGTGGCATGTTTAATGGCTAAGCTCATTAACTCGGCATGTTTGGATTGGTGCTCTACTCTTTGGTTAAACTCAGCCACAGTTTGAAATGCTCTTACCAAATCGACTTCTTGAAAGTTTCCGGTTCCTACTACTTGTGTAGCCACTTGTCCGGTTAAAGCAAGAATAGGTGCCCTATCAACTTTTGCATCCCATAGGCCGGTAAACATATTGGTGCTCCCGGGTCCTGCAATGGCGAAGCATGCGGCGGGTTTACCAGTTAATTTACCATAAGCCGAAGCTGCAAAGGCAGCAGCTCCTTCGTGCCGGATTCCAATAAATTTTAGTTTACCTTTTTCTTCTAGTCTGCGAAAGGCATCAGCCAGTCCCAAATTAGAGTGTCCAACCATGCCAAACACACGGTTCACACCCCAGTTTACCATTGTTTCAGCCATAACATCGGTAACTGTTACTTCATGAGCGGGCTCCTCTTCAATACCAACATATATTGCGGCACCTTCAATTTTTAACTGGTACGATTCCAGCCCATCTTCATAATCCTCGGAAACACCACCACATGGATTAAAATCCCAACCGTGCCACGGACATCTTAGCAAACCGTTTTCGATAGAACCTTCACCTAATGGCCCTCCTTGATGCGGGCACTTGTTGTTAAGGGCGCTAAAGGTATCATTAAAATGAGTCAGGCAAACCTGTGTATGTCCAGCTTCTACCGTCATTACACGTTTTTCCGCCAGCTCATTTTTATTGTCCAGCACTTTGTGCCAAGTGATTTTACTAGTCATGTTTAGATGTTTTTCATTCAAATTTTTTTTATTCTTTACCAAGAAGGTATCGAATATTTTATAAGAACCATAGGGCTACTGCTTTTAAGAAGTCTTGAATTGCTTTGGTATTTCTTTGTTTTATATAAGGTAATGGCAAGACTGCTCCATTCCAATTGTCGTTGATTATCCATTGGCCTAATTTTAGTTCAGGAGCGTTGTTGTAATCAATAACATAGCCATTTAATCCATTTCCAGAGAAGTAGAAATATGGATATCCAACCATATTATCTTCCATAGCCAGTCCAAAGCCCAAACCTATTTTTTTAGTTGGTTCAATGTAGATACCCGTATCAAAATGGTGAGGCCAAATGCGGATTTCACTGGTTGTTTGCATCAAACCCAAGCATGCAAGACAAGCTTGATTTGCCAAATTGCGATAGTGCTCCCATTGTGCTAATTGAATAGGATCAAAATTTGAAAAGGGTTCATTCTGAAACGAATACTTGGTAATTACAAAATGTAGTTCATTCCTGAAATCTTTTTCTTCTAATCCTATATCGGGCAAAGCATTTGCTATGCTTTGTTCAATTTCAGATGAAGTTTGGTGTTGGATGGAATGGCTTTGAAGAACTTTCAAAGCTTTATTTATCCATTCAAACGAAAATGATTCCAGGTTTAGCGAAAGTATGATTTTTCCTTTCTCGGTGTTAATCCACCTGCCATAAACTCTGCGACCTAGTGAATCAAAATATAGGTTGGTATGGCTGTCATCTGCTTGTTTTGGCACGAAAGTTCTGTTCGCTTTGGTAATAATTTGTGAAAGCTGATGAATATGTTGGTCAATATGATTATAAGCATTCATACTTTATTCTGTTAACTGATGAACCCTAATCTAGGGCAGATCAAGCACAATTCACAGCGCATCCATGTTGTTTCAAACTTGGTTAGAGTCCAAGTGGTCTTGGAAAAGACCACCTTGCGGGGCCGTCTTGGTCGGCATGGGGCCTGTGGATGAAACAATCAAATTTCTTGAAACCATTTAGCAATTTCTTTTCCGATGATGTGCGGACTGTCCTCTTGAAGATAGTGCTTGCCTTTTCCAATATCGACCATTTTCGTATTAGGGAAACTATTCTTAACATATTCAACCTCCTTTTTTGTAATAATTGCTCCTGGATGAGCATACAAACAAAGTTTTGGAATATCTGATTCTGTTAACCACTTGTTATAAGCATCAATTATTTCATAAATATTTTTAGGTTTTCCACTAATTGGAAGTTGTTGTGGCCAGACTCTTACGGGTTTTCTACTTGCAACCGTTGGAAACGGTTTTAGGTAATTATCATATTCTTCCTTGCTCAATTTTCTTATAATTGAATCAGGAACCACCTTTTTTAGAAAGATATTCGCCACACTAAGCATCAGCCACCCAATAAAAGGAGTCCTAATCATCTTGAATACAATTTTATATTCTGTGGGGAAATCCTTCCAGGTCATAGGTTTAATTAACGCTTCCATAAATGCAATTCCTTTGATATTATCTCTATGATTTTTTGCATAATGAAAGCCAAGGCCTGAACCCCAGTCATGGATCACTAGGGTAATGTCCTTTAAATTTAATTTTACTATGAATTTTTCCAGGTAGTCATAGTGGTCCTCATAGGTATAGGCTATATCTGGTTTGTCAGATTTTCCCATCCCTATTAAATCCAGTGCAATGCATCGCGCCATGGTTTGTAGATGAGGAATGATATTTCTCCAGAGGTAAGATGAAGTTGGCTGGCCATGAAGAAATAAGATCGTGTCTCCTTTACCAACATCCACATAATGCATTTTGGAACCATTTATTTCAATGAATTTTGAATCAAACGGGAACTTTGATGAAATATCTGCATTCATGTGAGTATAGTTTTGTTCATTATAATCAGAATAATTAAGCTCTGAAATGCTACACAACTATATAGTGTTATAGAATGTATGCTTAATCAGTAATTGAAGATATTAAATAGGTTTGAGGATTTCTAATAAATGGTGGCAGACAAGGCATCTATTAGAATGAGGATCATATTTCCCACTCACCTGCAGCTTTCAACCGAGTAATCTCTTCTCCTACAGATTTTCTATGAGTTGATCAGATCTTGAAAGATCTTTTTTTCTCCCATATTGGTGAAAAAAATCTTGGTGAATATCATATAGGGCTGTATTAGTCCAATCGGATTGATGCAGCCAGTTGTAAGCTTTCTGTTTACTCCTAAAAAAGCATGGATGGCAGCAATTTGATCGCATGAAGTGTGGGCGCAGTGCCTACGGGCCACACTAATCCTGCTCGTAGTGTGATCTTGACATGTGCTCAAAGCAATGAGTTCCACTGAAACATGTGCGCTGGGGTGCGACTGTGCAGCCCAGCAGTAGTGACAAGGAAGATGCGAGCAAAAGAGCTGGTTGATGAAGCCTCATCTTATAGTAAAATCAGGAATTGAAAGTAAGCCTCAATACAGAGCATGCAGCATTTTCAACAAACTTATCTCTTCCTGACCCCATTAACACATGGGTCCAATTGTGAGACTGCGGGGTGCCTGTGATTAGCAAGTCATACCCTGCGGTGGTTTCAGAGATGGTCCTGACCGGATCTTTACCTTCCAACAATAAGCCTTCCACAGGTGAACTACAAGAGTTAAGCAGGCTATTGGACTGAGCCAAAACCGCTTCTTTATATGCTGCAGTATCTGTCGGTTTTACTACCCTGACCAGTGTGATAGAAGATTTGTAAAACTGAGCAATGTTATCACAAACTGACATAAATTCATGATTATCTGCACCGGGTCTAAGCGCTACCAGAATTTTTCGAATGTACCTTACTCCCTTGTCTTTATATAAAGCAAAGTTGCTGTTTATATGGGTGACTAACCAGCCCATTGGGTTACGAACAAATAAGCCATGGTTTACCTTGCCATCCCAACCCATAACCATCCATTGGCAATGTGTCTGATCACTTATGGCATGCACCGTCTTCACTAAATCATGGGTAACTGCTGCGTCAAAATCAACATTGATCATTCTTTCTTCCGCCATGGCCCCTACACGACGATTTAGGGAGGTCACAGTCACATCATCCACCAGCAATGCATCCAACATGGTTTGATCAGGAACTTCTTTCAAATGAACTACCTGCACTTTTTTTTGAGGAGCAATGGCCGATCCCATCTCTACTAATAGTTCGGATGATCTTTCGTTTCCAAACAACGGTACCACTACGTGGGCTTCCGTAGCGATTACCCCATCAAGGTTTTCCCCGGTGATGTATTTGGCAGGGCGCTCCTTTTTATGGACTATTTGTTTGCTTTTATTCTTTTGTTTGCTGTCATAAAGAAAATACAACGCTGGCCGGTGACCATAAATCTTCAACACTCCGCTCCGTTGTACTTTAGATGATCCGTAAAAATGATATACTCCGTATCCCGCTACTGATATTAACAACACCGCAAAAAGGGCCACGAAACCTAATAAAAACAAAAGAATTAGACCCGAAACAATACCAAAGATTTGAATTGCCGGATACATGGGTGAACGGTAGGTTGGTGAATACCATTGCACCGAGGTTTCCCTTAATACGATGACACAACTGTTGACAGCCACGTACATAATTACCATAAAGGCACTTGCCAGTTTGGCTATTTTTGCTACATCCAAAAACAATATCACCAGGGCCATTAATGCGCAAGTGAGCACGATGGTAGTCACCGGAGTGGTGAAGCGTGGATGTACTTTACCCCAGAACTCCGGAAGCAGTTTATCACGGCTCATGGCAAAAGGGAATCTGGAGCCCGCAAGCACCCCCGAATTGGCCATGGAGGTTAAGGTAATCACCCCTAAAAGTGCAGCAACATACCCGGCAACCTGACCCCCCAGTTTATGGGCCAAAGTGTAGATAGGGCGGATGTCTTGCTCCAATTCCGACACTGGAATGTTGCCCACCATGGTAAATGTGACCAAAGTATAAAGAATAGAAACAAAAATTAGGGCGGACAACATGGCCAACGGCAAATTTCTTTCCGGATTTTTGATTTCCTCAGCTACTGCGGTCACCGCCATAACCCCGGCATATGAAATAAATACAAAAGCAGTGGTGGATACCAGACCCAAGCCGCCATTGGTGAAAGCAGGCACTAAATTTTCAACTTTTACCTGCGGCAATCCATATAACAGAATGGTAATCAACCCCAGCACGCTCAACAAAACTACTACTACCTGGACCTGGCCCACTTTTCTCACCCCTACCACGTTTAATATCATGATAACTCCCAGAAATCCAACGGCAGTAATTTTTAATGGAACCTGCGCGAGAACATATAGATAGGCCCCAAATCCCACTAACGCAAAGGCACTTTTCATCAATAGGGACAGCCATAGACCAAAGCCAGCAATGGTACCAAATACAGGGCCAAAAGTTCTTTCAATATATACATAAGCTCCTCCTGATGTGGGCATGGCGGTGGCCAGTTCAGATTGAGAGAGTGCTGCAGGCAAAACGCAAAAAGATGCAATCAGGTAGGCCAACCAAACAGAAGGTCCGGTATTGGCTGCAGCCAGGCCTGGTAACACAAAGATCCCGCTACCCAACATTGCGCCAATACTTATGGATACAACCGAAATGAAAGTAAGTCTTCTCTCTAGTTTCTTCATTAGCTAATCCGATATATAAGCAGTTGATTCACTTTCAACCAGATACGAGGAGTCCGTATCAGCTTCTTCCAGAGCATTTTGAATTTTCCAGGGTGCCTCTGAACTAATAATAATCCTATTGGCCATACTGTAAAGTGGTTTAACATATATATCTTGAGTGTGAATTTAATCAGATAAAAGAGATACCACAACATAGATTGTTTACTAAAACTCGTTCATATCAGGTCTAAAAACTAAAGCGTGTGAGAAAGATTCAGTTATTTATTTTAGCAACGGTTTTGGGTCTGAGCATCCACAACCCATCGTTTGGACAAGTTAAACGACCAAATGTGATCATGATCATAACTGATGATCAGGGTTATGGTGACCTGGGCTTCCATGGCAACCCCAATATTCAAACACCTGTGCTTGACAAATTCGCGGAAGAGAGTATTCGCTTTAATAATTTTTATGTGTCTCCGGTATGCGCCCCAACCAGATCGAGTCTTATGACGGGAAGATATTCATTGCGGACCGGAGTGCGTGACACCTATAATGGTGGTGCAATTATGCACACTGATGAAATAACCATTGCTGAGATGCTCAAACAGGCCAATTACCATACTGGCATTTTCGGCAAGTGGCACCTGGGCGATAATTATCCATCGCGCCCCATGGATCAGGGGTTCGATGAATCAGTGATACACCTGTCGGGCGGAATGGGACAAGTGGGTGATTTTACTACTTATTTCCAGGGAAACCGTAGTTATTTTGACCCTGTATTGTGGCACAACGGCAATCAGCAGGCATATTCCGGATATTGTTCTGATATTTTTACTGATGAGGCCCTGAAGTTTATTGAGAATAGTCAAAATGATCCTTTTTTCTGCTATTTATCCTTTAATGCGCCCCATACACCGTTACAGGTTCCTGACAAGTACTATGAGATGTACCAAAACTCAGATCCTACTGCCGGGTTTGATTCCGGCAATCAACCTTTTCCTGAAATGAACGACAAAGACATTGAAGATGCCCGGAGGGTTTATGCCATGGTCACCAATATAGATGATAATGTGGGCAGGCTGCTTAAGAAATTGGACGACTTAAAGCTAACTGATAATACCGTGGTAATATTCCTTACTGACAACGGACCTCAACAGAGAAGATATGTAGGAGGCATGCGCGGACGAAAAGGTGACGTTTATAGAGGCGGGGTAAGGGTACCATTGTTTATTAGAATACCTGCACTTTCTGATACCGCTCAGGAAATTGAAACCTCCACCGCGCACATCGATATGCTCCCCACCATTGCCAGTATATGCAGCGTTACTGCCCCGGTCGATCGGGTATTAGATGGTAAGAATCTAATGCCATTAATGATGGGTGTGCCAGTAGATTGGGAGCCCCGGCGGTTATTTTTTAACTGGACCAGAAAATATCCAGAGCTATACAACAATGTTGCCCTGCAGAAAGGTCGGTTTAAACTTGTTGGGCACACTAATTATAATGCACCCTTAGAGAACTTCGAACTATTCGATCTGGAGAAAGATCCCTATGAGTTAGAGAATATAGTTAGAGAAAATAAATCTCAGGCAGAGGAGTTGAAAGCTGAATTGGACAAAATATTTTACGAGTTGATCAATTCAAAGCATCTCGCGGATCCCCCTCGAATCCTCGTGGGCACTGAATATGAAAATCCGGTAACATTAAACAGGAATGACGCTCAAGGACAAAGGGGCATTTGGGCCCAGGAACAAATTTATGGATTTTGGAAAGTAAAAATCAAGGAAGGTCATTACGATATCAAATTCAAGTTTATAACACCTCTTGAAGGTGATGGACGTATGATACTGGAAACAAGTACTTTAATTCATCAAATGAATGTTAGCAACCCAGATTCAGATATTTTGGAGATGAAGAATGTTCACCTTCCCGACTTAGTGGGTGATTTACGGCCATTTTATGCTTCAAAATCTAAAAACATATTCCCATTTTGGGTGGAAATGAAACGGATTGACTGATTTATTAAATATTCTATGACCGACAGAGTTGCAAACTTACTAATTAAGGAAACAAGATTCCGGATATTGGAAGAATCCATCCCCAGGCTGCGAAAGTGTTTAGAGAAACTATCCCAGGAGGAAATCTGGTACCGCCCCAACACCCATACCGTTAGTATTGGCAATTTGGTGCTACACCTTTGTGGGAATGTCCGGCAATGGCTGATCAGTGGCCTGGGAGGAGCACCAGACCACCGCGACCGTCAAAGAGAGTTTGACGAACCCGGACCACTCCCTACCTCAGAACTACGGAAAAAGCTCGATAAACTGACGAATGACATTGAAGCAGTACTTGAAGGACTTTCAACATCGGACCTAATCACCGAGCGTACTATTCAAGGTTATAAATCCACAGGGGTGTCCATTCTGGTGCACGTGGTGGAACATTTTTCCTATCATGTTGGACAAGTGACTATTATGGTCAAATCGAGAAAGGATGTAGATATGGGATATTATGCAGGGAAGGATCTTGATTAAACAATTGAATATTTGAACAATTGATAAACGATTTTTGAAGTTGGCGGCTTTTACGACTCCCGCTGATCTCGGTAGATTGCCGCCGATACTTACTTTGAGATTTCCAATCAGAGTAAACTGCTGTTGATAACAATTTCAGAGCTCAAAGTACGGTGTACCGGACATCGAGCCGATATCTCCAACAGCCGCTCCATTTGAGTCTTGTCCAGTTCACCATGGATTTCGATAACCTTATCAATGTGGTCCAGTTTGCTGTTGGGATTTTCACAGTCTTGGGAATCTGCCGCATGTCGTTTCTCATGGGTTAAGTGAACCTTTACCTCCTTCAGCGGCCATCGTTTTCTGTCGGCATACATACGTAAAGTCATACCGGTGCAAGCGCCCAGTGATGACAAAAGCAAATCGTAGGGGGTAGGTCCTAAATCTGTTCCCCCCACTGAGGAAGGTTCGTCAGCTAATAGATAATGCTCCCCAGCTAAAATATCCGTAACGTATCCTGTCTCACCCGTTCTGGTCAGCACCTGACTTTCTGATGAAACCGGTTGCTCATCCGGAGTATCTAAATACCTTGAAGACCAATGCGCAATCATTTTACCGACATACAAACTATCCTGCCTGTCCGATAAGAGATGGTCTGCTCCATCCAGGGAAATAAAGCTTTTGGGATGCCTGGCTTGTTGATAAATACTGGTAGCATTTTCAATACCCACGATAACATCCTGTGGGGAATGCATGATCAGTAGCGCTTTATGGAGATTTTTGAGTACTTCTGATGTTGGATTGTTGTTGAGGTCATCCAAAAACTGCTTTTTGATGGTAAAAGGTCTTCCTCCAATATCAACGGTAGCCTCACCGGATTCATTAATTTCTTCAAGGTCCTCTTTAAATAGGCGAGCCAGGTGAGCTGCGTCCGCTGGTGCGCCTATGGTAACTACAGCTTTGATCTCAGGTAGCTGCCCGGCTGCCTGAATTACCGCCGCACCGCCGAGGGAATGCCCTATTAAAATCTGAGGAACCTGATAATGTTCTTTCAGATAGTTGGCGACCACTATCAAGTCCGAAATATTTGACGAAAAGTTGGTGTCGGAAAAATCACCTTCGCTTTCTCCCAAGCCCGTAAAATCAAATGATAAAACGCCAATTTTATTATTAGTTAGCGCATGACTTATGTTACGGATGGCATTGAGGTTTTTGCTACAGGTGAAACAGTGGGCAAAAATAGCCAGGGTACGGACCTTTCCATCCACCGGGAGCCTCAAATGAGCACCTAGCTCAAGACCATGGTTATTTACAATTTTCATTCTGATCTGTTTCATAAATCCATGCGTCAAGAATTAATTGATATCATGTCTTTAACTTATTCGTTAAGAAGCATTTATAACCGTAATGGCATTGCATTTTCGAGTGAAATCTTACATGCCACTTTTTGATGAGATATATGGGTTATCTTAATTTATTCAACAAATAACCACTTTTTATAAGTATAAATTCCCAAAAGTGGTCGAAATCTTATATAAACTTACTTGCAATAATTGGCGGATATTCACATATTTGAACAAAACAATTATTAACTAATTGTTAAAGCAATTTGATGATTTTTTTTGGCCCTTGTGAAGTTATCCACACCGGGATAAAGCGCTTTTTAAAACATCGCTTTTTTGCTCAAAGCCTATGAATAAGAACTTTGTCGTTCTGTTATTGTTTTCATTCTTCATAAGCTCCCTAGCCTCCTATTCTCAAAGCGAAAAACAAATACAGAAGTTGGTAAATCAAGCCAACAGAAATATGGCCCTGGAGAAATGGTATGAGGCACTGCCAATCCTTCAAAAGCTGGATACTTTAAAACCCAATGATCCGGAAATTAATTACAAATTAGGTCTGGCCTACTATCATACAGTTAGCAAGTCTCAATCTCTTCAAAATTTTTTAGTAGCTGCCCGCGGAAATTATTACTCAGAAGAACTTGACTACTACCTGGGTCGCGCATATC
>CAZOJZ010000516.1:0-2346 GCA_964580205.1 uncultured Roseivirgaceae bacterium
AATTAATGCCGCTCTACTGGGAGCACAAACCCCTGATATTGAAAACGCATTGGTGAAAAGAACGCTTTCCTTGGCCAGTTTATCGATATTTGGAGTATAGGCCACTGAATCTCCGTATGCCCCAAGACGCGGGCTCATATCTTCACAAGTGATCCATAAAATATTGGGGCGACTGATTTGCCCGGAGCCCGTGGCGGTATCAGGTGATTTGCAACCTAAAACCAAACCAATTAAGACCATTACTGGAATCACTACTTGTGGAATACCAAAGAGAAATTCTCTATTATTGCGTGAGAGATTTTTTAATACCACCATGTTAAATAAAATTTTACCATAATAATTAAATAATAAGTAAATGAAAATGCAATTAGAACATATAGCCATTAACGTGCCTGACCCGGTGGCCATGGCCAATTGGTATGTAGAGCACTGTGACATGAAAATTGTAATTCAAATCGATGAACCTCCGTTCACCAGGTTCCTGGCAGATCAACAGGGCACCACCTGTATTGAGATCTATAAAAACACAGTTGCTCCAATTCCCGATTATACCACGCAAAGCCATTTTATCTATCATCATGCTTTTGCTGTAAAGAACTTAGTTGGTACTAAGGATGCATTACTCAAAGCAGGGGCTACTTATGTAGAGGAGGTCAGCCAACCAAACGGTACCATATTGATCATGTTAAGAGATCCCTGGGGTGTTCCGTTACAGTTGGTACACCGGACCAATAAATGGTATTAAACGCGTCATGCCCGTTTTAAAATCCAAGCATCTAATCGCAAACCTCAAATAAGCACCAAATTGTCAAACGATAAATTCCACCCTTCGTCCTTCGTCCCTAACACCTTCGTCCCTGGTAATTCGTAATTGAATATCCTTTGGGTATATGGAAATATTCTTACATTGTTGGATTACATGATTAACATAGCAAACCTATGCCCAAGGACCCATACATCCTACATAAAGATAATGTCTTAAACCCACCGCCGGGTTTTCTCAAAAAGCTCAAATTTCTGGGCCCCAGCTTAATTCTCTCGGCGTCTATTGTTGGTTCCGGTGAGTTAATAGCTACTACTACGCTCGGTGCCAAGGCAGGATTCGTGACGTTTTGGGTGATACTGGTGAGTTGCCTGGTGAAGGTGGCTGTTCAAATGGAAATGGGGAAGCACACCATTTTGTCCGGGGAAACAGCCATGCAGGCATTCAATAAGCTACCTGGTCCACGGATTCGCGGTACCCGTTGGTCAGTTTGGCTGGTCTTAGGCATTATGATAATCAAACTATTGCAACTAGGAGGAATCGTCGGGGGTGTGGCCATAATCCTGAATATGGTTTTTCCTATGTTGTCAGTGGCATCGGGAGCCTTTCTGGTGGCTATTGTGGTGGCCTTGATGACCTTCAAAGGATACTATAAATTTATCGAACGAATATCAATTGTCCTGATAGCCCTATTTATCCTATTTACCTTTATGGCGCTGTACTTTCTCAATTTTACAGAGTATACATTGATGTGGTCAGATATTCAAACTGGATTGACTTTTCAATTGCCGGCAGCGGCGGTAGTGGTAGCCATTGGTGCTTTTGGTATAACAGGAGTGGGTGCGGACGAGATCATCCACTATAACTACTGGTGCCTGGAAAAAGGCTATGCCAGTTATACGGGCCCTTATGAAGATACTCCGGAATGGACTAAAAGGGCCCGCGGCTGGATTAGGGTTATGCACTTGGACGCACTGGTAGCCATGTTTATATACACAGTAGTGACTGCCGCTTTTTACCTGTTGGGCGCTGCTGTGCTTCATGCACAGGATCGGATTCCAGAGGGCTATGAAATGATAGAGTCCTTATCCATGATGTATACAGAATCAATAGGGCCGGAAGCTAAGCCAGTGTTTCTACTTGGATCATTTATGGTACTTTTCAGCACTTTGTTCGCGGCCCTGGCGGCTTGGACCAGACAGTACTCAGACATGTTTGGTCAAATCGGGTGGATAGATTTCTTCCAGATAAATCAAAGACTACGAAGCATTTCCATATTGGCCTTTGTGATGCCTTTGCTTTGGGCCTCGCTATTTGTTTTTATAAAATTACCTGTACTGATGGTGATCAGTGGGGGAATTGTAGGATCAGTGCTTTTGTTACTGGTGGTTTTTGCCACACTTCACTTCAGATACCGACGGACCTTACCGGCATTTGCTCCCAGCAAACTGTATGATATCATTCTCTTGATTAGCGTGCTGGCTATCGGATGGGTTGCGGTGTATGGACTAATTCGATTGCTTTAGGATTGGTTAACTTCAAGCTAATAACTCAAAATTCATAACTAACAAAGTGTCCCAATC
>CAZOJZ010000517.1:0-1846 GCA_964580205.1 uncultured Roseivirgaceae bacterium
AGTGTAACATTTGCTATCATTATGAGTCAACTGCTATCTTGTGGCGCAATTGCTTTGAAACCGTTCCTCCTGCCCGTATGCCACTAAAGCACATTCCTCCACGTGATCCTCCTGAAATTGGTGCCCTGAATTTGCGGGATATTCCTAAGGACCTGCTGTACAAATTGAAGATGGCCGCTGCCGCCGAACATCGAACGGTGAAAGGCTTTATCCTGAATTTGATCGAAACCCGAGTACAAGAATTGGAAAAGAAGGGGCTGTTGCCGAAGGGGAAATAAAGGGATTCAATACCCTATGTCAGAAATGGATACTCATGATCAACGGTGGGCGGGTTATCCTCCTTGGTTTCTCAGACATTCAGAATTTGAAGGACAAGGAGATTTTCACAAGTTTTTTGATCTGGTGGCTGCAAGAGTAAAGCAAATTATAAGTAAGGATGAGTTAAATTTTAATATTGCTTTTTACTCCACTGCATTACGTCACTTCTTAGTGGATTTGAAAAATCGAAGTTTTAAAAAATTTAATTTTGATGAAGATCGTTTTGATGGAGATCTTGTTGTTACCGATGATCTTAGGAACTTTTTATATCGTTTTTTTCTCCCCATAAGTATTGATGCACGGGTTTATGAAAAAGCTCACCAACTAGGTTTTCCTAATGCACATGCAGAACTCAATAAAAGTGTCAGTGAAATGAATGAAAATATTCGAGGTTTATATTTCGATGAAATAAGAGAAACCATTTTCATTCTTGAAGTCTTTCTTCAAAAGATTTACGAAAGGTCACCTACATTCTTTCCAACCTTGCGAAGAGATCTTCGTCAAATTTGCGTCTTCTGTGGTTTAATGTTGGATATTCAAGATAGTCCCGTCCGAATCATCCTCATAGATGAACCCTTATTCCAAAAGGAGGTGCTTGGGAAATTATTACCTCGACTTCAATTAAATTTTCCCCAGGAAGCACAAAACCTCGTAGAAGCCTATCATCAACTTGTGACTGAGAGTGATACGAATAAAATATTTGGAAATGCCTTTAAGGCTTTAGAGGTCATTGGGCGAACTATAAGCGGGAACCCTAGTTTGATGTTAAGTGATAATATTCAAGTTAAGAAAGCATTTCCTGGCTTACATCCAACCACAATAAAATCCGTTTTAAATCTTGCAGCTCATAGAGGTGATGAAGGGGGACATGGCGGAAAAGCTCCGCCAATAAGCCAAATGCGGTATCTGCTTTTGCAAGTCTGCAATGTAGCCTTGTTGCTACTAGAGACACATGATGCCACTTAGGAATTTGACTCCCTAATCTTAATTTATCAAGGCCCAAACATACCACGATCTAGATACTTGAACTGATACGACGATTCTGTTGCATAAGAGCCTCACATCCTCAGGGTGTGGGGCTTTGGTGTTTCTAGCGGGACCTGGTGAAGGAAAGCGTGCGACGTGCGATGACTTGTTAGGATTTGATGCCCAGGAGTAGGATGACCTGCAACACGGTGTTAAAAAAGGGGGCGAGTATGAATCGTAAAACAAGAGCCAAAAACATATTTATGTTTTCTATTGCAATAGGCATGACAGTACTTCTCGCCAGTTGCGCAAACCAACCTACTCCAACAGCCTATGACACACCAGGGTTTTTTATGGGCATTGTTCATGGATTGCTCATTCTATTAAGCTTCATTGGGAGCATCTTCATGGATATTAGAATGTATGCATTTCCGAATTCTGGCGTCATGTACGATTTTGGATTCCTGTTTGGTGCTGTAATATTTCTTGGTGTCGTCAGTGCAAGGTAAACACAAAACAAGGTAAATTCACTCGGACTTCTCGAACCAGGCCGGCTCTAACC
>CAZOJZ010000518.1:0-3492 GCA_964580205.1 uncultured Roseivirgaceae bacterium
CCATAATAAGCTAATCCAACATGGGGTCCTAGGCAAATGTGAACACGATTATTCATTCCAGGGCGCAAGGTCCAGCCTTCTTAATCCTATGCGCCCGGCGCCAAGTGCGCAGCAACCTCTAATTGACATGAACCATTTTGATCCGTAATCACTCTAACTGAACTTCAGCAGCTTATTCTTAAGATCCACCCTGCACCCATATCTCTTCAGAAGATCAGATCCAATAATGCCAACAATTCTAAGCTTGGATGAGCTTTGAATCAGCGTGATCATTTTGGACAGGTCCTGGGCCAGGAAACCCATGGAGATCTTCCGATGGCTAAATTCCAGATTAGCACCAATGGCAATTTTTACAGTAGCTGCTGAACCACCGAAACCAGTAGTTTGCTGACTCCTTCGCTCCAAAACATCAAAGTTGTAGCTTTTAGCAGATTTACTGTGCAGAATGGTAAAACTTGCCCCGGTGTCAATTAAAAAATAGGCAGGTTTTCCGTTTAATTGGCACCTTAGCATCAGGTAGTTGCCAGAGGTGAATAGGCTAACATCATGAGTACTCTCAACCGATGCGGAATCAGTCTGTAGGTTACCGGCGGTGACCTGAGTTGATAAAAACAATCCAACAAACAATGCCGAAATTATTAGGTTAAGGGATTTCATGCGATTAAGTTTTAATTATCTGAAAGTCAGTAATTAAAAGTACCCTTATCCAATGATTTTGTCTACCAGAGGTTTGGCAAAGCATGCCAGAGGTGTTGAACGGGTTTTGAGGGTATTGTCTGGAATGCTAGAGATGTGTCATCTTACTGGTTCCAGTGTTGCGTGTTGCGGGTTCTAGGCTATTTTGGTGAATGAGGTGCTAATCGCCTTTAAAAAAGTAGACCACAATTATTCCAAAATGGCGACAAGAAAATTTGACGAACATGCTTGGGTATTTCAAAAAAAAGATTCCAGGGAACTCTACCTCCCTGGAATCTAATATACTAAAATAAAAACCAGCTAGTTTCTAAACCTTACCTATGCAATATGCACCAATGCCCTTCCTTTCTCTACCGGTATTGTGTCAAATGGTGCCAGATTCATATCATTTGCTCCAGCAGGATTAATAATCAGTGTCCAAGAACAGTTTTTCACCCATATAATCGATCTCAAAGCCGTATTTGCGCATCAGATCAATGCCAATTATGCCTGATACAGCTATTCCAGTGCTAATGGTCAGTGCTTCTACCACTGTGGAAAGGTCAGTAGCATAAAACTGCGTCTGTAAATTGTGTCCGGCCATTTTTAGAACTATATCCGGGGCTTCATAGAGTGGCTGATTCCCACCTGAAACACCGATTATTGATTTTGTGGCCCGTTTTTTTGGTGAAAATGCATAGTCGAATGCATCAGATTTATGTAAAAGGGACACGTCAGACCCGGAATCCAGTACGAAGTAAGCGGTTTTACCATTTAGAGTAACTTTTACAATTGGCACCTTCTTAAGGCATACGATATCAATGGAGTATCGATCTGTGGCAGGTTCATGACTGGCGGTTAATTGGCTGGTGATCAACATCAGTATTACAGGAAGTACTCTATGGAGGATTTTCATGACATCTATGTTTTTGTATGCTTTAGTAAACATAGAATATCAATCAAATCGGGTCTACCTGCTTTGTGCCTTTGTATGCCTCATTTGAGCAGGGTTAAAATTGGGAATTGGTGGAATTACCAGAAATGTGTCAGATGATGCCGGAACTGGGTCTGACTATGATTCATGAGGTCGGCCTTCGGAGAATTTCTGCATTGTTGAAGTATACCCGACAATATCAGTAAACATAATAGCAGCAAGTTGGCGGGATTCAGACATGGTATTTCAAATTACGAAAAATACCATAAAACTGCACTAATTGGAATTTGGCGACCGGCTGCTTTGGGTCGTTAGCGGACATTCAGGTCGAGCACTTCGAGACTATTGTAGTTAAATAAAATCCACCTGACATTCCGGCCAATTAGAAACTTTTCTCCAAGGCATGCATCATACCACCGGAGCAGAGATCGTTTAACTGGCAGCCTGTATGGTGAGTTTGCTGGCTTTCTCACCTAGCTTCTGAATCCCGGCACCACCAACAACTTGGGATTCTTAAACTGTATATTTCTAATTTGATATTGATAATACGGCTTATAAATAGCTAATGAAATTGTAATTGTGGTGCTGGCAATTTGGATTAGATTAGGAGTATATTAAAGGTGAAGTACTCCAAAAGCACTGCCATTATGAGCGAAAAATTTGAAAGGGACTTAAAAAGGATTGCAAGCCAAGAAGGTGTTGCTATGGAAGACCCTAACGTTAGGTCTGTTTGGCTGCGGTTTATCCGTGAAGTTGTGGCACCAACGTCTTTTGAGGCAGGAGACAGACACCGAGCGGAACAATATACAATGAATGAATGGCTGCTACACTTTAAAGATTAATAAATGGATAAGTGTAGGGTGTGTAATAGGGTGAGTGGGAGAATGAAATTTCGTTAGCACCACAAGCGATAACCCCGAAATGGATAGGGGCCGTGAGCATAGCAGGAGCCAGAGCGTAAGCGAACCTATTAGCAACAGTCTGGCTAGGTCCGTGGGAATTGTGCCTACTACTCAAGCCCACAAAATGTAGCGGTGTACCAGCGTTACGACCCCGTAGGAAACTGCGGGGTTTTTTGTATATTAAAATCATACATGATTATAAATTTTACTAGTTGAAAAAGCATTAAATATAATCATTCTGATTCCAACCTTCCCCACGATATCCCTTCCGCATTTAAATTTGGGTTCGTTCAGTTAGGATTAGACAGATCGTTCAAAATACAGGGGTACGCCTTCGTCCTTTTATCAATCTGATTGGCCACTCGGAGGATCTTTTGCTTTGCGCCAGAGCCAGAGGAACAACCCCCTGCCGTTATAACGACTCCCGCGATGGTCCCTGTGGTCTGCTTGGGACCAAAACCCGGATCTCCTAGGCCGATCACATCGGCCAGTAGCGAGGTGGCCAAAAGCCCGATTCCTATTATGAGTATGATCATAGCCCTTGTTTTACCCATTTTAATGTCACCCTCCTTTCATTTGTTGTTCCATCCTTCCCTAATGAGTATATCACTTCATTTTTCATATATCGTTAGTTAATAAATTCATTCGTTTATTCAAACCGATTTTTTCAGTTTTATAAATGTTAGATACATAGGTTCCCATAGTTTTACTAACTTATAAGGCTCTAAGTTTTGAAAATCACCCTCCTTATTTAAGATTCAGGCCATTTCCTTAATTAAGGATTCGGAATATTATGGGTTTGTTCCCAGGGAAGTATAGAGCGGTCAATAGTTATATGTGACATCAAAGTCTTTAGCTAGGCTACCAGAGGCACCTCTTTTTAATTTCAAAGGGTCTATCCAGGATCTCCTTCAAGATAATCGCTTTTTTTAACCCGTTCTTACTCCTGAGCATCTTGAATACCTCTCGGGCTGCTTTGGA
>CAZOJZ010000519.1:0-3213 GCA_964580205.1 uncultured Roseivirgaceae bacterium
AGTGTCCTCTTTAAAAATTATGTTCTGGCCGGTATCCAGGCTGCCGCCGCCTCCGCCGGCAAGTACTATTGGTAAATTGGATGCCCTGTGCATGTCACCGTCTCGGAGGCTCGATCCGAACAATACCATGGAGTTGTCTAACAAGGATTGATCGCCTTCTTTCATAGAGCTCACACGGTCCAGGAAGTATTGGAACTGTTCGGCATGCCATTGGTTGATTTTGCCGTACATCTCGATGCGTTTCGGATGGCTGCGGTGATGGGAGATGCTGTGGTGACCGCCTTCAACACCGTCCAGGAAAGAGAAACTCCGGTTACTTACAGAATTGCCGAACATAAATGTGGTGACACGGGTGGCATCACTCCATAACGCTAAAGCGTTAATATCCATCATCAGTCGTACTTTTTCGGTGGCATCGATGCCTGAATTAATATCGATATAATCGTTTACCCGAACATTCGTCCGAATTAATTCTTTTAAGATATCGGGCGTAATATTGGCCTCGAAATCCCTTAGATTATCTCCGGTTTCCAGTCGTTTCTCAACTGATCGCACAGATTCCAGATATTCAGCCATTTTATTTTGGTCCGCAGCGCCAAGCTGCTGGTTGAGACGCTGGGCATCTTCCAGTACCAGGTCCACCACACTTTTCTTCCAGGGGTTTTGTTTTTTCGGTGTCACACCGGGAATAAAATCACGGAATAGCCGGTCAAAGGCAAAGCGTGGGTTGATCTCTTTGGGTTTAGGCCTGGTAGGGCTCTCCCAACTAATGGATGAGCCATAAAGACGAGTATATCCTACATTAGTATCGACGCCGCTAGTAATTGGGTCTATGCCATATTCCAGTGAAGCAAAGCGTGTTTCCCTGCCAACGTGCTGTGCCAATATCTGATCCATGGAGGTTCCTTTCACATCAATGTTGGAACCTGTGGTTTTTTCAACCAGCCTGCAAGTTAAGAATGGAGCTGTTTTGGTATAATGTCCATCGGTCCCTTGTACGTCAACCAGATTATTTTTCAGTTCACCCAGAATTAAAAGGTCTTTTTTATAGGCTTCCAGGGGTCTCAAGGTGGGCGACATGTCAAATTGACGTCCAATCTGCCCAGGGGTCCAGTGGTCCTGACGTACGCCGTTAGGAAAGTAAAAGACAGCCAGTCGTTTTGGGCGGTTCTTTTCTATATAGTTATCGACCCGGACCCCCGGAGGTATCATTGCCTGTAGGAAAGGCAGGGCCACCGTTGCTCCCAAACCACGGAGGGCTCTTCTACGGGAGCTTCGCCAGGATTTCATACTATATTGTTGTTTTCTAAATTGGTTTTCTGTCTAATATAAAACTTTATCACCTAATATGCATTATACCCCTATATTTCGGTCCACCACCACTTTGTCAGTTTTTTTGTACTGAAATGGATAGCTCAGCACCAGTTCCTCGATAAATGGCACGGGATCGAACTGGTTTTCCACCAATATTTTTGCAAGCTGCTCAACGGTTTTTGTGTCTTTAAACACTATGGACCTGCCCAAGGCGAAACCCAGCATTTTTCTGGTGATACCCTTGGCAAATTGCTCCTGTTTGGAGATTAGCAC
Organism: uncultured Roseivirgaceae bacterium; assembly: GCA_964580205.1. Classification (GTDB taxonomy): domain Bacteria; phylum Bacteroidota; class Bacteroidia; order Cytophagales; family Cyclobacteriaceae; genus SZUA-3. The sequence goes on from CAZOJZ010000519.1 coordinate 1,588, forward strand.
CTTCCTCAATTGGGCAGCGCCTTCAAAGTATTCACCAGATTTCAATGATCCGGTAACATCGATGGGCTTTGATGAGTTATTATAAAATGTCCGCCATCTACCGATCGCATCGTAATTTTCCAGTGCGAAACCTAAGTCGTCCATGTCCTGATGACAACCAAAGCATGAAGGGTTCTCCCTGTGGATTACCAATGCTTCGCGCAGGCTAAGCTCATCGTGTATTTCTCTGGTGGCTTCAAGATCCGGTACATTAGGTGGCGGGGGTTTCGGGGGCGTTGACAGTATTTTTTCCATCACCCATTTTCCACGCAATACAGGACTTGTTCTATTGGGCAGGGAGGTGGTTGTGAGCACGCTGGCCATACCCAGAATGCCTCCCCGTTCTGTTCCTTCCAGATTTACTTTTCGCATTTCATTTCCTTTGATGCCGGCAATACCGTAATGATCTGCCAAAGTTTCATTCAGGAAGGTATACCGCCCATCCAACAATTCAAGAAAGTTCCTGCTTTCACTCAGGGTATAATAAAAATACTCTACCGTTTCACCATACATTGCCGTCCGAAGCTCCGCATCAAATTCAGGGAACAGGTGCTCATCCTTGTCATAGGTCGGTTGGGTCAGATCATCAATCTCCAACCATTGGGAAACAAAGCTTTCAGCCATTCGTCGTGCCTTTGGGTCATCCAGCATGCGACGTACCTGCTTCCGGAGCAAATCCGGATTTCGCAGGTCTTCCCGATACGCAGCCTCCAGCAACTCGACATCAGGAATGCTGCACCAGAGGAAGGAAGAGAGGCGGGTGGCCAGTTCAAAACTGTTGACCGGATAAGGATCTTCCAATGGGGGATCAGCTTCTTGCCGGATCAGAAAGTGATGAGAGACCAGAACGGCCTTAAAGACTTCCTGCATGGCTGCATCATAACGGGGTTCATCCTCAGGCAGACTCTGATAAACTTCTTCGAAAAAATGAAGCAGATTGTCACGTTCTAAAGGTGCCAAATATCGTCGATATGCCAGTGTAGTAAATGAGCCGATTGCCTCACGCGCATTTTGCAGAGTAGCTTCATAGGCCAGGTCGCGGTGGTAAACCCAACGGTACCACCAATGTTTTATTCTCTGGAACAATGAGAAGGAGTTTTCCGGAACATGTGTCCGCCAAATTTCCTGGTGGGCATGCATCTCTTCAATCACCGACTCCCCAATGTCGAAGTAGCGTTCCATCAACAGGGGCGTTATATACAGGGTTTTGGCGAAGTTGTCAAAGCCTTCCCCTCCACCTGGGTCACGGGGAAGCAATGAATCGGTATTGATGATGACGCTGGTCAGATCCTGGATTGCGTATTCGTATTCGCGATTACTTAGCCGCCGGGAAATGATCAGGCCTGGATCCGGCTTATCGAGGGCATCTTTGATATATTTTTTTATGTAAAACAGCAGGGTGTCCTTTTCCATTTTGCTGAGCGGCGGCTTGCTATCAGGAGGCATGGTGCCATTTTCAACATGCTCGATCAACTTTACAAATATTTCACCCCGCCTTTGGATGGCCACGATAAAAGAAAGAGCATCGAAGTTGAGCCCTCCTTTCCTATCGTCCGCGTTGTGGCATGACCTATTGCAGTTATCTTC
>CAZOJZ010000520.1:0-4346 GCA_964580205.1 uncultured Roseivirgaceae bacterium
GCCAGGTAGTAACTAAAGCCAAATTGATTATTATCATCAGCCCTGTTTTCGCCAAAGCCGGGAAGCCAATGCGGTTCCAATTCATTAAATTGTACCTTCTTTAAAAACTTGTAACGCAATGTGAATCCCATAAATAGTCCCTTCCACAAATGTGCTTTGGTTCCCAAGGTAAACTCCGCCCATTGTGCTTTGGCCTTTTCATTTGAAACGGCTATTAGTGTATTACCGAAGGCATCCACTGTATTATAGATCAATCGGTCGTCAAATATGCTTGAGCCATATCGGAGTCCCAAAGAGACAACATGAAGCGAGGACGGATCATATAAAACATTAACTTCCGGACCTATCTTAAAATAAGATCCATTGCTGGTGTAAGAAAACCCCTCTTCTATTTCCTCAATCTTCGAAGTACCATACTCCAAAACCAGAAGATAATGCCTAAAGTCCACATCAAATTGAAATTCGGTCAAGTTCTTGGACTCATCCCACAGGTTGCGGCTGAAACTATATAGGTCCACACCAAACCTTACCCCGGTGGGAATAAATTCCTTAAGTTCTTTCTTCACTTTTGGAGGTCTTGGAGGGCGTACCCGGGCGGTATCAGTTTGACTAAAACCCCTGACAATACTAAAAAGCAGTACAACGCTAACGATATACCTCAACATTGGTATTTACTTGTTCTAAAAGAGCTGAATTCAATATTGCCAGTGAGTCAAAGGTGAACACGCCAACGCCTAGGTCTTCAATTATCTGTTCAGGGCCACATTCCACAGAAATCAGCTTTGATATCGTTTTATAGCTCAATTCTAAAGTGTCACGGCCCCGGTCACTGTCAAATAAAAATACTGTGAAATTAACCCCGGTATTTACTGGTAACACAACTGTAGAAAGGGTATCCGAGTCAACAAATATACTGTCGGTGTCTAATGCGGTAATTCGCGAAAAAATCAGGGTATCATTCTCAAAGAAGGCGCTGTCTGTGCCTGAATAAATTTCCTTTTTGAAGCTTATCTTAACCTGAGTATCGTTGTCAGTAAAACAAAGTTCATTTGGGGCACAAGTTATAATTCCCATAAAAGTGACGAGTATTGCTAATTTATTAACAACCCGGGACCAAACCCTGTTTCTCATGGGACATTCCATTTGCAAGTCCTAAAGATATGTAAATATTCTGTTTGACAGTGTGGAGCCCGCCTGCCTGCCCTCGAGCCGTCGCCAAAGGCTCTGGCCGACGGAGACCGTACGGTTACGGCAGGCGGGCCGGCTGGGCAGGCAACAGGTGGGTCTTTTGATCAGTTAACAAGAAGTTATGACCTTCCCCGAATATTTTTGTAATTTTGTCTCCCTTATGTAAAATAGCTGATTTGAAAACTGGCGTCAGAAATAAAGACAAAGTCAATGTAGTCACCTTGGGTTGTGCCAAAAATCTGGTCGACTCAGAGGTTATGATCACACAATTGAAGGGCAATGATATCGATGTTGCCCATGAATCCCCTAAAGATGACGCTAATATTGTAATTATTAATACTTGCGGATTTATTGACAATGCCAAGCAGGAGTCCATAGATACCATTTTACGCTATGCCGATGCCAAGGAGTCAGGTGAAATTGATAAGTTATTTGTAACAGGGTGTCTGTCTCAGCGCTACCGGGAGGATTTGGAAAAAGAGATTCCCCTGGTGGATGCCTTTTTTGGGACCATGGAACTGCCCCTGCTTTTGAAGAAATTCAATGCCGACTACAAGCACGAACTGGTAGGTGAGCGGTTGATTACTACTGCGAAACACTATGCTTACATGAAGATCTCCGAGGGTTGCGATCGTCCTTGTTCCTTTTGTGCCATACCACTGATGCGAGGAAAGCACCGGTCAAAACCAATAGAGGTGCTGGAAGCAGAGGCTCGTCATCTGGTAAAACATGGAGTAAAAGAATTATTACTGATCGCCCAGGACAGCACTTACTACGGGCTCGATATATATAAAAAGCGAAACCTGGCAGAACTCTTGTCAAGGCTTTCTGATATCAAGGGATTGGAGTGGATTCGTTTGCATTACGCCTTTCCGGCGGGTTTCCCAGAGGACATTCTGGATGTTATGGCAGACCGACCAAACATTTGCAATTACCTGGATATACCGCTTCAACACGGATCCACCAAAATGTTAAAACTAATGCGACGTGGCATTACCAGAGAGCGGACTGAAAGGTTGTTGCACAAAATCCGAAAAAAGATACCTGGTATCACTATTCGCACTACCCTAATCGCAGGACATCCGGGTGAAACTGAAGAAGACTTTCAAGAGATGCTGGATTTTGTACAATCCAGCCGGTTTGAGCGATTGGGTATTTTTACTTATTCCCATGAGGAACAGACGCACAGCTTTTCCATGAAAGATGACCTGCCAGCCTCGGCAAAACAGGAGCGTGCCGATGCCATTATGGAGCTACAGGAACAGATCTCTACGGAGCTCAATCAAAGTAAGATCGGGAAGGTTTTAAAAGTACTGATTGATCGCAAAGAGGGGACAAACTTCATAGGTCGTACCGAAGCTGATAGCCCGGAAGTTGATAATGAAGTCTTGGTTGATGCCAGTACAAATTATCTACGGATCGGTGATTTTGCTCAAATTAAAATAACTGATGCCAGGGAGTTTGATCTGATTGGCAAGTCAGTTATGAATGATGAATTATAAATTATAAGTGATTTGTTATCTATCATTATCTATCATTTGAGATTATCTTAGATCTTAGATTTACAATCCAAACCCAATCCTGATTCCGGGAAACACCTTATTGAAGTTGTCGGTTGCATATAATTGAGGACCTACATATACACCTTTTAGGGGAGACCAATTAACACCCAGCTTAAAAGTAGTGCCTTCGAAAAGGTCTCCTTGATTTACTATTAAAAACCCCAGTTCTACTCCCAGGAAAATTGACTTTTTAGGATCTTTTACAAGATGTGGATGATAACCAATATTTAGAAACATATTAAGATCAATATCTCCCTCCTCATCAAAGTCGAATATCAAGTTTGTAGATAGATAAGGATTAAATTTCACCACCCCTTTCTTAACCAAACCCAATCCAACTTCGAATGAAAGATCCGCGACCCAATTGTTCCTAATCAGTCCGGCACCCGCACCTAGGTGTAATTCAAGAAAATCAAGTCGGTTGGTACGATGTTTATTTTCAAGTTCCAATACCTCATTACCAATGCACTGATAATAAAGTGATTTAGACATGGCGGTCTTCTCAGGTAGCATGGCAATTACTTTTTCCAGACATTCTATTAATGGTAAATCTGTGATCATAAATAGGTCAGCGGTAGTCATAAAAATGCTAAACCCCTCTCCACTGATGATGACCCTATCTCTAAAACCGGTATTGCTTGCTTCACCATCCTTTATCAAATAGGTCAACTTTGGATCACCGGGCTCTATTGTAAGGGATTTACCAACTGAAAACCGCACTAATTCAGCCGAAGAAGACGACAATTGATTTTCTACATCCGGCAGAACCTTTAGAAACGCTTCCAGTGCTGTGATCACGGAGTCTGAGGATTTCAGCTCTGCATAATCAGGAATGGCAATATTTAGCTCTAACCGATTATCTACATAAACGATAACAGAATCTCCAATTGTTTGGCTATATAGGTAAGTTGGTAAAATTGATAGGGCAAAAATTAGACATAGTTGTTTCATAGCAACTGCAATCATTTAAATTTTAACTATTTATTACTGTTAATCCTTTCGGGCGGTAAACGACCCAAATTTAACATGGATGGTTTCAATTCGCTGTTTGTTTCCCTGGTTGGAGAAATCAGGATAAATCACATCATCCATTTCTGTTTTCAATACTTCCACTGGCACCGACTCCATATAGGCCTGATAATGATCAGGGTGGGTATTTATTTCTGCAACAGTTTGAATGAGTTCTACTGTATTTATATAGACTGTATCAGTATGATTTAGTCTGGTTGGCACCTCCGTTTGTGATTCGTGAGTCAACTCATCCAGCTGTATCGCACTATATCGCAGTTGATTTTCCAATGAGGCAATTTGGGTTTCTTTTGCTTCTGAAATCATACCCCGATCATTATTGATTCTTTGTAATTGATCAATTTTGTCAGAAAGTATATCCAACTCTCTTTGATGCTCCAGCCTCAAGGAATTAAATATGAAAGAAAAAACCATAAAAAGCAGGACCATGGCTGCTGCGAGATGGTGCCAGGTTATCAAACTGGTTCTGGTGATTTTATTCCGAATAGCAGCCCAAATAAACGGCTTCGCAGCAGCCATTTCATGATCATAAAAGCTATCATTTTCTTGAAGCTTGCTTCTAATAAG
>CAZOJZ010000521.1:0-2767 GCA_964580205.1 uncultured Roseivirgaceae bacterium
GAACTGGATCTTATCAGGTTTGGCAATAGGACCAATAGTCTCAGAAACCAGTGACAATATTTCAGATCGAAGTTCCTGTTCGTTTTCCACTGCCTCTCTGGTAATAACATAAGCATATACTGCATTACCTTTCACATCATGCGGGAAACCTACTACAGCTGTCTCTACTACGTTATGGTGTTCGTCAATGGCGCTTTCAATTTCTGCAGTTCCCAGATTGTGCCCGGAAACAATGATCACATCGTCTACCCTGCCGGTGATCCGGTAGTATCCATCTTCATCTCTTTTGCATCCATCACCTGTGAAATAATATCCTTCGTAGGCAGAGAAATAGGTTTCCTTATAGCGCTGGTGGTTTCCATATATCGTACGAGCCATCGATGGCCACGGAAAACCAATACACAGTCGTCCTTCCACTTGATTGTCATTAATGATGTTCCCATTTTCATCCATCAACACCGGCTGAACGCCAGGCAAAGGCAAAGTGGCATATGCCGGCTTCAGGGGAGTAATACCGGCAATAGGAGAAATCATAATACCTCCGGTTTCAGTTTGCCACCAGGTATCTACGATAGGACAATTGTTGTTTCCAATATTCTTGTTGTACCAGTGCCAGGCCTCTTCATTAATGGGCTCTCCCACAGTACCCAATACTCTTAGGGAACTTAGATCATGACGTTCTACATAACTGAGGTCTGCTTTTTCCAGGGACCGGATAGCGGTAGGCGCAGTATAGAATATATTTACCTTATGTTTGGCTACCACTTCCCAAAATCGTCCCATATCCGGATAGGATGGCACACCTTCAAACATTACCGTGGTACCTCCTGCAGCCAAGGGTCCATAAACGATATAGGAGTGTCCGGTAACCCATCCGATATCAGCGGTACACCAGTATACATCGCCGGGTTGGTATTGAAAGACGGTGTTAAAGGTGTAAGTAGTAAATACCATATATCCCCCACAGGTGTGCACCATACCTTTTGGTTTGCCGGTAGAACCTGAGGTATAAAGGATAAACAACATGTCCTCCGCGTCCATAACAGTAGCATCGCAGTTGATGTCCACCTGGGCAATCTCGTCATGCCACCATACATCTCTTCCTGGTTCCATATGCACCTCATCCTTAGTTCGCTGTAGTACGATAACTTTTCCAACCGAGGAACAATTCTTCAATCCCTCATCCACGATGGACTTTAGATCTATCACTTTGGAGCCCCTAAATGAGCCGTCGGAGGTGATCACCACTTTACACTGGGAATCATTAATACGGTCTGCCAAAGCGCTGGAGGAAAAGCCGGCAAATATTACCGAATGAACCACGCCGATGCGGGCGCAAGCCAACACCGCCACCGCCAATTCAGGTACCATTGGCATATAGATGCAGGCCCTGTCTCCCTTCTCCAAACCGTTTTTCTTTAGCACATTAGCAAATCGGCAGACCTGCTCAAAAAGTTCTTTATAAGTTATGTGCAACGCCTCTTCGCGGGGATCATTAGGTTCCCAGATGATTGCTGTTTGACCTCCCTTCGCACTGAGGTGCCTGTCCAGGCAATTCTCAGTAATGTTTAGTTTACCATCCTCAAACCAACGGACCTGGGCCTTGGTGAAATCCCATTCAAGAATCGATTCTGGTTCTTTGTGCCATAAGAAATCCTTTGCCACGGCGCCCCAGAAATTTTCCGGGTCCTGTACACTTTTGTGGTAAGCCTGGTGATATTGTTCAAATGATCGTATTTCCATCAGAGTAAGGTAATCGTGACCGGTAAGATATGAATTTTAGTAATCTAGCTCAAGCACTAAGGTTTGCGAATACTCGCAACCATAGCTTTTATATGTGGCGGTGGAGGAGGCGTAAATCTGGACACCACCATTGCTGTTGTGAAGTTGATGAGCATAGCAATAGTGCCGAAACCTTCCGGGCTTATCCCTAACCACCAATCTTCCTCACCCCCGCCGCCCAAGTAACCGAACTTGAACTTCAGTATATAGAGTATCATACTGCCCAACCCCACGATCATTCCCGCGATGGCCCCTTCTTTATTCATTCTTGAGTAGAATATACCTAAAACTATGGCAGGAAAGAATGACGCCGCTGCCAAACCAAATGCCAATGCCACCACTGCAGCAACAAAATCGGGCGGATTGACCCCAAAGTATCCGGCTACCATAACTGCAAATGCCGCAGAAATACGGGCCGCCAACAATTCCCCCTTTTCACTAATTTTTGGATTTATTTGCTTTTTGATCAGGTCATGTGAAACTGATGATGAGATTACCAGCAATAGCCCCGCGGCAGTACTCAATGCAGCCGCCAGACCACCAGCTGCCACCAAAGCGATCACCCAGTTGGGCAATTGAGCTATCTCCGGATTGGCCAGGACCATAATGTCCCGGTCAATGAAGAGTTCATTTTTCTCGGCATCCGCCACATATTGTATCTTGCCATCCTGGTTTTTATCATCGAATTGAATCAGTCCTGTGACCTCCCACTTGGTAAACCACTCCGGCATGTTTTCATAAGATTTCCCGCTGACGGTTTCAATGAGATTGGCTCTGGCAAAAGCAGCCAAAGCCGGAGCAGTGGTATATAGTATAGCTATGAATACCAGTGCATATCCTGCTGACAATCGGGCTTCTTTCACTCCGGGGACGGTGAAAAACCGGACAATCACGTGTGGGAGGCCGGCTGTTCCAATCATCAGGGCGGCAGTAATAAAGAACACATCCTGCATACTTTTACTGCCATCCGTATAGGCAGTAAATC
>CAZOJZ010000522.1:0-2000 GCA_964580205.1 uncultured Roseivirgaceae bacterium
GGCTCCTATAATAATTACTACCATGAAAAAAATTGTATTATCCTTGTCACTAACAATTGTCTATCTGGCCGTTGTCGGTCAAACCAATCAGCCACTGCCCTTGAATGAACTGGGACAAATTACCTACAGTGAAGTGGTCCAGGTGGAAGAGGCTGATAAAGAACTTTTACTGGCTAATACCTTTAACTACCTGCTTTCATTGGTGGACAACCATAAAAAACTTAAAAAAGGCCCGTACATCAACGAAGACAGCACCGAAGTTTATCTACCTCTGACCTATACAGTGTACCGTGACTTTCCTGTCCATTCACCGCATGGTGTGATTAAGTATAAATTCACTGTTTCTGTCAAAGATGGTCGTTACCGTTACATGGCAACAAATTTTGTTTTCCATTATTTGGAAAGAAACAGATACGGAAGGTTTGTTGAAGTAAAAGGGAAATCAAAGCCACTGGAAGAGCCTTTTTACAAGGGTAGTCAAAAGCTGTGGGACCGGCACAAACAACAGACAGGCGAAAAAATACGTACCCTGGCAGAGCGCTTGCATGCAGATATGTTCTTACCTCTTGAAGGTCCGAAAGAAGAGATTGTCAAAATTAATGAGGATTGGTAGGAATCATGTCTTCGTAGCTACAAGCTACGGAAAGCTACTAAACAGGAAACCCTATAAAATAAAAAAGAAGGTATTTACACCTCCTTTTTTATTGATTTGATCACAATCTACTAGTTTGCTTTTTGTGTTCAAATTACTAACAATAATTAACCATTAACCTCGACAAAGGTATGCATTCCCAATACCTTTATGCAGCCGCATTTCAGGTATTATTGAAAAAATACAATCCGTCCATTTTAGATTATAATAATTTAAAATTTCATAAATTCTTGCCCCCAGACGGCAGTGATATTGGAAATATGCCAAATGGTAATTAGTAACTCTAAACACTAATTTGCTAGAAGATAGTCCTTAAATTCGTCGAACGAGGAGGACAGCGGTACGGATTGCTTTATCTGTTTGAGAACTTTACTCAATCGCTCTGGAATCACCACCGATTCGGACACCAATGGCCCCACCACATCCAAAAATTTTGCCGGATGGGCAGTGCCCAGAAAGACCCCAACAGAACCAGGGTCAACTTTATGGTACTCCTGTAAACCGAGATACCCTACTGCTCCATGGGGGTCCATAATATATCCCGTCTTTCTATAAATATGTGAAATAACCCTCCTGGTTTTTTCATCGCTAAAGGTAAATCCATGGACATGCTCACTTAGGGCCTTCAGGTCGTGGTCATAAAGGTCAACAATACGAGAAAAATTACTGGGATTTCCAACGTCCATGGCATTACTAATAGTGGCCACCGATGGTTTGGGGTGGAACTCTCCGGACAATAGAAAGTCAAAAAACACTTTGTTTTCGTTGTTAGCGGCCACGAAACGATGAATTGGGAGGCCCATTTTTTTAGCTAGTAAACCCCCCATTAGGTTGCCGAAGTTCCCACTAGGCACCGAACAAACAACCGGTATATTCAAATGCTTTAGTTTGGCATATGCCTGAAAATAGTAAAATGATTGCGGGATCAACCTGGCGATATTAATAGAATTGGCAGAAGTGAGTTTTCGATGTCTTTTAAGGTCCGGGTCCAGGAACGCTGATTTTACCAGTCTCTGACAATCATCGAAATTACCATCTATTTCCAGAGCGGTTACGTTTCCACCCATGGTAGTAAGCTGCTTTTCCTGGATTTCACTGACCTTTCCTGATGGGTACAGGATAACCACATCAATGCCTGGAACCTGAAAAAAACCTTGAGCTACCGCGCTTCCGGTATCCCCAGAAGTTGCTACCAGAATGCAAGGCCTAGGATCAGACTCTTTCAACAAATGGGCCATCAGTCGAGCCATGAAGCGCGCACCAAAATCCTTGAATGCCAGCGTGGGGCCATGAAATAATTCCAGGCAGTATATGCTTTCGGTAACGGGCACTAACGGTACTTCAAAGG
>CAZOJZ010000523.1:0-2032 GCA_964580205.1 uncultured Roseivirgaceae bacterium
GGTGGATAAACATCAAAATGTGGTTACCAAATTTGAAAGCTTCCACCGTGGGATGGGAGCTGTATATTTTAAACCAGGCTCGAATAACCAATATTACGCCTTAGTGGAGACGGATACCACTGAAATGATATTTCCTCTACCGGCAATTCAAGAAAATGGTTTTATTTTAAAAGTAAATCCCCTGCTTTCCAATGTAATTAAAATAGTAATCAGGTCTTCACCTGACCACTGGGGGCAGAATTATTATTTAATTGGGCAATCCCGGGGTCAGTCATATTATCATCACATGGGTAAAATTGAGGATGGGGTGGCAATGGTGGAAATTCCTAAATCCAAATTTCCCTCTGGGATCATGAGATTGACCCTGTTTGATCAATCAGGAATACCACAATGTGAAAGGCTGGTTTTTGTCAATCACCATCAAGATTACAATGTTGCAATAACTTCCCTGCTGAAACCATTGAAACCAAGGCAAAAAGTAGACCTTAAATTGAATATTACACAACCGGACGGATCTCCGGCGAAAGCGAATCTTTCCATTTCAGTTGTTGATTCCTATATCGATGAACAAAGTCCGGCAGGTGCGGATATTTATGCGAATTTATTACTAACATCAGAGCTCAAGGGTACCATTGAGAATCCGTTATTTTATTTCAAGGATCAGGAGAAAAGCACGCTAAGAGCTCTGGATTTACTTTTATTGACCCAAGGTCAGGTAGTCAGAGAATTCTACTCCCCCAATTATGAAAGTTCAAAAAGTAGGTCAATTATAGAAAACAGAAAGACAACAGTATTTTGGGACCCGGATATTAAACTAGACGCATCTGGTAATACTACTGCTTCATTTTATAATTCAGATAAAGCCAAAAAATTGAGAGTCCGTGTAGAGGGAATTTCTGAGTCCGGGCATCCTATTAGCTTTGAACAATTGATTGGAGATACAGATTAACGGCCTAAGAGGTAGACTGCCATACCCTTCGGGATCGCCTGCCTACCGCAAGCAGGCAAGTGAAGGTGGAATTTAAAAAGCACCATTTTTATCTTTATTCGTCATTACCTGTGAAGAGATCCCGATAGGGATGATAAGCGTGGTAATCTCCGTGTTGGAAGCAGTAAGTTTTTCATGATAGGGAGACTGCCACGCCCTATGGGCTCGCCTGCCTCCACCGAAGCGGCTACGCGCAGGCAGGCAGTGACGATGAGTATATTGGGTGACTGTCACCTTATTGAGCCATCACCCAGTCCCAGTATAGGATGGCTTTATCTTGCAGGTAATCCCGGTCTCGTTCCAGTACAAAACCTTGCTGGATCAATGATTCAGTGGCTGATTTGACTTTTTGCAGGTATTCACTCTTTGAACCATACAATTGGTTGACAGCTGGCCGGCTATCGGAGAAATTTTGTTTTTGAATTTCATTTTTGGGAAAAGGAATAAAAGTGCCCCGAAAATCAGTCAATTCCATTTGATTACCGGGTAGACCGGTCCTCAAATTCCAGGGGGTGTAGGTGGCTAAAGGCACCACAATTTCCACATTTCGGATCCCTCCTATTTCATTACCATATTCATCTACCTGCGAAACCAGGGGAACAAATGCTTTTCCCATTACCGGTGGTTGAAAATCAATAATACCCTGATTCCACTGAGGACCGTAGTCAACCCGGTAAGCCAGGTGGATTACCGATGGTTTTCTCAGATCTGGAATAGGAGGAAGATCTAGTTCATCAATGCGCACCAGATTGCCCTTTTTTATAGTAGGATAGGCACTCTCCGGAGGGCTTTTGTCTTCTGAAACCCATCGTATAAGTTTTTGCAGCAAAGCCCTATAATTCACACTAAAGTCCAGGTGGTTCCCCCGGTAGTTATTGGTGGCGCCAATCTTTGCCCTAACCTGGGGTGGAAACCGCTCCACAAAATGCTGGCCGCTGGCTAAATGATAGATCCGTTCATTGTCCAAAGGATTTACATCCTTTTTACCTTGGGGACCAATATGGATGAGAGAGGCGGCACGGCCCCAATATTCGTAACCAGTGT
>CAZOJZ010000524.1:0-25799 GCA_964580205.1 uncultured Roseivirgaceae bacterium
GCTTCCGCATCTTCAACCAGTTGAATAGGAGTAAGGGTGGGCGTTTTCTCTTGAATGGATTTTAGCCGTACATATGTAGATTGTTTGGCCTGCAATTGGGCTTTCAGTTTTTCTCTTTGCCTGTATAGCTCAGGGTTGTCCAAAACAGCAATAGTTTCACCCTTTCTTACCCGGTCACCTATATCCTTATGGATATTTTTCAAATAACCGCTTTCCATGGAATAAAGCATTACTTTTTGATTAGGTCTAGCCGTTCCCGTGATCAACACTTCTACCGTAAATGTTCTTGGTTTGGGATTCACTACTTCGACAGTTTGGACTTTATTCCCCTTCTTTGTATTTGATTCACTTCCTGTTGTTTTCTTTTGAGCAACATGATTACAGGCCCCAAATGATATGAGCAATGCCACTAGTTTTATTGCCAGGATAATTTTGTATTTAATTATTGGTCTCATGATTATTCAGTTTTAGCGATGAATGAATATAGGATGGGAATAATGTAAAGCGTCAACAAAGTAGCCATGAAGGTTCCGCCAATCACGGCTATGGCTAATGGTACATTGGCTTCGGATCCTGAACTTGTGGCCAATGCAGTCGGTAGCAAACCAAAAATGGTGGTGGAGGCAGTCATTAATACAGGTCTGAAACGATCAGCGGAACCATTTAAAATAGCTTCCCGTTTTTCCATTCCTTCTCTCACCAATGCGTTAATCCGGTCGATCAGAATGTTTCCATAAGAAACAGAAATCCCCACCATCATAATGATTCCCATAATGGATTGTATACTCAAATAGGTGCCTGTTACCCACATCAAAACCGCTACCCCGATGATCCCCAGAGGAAATGAAAAGAGGATGATCAATGGCTGCCGGAATGACTGAAATAAAGGAGTAATAATTAGGAATGCCAATGCTATTGCCAATACCAGCCCTAAGCCTAATCCACCAAACGATTCTTTAATAATGGCAACTTCTCCCTGAAAATTAACCTCATATCCAGGTGGAAAAATCATTGCATCTATTCGCTTCTGAATTTTATCTGATACCCGGCCAACATCCATTGCCTCCACGTTGGCGTACACATTAAACTCACGCGTCAGGTTATGGTGGTTGATTTCTACCGGATTTGTTCCGTCGGTGATTTTTGAAAAGTTGCGGAAAGGAATGGTTTTATTCAATGTATTGCTGCCAACAGCAACATTCTCCAGAACGAACTTATTATCAATGTTCTCCTCTGTGTAGGTCACACCAACGTAATAGTGATTTCCATTGCGTTCGTCAATCCAGAAGGCCTTGTTAAAGGTGGCAGATGAGTTCAGAGCTGAAACGATATTCTTGATTGCATCTACTGGCTCAACGCCCAACTCTGCCGCTTTAATACGGTCAATGTCGATGTTTTTAGCGGGCTGGTCAATGCGTTGTAAAACCCTCACGTCCCTTGTGGCAGCAATAGTAGCGATAGTATCACGAATAAGTTCGGAAATATCCCGTAATACTTTCAGATCATTTCCTTTTACCTGAACGTCTATTGGTGCGGGTTTTCCTTCGTTCAATGCGGCGGTGATCAATCCGCCGGTGTTAAAACTGACTTCCACACCAGGAAAGTTTTGATGAAACAGTACCCTCAAACGGGAAGCATATTCAAAGGTGCTCAAGCCATGCCCTTCCCTTAGTTGTACTCCGATAAAAGCATCCTGTGTGCCCGAGTTAGGGGTGTATGCTGCCGGCAAATCGTAAAAAACACCAATGTTGGAAATGATCTGTTCCAGGTCATTTCCTGTTTCATCCCGCACCACTTGTTCCATATTGGCAATAGTTTGGCTGGCGTCTTGCAAAGTTGTTCCAGACTCCATACGGACCTGAATTTCCATTTGCCCTACATCAGATTGAGGAAATAACTCATAACCGGTTTTACTCAGGAGAAACAAAGAACCAATAAAAAGTAAACCCGTAACTATCAGTACAGGAACTCTCAGACGCAACGCTCCTTGAAGGCTGTTTTGATAACGGAGGTTTAAACGCTCAACAAATTGTTGAAACAAGCCCAAAGTATTCTTTTTCGGATTGCTCACTGATGTTGTTAGTTGGTTCCTGAAGAAATAAGCAGCCGCTATTGGAATAAGTGTCAGCGAAAAAATATAGGAACCGACCATTGCTCCCACCACAGTAATTGCCAGGGGCGAAAAGAGAAATTTTGTTATGCCGGTTAGCAATAATACAGGAAAAAACACCACCATAATAACCAGTGTAGAGGCCAAAACCGGATCCGCAACCTCCAAGGCTGCATCAAGCCCCGCCTGATAGGAATTTTTGCCCAGTTTTAAGTGTCGGTCTATATTTTCCAGCACCACAATTGAGTTATCAACCAGTAGCCCCAATACCAGGGCAATTCCTCCTAATGTGATACTGTTAATGGATTGTCCGCTGACATATAAGACAATAAAAGCAAAGAGAATAGAAAGCGGCAAGCTGATGGAAACTACCAGTGCGGATCGAAAATTTCCAAGGAATAAGATCAAAACGATAACCACCAGAGCCAAACCTCCTATTATTGCATTGGTAAGACCTGATATAGCATTTCGCACGTAGGAGGATTGGTCGAAAATGACATTCAATTCCACATCATCAGGCATCCGCTGTTTCAGTTTCGGCAGCGCCTGTTTAACGGCATTTACCGAAGCAATGGTGTTGGCTCCCGGACGTTTGAAAATGGGCAGGTAAACCTGTTCTTTGCCGTCAACCCGTACAATATTAGTTTGGATAGCGCTGGCATCGGCCGCCCTGCCTACGTCTTTGATATAAACGGGTTTGCCATTTTTATAGGTAATAACAATATCATTAAAATCTTCAACGTCAATGATCATCCCTTTAGCGTCAATACCATAATTAATATTGCCTATTTTGGCGATTCCCGAAGGGATCATGGTAGTGTTTTTCTGGATAGCTTCATTGACCTGTGTTTGAGAAATCCCCAAAGATTCCAGTTTAGCCGGGTCAACAAAAATGTAAATCCTCCTGAGCGTACCACCGTAAGCTGCCGGAGCAATGATGCCTTTTACACCGCTCAGCATTTGCCGAAGGTTATAGTACGCTATATCGTAAAGCTCCTTTCCGGTTTTCTCTTCACTACTAACTGTGAGCAGCATCAGTGGTTTTGAGGCCGTGGGGTCAAAAGGCTGTACCATTGGCGGCAAGGTGCCAGGCGGTTGATAATACATATCGCTCATGGCATAAGATGATGTGTTTGCCATGGCTTCAGCCGGGTCAATATCTTCACCATAGAAATTAGTAACGATGCTCACCCCCATAAGGCTTTTTGAAAGCTGCTTTTCGATACCTGGCGATTGCCCTGTCCAGCGTTCCATTCGGCTGGTGATGTCTTTTTCCACTACTTCCGCAGGCATTCCCGGGTATAGGGTGAGTATCTGCATGGCGGATTTTTTAAACTGAGGAAGGATGTCCACCGGCATCCTTGGGATAAGCACTCCCGCCAGTACCGCAACCATAATGGCAAACACCAGCACCAGGTAAGGATTTTTGAATGATATTCTAATCATTGTACTTTTTTATTTAACTCCATATAGAACCAATCCGAACGGTCCAACGGATTAGCTGCTATCAAATGAAAAAAAAGAAATGGGGAAAGGCAATACAAAGCCACTTCCCGTTTGGAAATTAAATTAAATTAAATAAAAGGAGGTCCTCTAAGTGATATAGATGTTAATGGAGGGTCGGAATTACTATGTGCTTCTGTAATAAGGATGAAATCACATTGATATTCCGGAATGATGGTATGATCTAAAAGGATGGCCATAACCGCCAAAGTTTGAATGGTCGGTTTCCCTTTTTCTGTTTGTGGTAATTGATAATGGCCAATTTGAGACGAAATATGCTCACAGTCCATTGGTGGCCAAAAAACAGGTTCAGTCCCTTGGTATTGCCTCCTTAACTCGCAAAGGCTTGGGCCGTCGTGTTGCTGATGGTGGTGTCCGAATGGATGTGCAACACAAACCAATTGCCAGGGAAGCATCATTACTCCCATAATAAAAAGCAACAAGGTGGATTTGAGTTGCATATCCCGGCCAAAATAAGAATTTATTACGGGAATAACCAATGCAGCGAATCCGGCAGTGATTAAACTACAAATTAAATATTTTGGATTATTAGTTCAAGTGGCCTTCGGTACATTAATACACTTCGTTTCTGGGTGGTCCAAATATTACAGAAAGCTTTTTTCTATATCCTTTCACCCTGGTTGCGTCACGTATCAGGTCAGCCCATTCATGAAAGACCAGATAAATGGGGCTGTAGGGTTTTTCTACCACTTTAGTGATCCCATAAACAGGGGCCTCTTCTTCAGGTTGGAAGGTACCAAACATTCGGTCCCAAATAATAAAGGTAGATCCATAGTTTTTATCAAGATATTTTTCGTTAGTGGCATGATGAACGCGATGATGAGAGGGCGTAGTGAAGAAAAATTCAATAAACTTGGGAAGCTTGTGAATGTATTCAGTGTGTATCCAAAACTGATAAAGAACTTCTATCTGATGGCAAATAAAGAAAATGATGGGATCAAATCCTGTGAAAATTACCGGTAAGAAAAAGATAATTTTTATATACTGGGTCCATCCCAAACGGAATGAAACCGACAAGTTGTACTTTGGAGAACTGTGATGGGTTATATGGGTGGCCCACCAGAAACGGCTTGTGTGGGCTATCCGGTGCGCCACATACCGCCAAAAGTCAATCCAGATTAAGCACAAGGGGTAAGCCCACCAGGTGTGAGGAATGGACCAAGGAGTTATGTTGTATACAAACAACACCAGGCTAAAGGTCCCGATCTTCAATATGGCGGCCAAAAGCACATTAAGGAGACCCACTGCACTAGCTGCCACAGTGTCTTTCCCGTCATAATAGTTGTTGTTCTTCTTAAAACTTATGTACCACTCAAGCCCCACTAAAGCGAACATCACCGGTCCGGCGATTATAATAATGTTAGGAAGATCTAGAGCAAGGACCTGCTCATAAGTCAAAGGTTTTTCAATCATTAAGGGAAATAATCAAAAATAAAAGTGAAAAAAACTGCACAATTTTAGCTATTATCATCGGTAAGAACTAGGCAAATACAAAATATTTTACCCTGTAAACACCCGGGAATAGGGCATTTAGAAGCTATCAACTACTGCGTATGCTTCAATTAAAGCCAATTCTCCTTCTTTCCCAGGCAGGGCATTTCCGTGCTCCATACCGATTACCCCATCAAACCCTTTCTCATGAATATGTTTGAATAAGTTTTTGTAGTTGATTTCCCCGGAAGTAGGTTCCTTGCGTCCTGGTACATCCCCCACCTGAAAATAAGGAATCTGGTCCCAGCACAAATCAATATTGGTTATCAAATGACCTTCATTTCTTTGCATATGATATACATCATATAGGATCTTACAGGATGGGCTGTTCACCGCGGTGCAGATCATGTACGTCTGGTGAGCGGTCCTTAAAAACAGCTCAGGAGTGTCACTCAACGGTTCCAGTACCATGATCAGATTGTGGGGTTCCAATACTTCTGCTCCTTCCCGAAGTGCCTCGATAACATTGCTGGTTTGTATTCCAATAGGTAGCGATCGGTCATAGAACCCCGGGACCACCGTCATCCAACGGGCGTTTACCCTCGCAGCTACTGCTACCGCTCGTTCACAGGTCTTGACGAAATTATTAACAAATTTAGCCTGTCCGGTGGTGAGCGAAGTCATCCAATGCTCTCCGGTTAGAATGACAAAAACCCCCATGGTCATATTTAATTCACGTAGTTTTTCACCCAGCTGTTCCTGAAAGTCTACGGACTGATCCATCAGTCCATTATATTCCAGGGCCTTAAATCCTACATCACGCATAAATTGCAACTGATCCAGTCGATCTTCTCCTGCACTATTTTTAAACATGCCAAAATGTGGCGCATACAGCAGCTTAAAATTGTGACTGGGAATGACCAGTGAGGGTTTTGCCGCGAGCCAGGGCGAAGTTAGCGCCAATCCGGCACTGGCGGCAACGGAGCGATTCATAAAGGATCTTCTATCCATCGTGTTAGTAGTTTTATGTGATTAACAGGCTGTTTCCCAATTTTAAGGAAAGACCGGCACTTCTCATAACTAAATAATTGATATTTGATCTTTGGCGTAGCCAATGATTACCTTAGCGGCCATGTCTGAAAAGTCAGGAATCTCCCCGAAAAGGATTTATGGATTGCAGTTTTGGATGCTCTGCCTCAGTACTTTCCTGTTCTTTACCAGCTTTAACATGATCATTCCTGAGTTGCCGTCCTACCTGACTTCAATGGGGGGCGAGGATTATAAGGGGCTGATAATTTCGCTTTTCACGCTGACTGCTGGTATTTCCAGACCCTTTAGTGGCAAATTGGCGGATACCGTGGGCCGGATTCCTGTGATGGTTTTCGGATCGATTGTATGCGTGATATGTGGTTTCATGTACCCATTGTTTGGCACTATTTGGAGTTTTTTCCTGCTTAGGCTGGTTCATGGATTCTCCACTGGCTTTCAACCTACCGGGATTTCCGCTTATGTTGCTGATTTGATTCCCTATTATCGAAGAGGAGAGGCCATGGGGTTGCTTGGATTGTTTGTTAGTCTCGGATTTGCTGTAGGACCAGCCATAGGAGCCTATATTGCCCAACTGATATCTGTAGATGTTATGTTTTACACCTCATCAGCCGCTGCCATGCTATCAGTGCTGGTACTGGTTGGCATGAAAGAATCTCTTCCCCAAACGCAACGCTTTCATGGCTTGCTATTGAAAATTGACAGGCATGATATGTTTGAACCAAAAGTACTATCACCCTCATTGGTGATGATGCTCACCGGTTTTTCTTTTGGTATCATCCTTACTGTAATACCTGACTTTAGTGACTTCCTGGAAATAAGTAATCGCGGGATGTTCTTTACCGCTTTCACCATGGCTTCCATATCAGTGCGGGTACTGGCTGGAAAAGCCTCAGATCGTTTTGGCCGGGTTAGCGTGCTTAAAGTGGCTACCATAGCTTTGGCTGGTTCGATGTATCTTATTGGAGCTTCAGATTCTTTTTATTCCTTTATGGGGGCCGCATTACTATTTGGTTTCGCCAGTGGCATTAGTTCACCAACTATATTTGCATGGACTATTGACTTGAGTTCCGAGGCACATCGCGGCCGTGGTATGGCAACAATGTACATTGCATTGGAAATTGGCATTGGCAGTGGCGCCTTAATTTCAGGATGGCTTTACCATAACGATCCGGGCATGTTTAGTTATACTTTTTGGTTGGGCGGTGTATTGGCTTTTATTGCTTTTCTGTATGTTAACTTAGGGACATTTGGCAGCACAAAACAGGCGTAATAATGGGGGGACCTCCAGGGAGCGGGGTATTAACCTTTTAGTTTTCTGGGGTCCACTCTAGTTTTAAAGAGCATCTTCGTTTATATTTAACACACCACAAAATTTATGCGCTTCAAACCCTTTCTTCAAACGTCGTGCGCCCAGTTTTTTTAGTATGGATTGGATGGATTGTTTGGTAGCTCCTGATTTTAATACTGTTACCATAATTTCTTTGTTTCCCAAGAACACATCCAAATCCCCTCCTTCGCTTTTCAAGAGAAGAAAGTCATGCCCTACTGCTCAATATTATTTTTCTCCAAATACTGCAGCCAGGCAATTTTACCCTTTAGCTTTTTTCGTTCCTCTACTCCGGGTGAATGGGTAGAGTCGATGGCCATTATTTTATCATAGTAATTCAGTGATACCCAGTAGGCTTTTCGGCGGTCAGAAATCCGTGCCAGCGTTAGCAAAGCTTCTGTGTCTTGTTTATCCAGTTTTAGGGCACCATTTGAATAATACCTGGCGGAATCATACTTTCGCTTCCGGTAATACACATAGCCCAGCTTACTGTATGCCGGCTGGTAGATATCGTCCTTGGTGATGACGGTTCGGAACAAGTCTACCGCTGGGTTGAGTTGCCCTGTTTCTGATTTCGCTACGCCCTTTTTGTATAAAAAGTCTACATCACCTGGGCTTTTGGCTAAATTTTTATCAATATATACCAGGGCATTGTCGTAA
This sequence comes from uncultured Roseivirgaceae bacterium, assembly GCA_964580205.1. GTDB lineage: Bacteria > Bacteroidota > Bacteroidia > Cytophagales > Cyclobacteriaceae > SZUA-3. Next base: position 8,103 of record CAZOJZ010000524.1, read on the forward strand.
TCACCTCTCGCCAGGTAGATATCCGCCAGTGCTTTTGATGCTCCCGCGGCTTCAGGGTCCAACGACAAACATTTCAAAAGACTTTCTTCTGCCTCGTCTGGTCTGGACAGGGCCAGAAGGATGTTGCCTTTGCGTAGATGATTTTCCGCTAGCTCAGGATCCTTTTCTAAGGCGGCATTTATATGATCAAGCGCTGGTTGCGGTTCTCTATTTCCAAGATAGAGGTCTGCCAATAGCACATTCAACTCCAAGGTATCAAGCACCAGACTTTCCGCTTTTTTAGCTGCCTGGAAAGCAGCTTTCATAGAATCATTCTCCAGGTAGGTCTGAGCCAGGAACAGGTGATATTCACCCTGGCTATCGTTCATCTCCACGGCTTTAGCAATGCTCTGCAACGCTTCTTTTCGCTTGCCCATATTCCAAAGGATCAAACCTTTCGTATAATAATTTGAGGAGGTTCGCGGATACTTTTGAGTGGCAATGTTCACGGCTTTTAAATCGTTATTGCCGTAGTCCTCCAACAGAGGCATTTTACCGGGTTGATAACTGTCACAAGAGCCCAGAAATACTAAAAAAGATAGAATTCCAACATAGAACGTTTTCATAGTCAATTCTTTAGAAATAAAAAAATCACTTAAAATTATGATAATTTTTTAGCTGCGCATAGTATTTGAGCAACTTTTAAAACAGACATTATGCTTTTTTCCAAGGTGTCCAAAGATTTTGATTTTACTTCCCTAAAGAATCCAGGAATCATTACATTTATCCAGCAGCTATGGAAGGAAAAATCTGTTTAGTTACCGGAGCAAATGCGGGTATCGGCAAGGAGACCTGTTTTGCATTGGCAGAAAAAGGAGCTGAGGTTGTCTTGACCGCCAGGAATCACCAACAAGCTGCGCAGGTTCGAAGTAAAATAATATCCGAAACAGGCAATCCCAACATTCATTTGATTGCTGCCGACCTGAGTTCATTTCAGGATGTACTAAATCTAAGCGAAGAATTCCGGGCCAGGTTTGACCGTCTGGATGTCCTCATCAATAATGCCGGAATATTTCTTACAGAATATCAGGAAACCACTGAGGGCTTTGAAACACAGTGGATGGTAAATCATTTGGCCCATTATTTACTAACCAGAAGGTTGTTGGACCTGCTTAAGGTTTCCAACTATGCCCGGGTTATTAATGTTAGTTCAAACGCGCACCTCAAAGGACGAATCAATTTTGAAGACTTGAACGGTAAGAAAAACTATAATGGCCTCCAGGCGTATGCTCAATCAAAGTTGGCCAACTTGTTGTTTACTAAGGAACTTGCTGCCAGACAAATGGGCGCCGGCGTATCCAGTTACGCGTTGCATCCCGGGGTAGTGAATACAGGTATTGGTAACAAAAATAACAACAGCTGGATGTCCTGGATTTGGCGTTTAGGAAAGCCTTTTATGATTTCACCGGCTAAAGGGGCTGCCACCATCGTATATCTGGCGTCCACACCTAATTTGGCAGGACTTAGTGGATTGTATTTTGTGAACAGCCAGCCACACCCTTCTTCGGATTTATCAACTGACAATACACTTGCTTCCCGACTATGGGATGTTTCTGAAGAATCTGTTAAGGATTACCTATAATCCTGTAATAATTACAGCATTAGGCGACGATAAAGGTTCACTTCTTTTGCCAGTTGGATATTCCTGGTAAGGATACACATATTTCGTAAAGGCCGTTGGAAAACCGTCCAGGTTTGATCAGATAGCGCGAATTAATATCAAAAGCGTCCGAAATCAAACACTTTTTCATATCTATTAATTTTACAATGACCTGATAATCAGTATAGTGTATTGTTGGCATATACTTTGTTCTCTTGCTGAAGGAGAGGACAATTATGAAGAAAGTTTGGATTGAATTGAAAAAATCTATAGAGGACCACAGCTTAACGATCCAGGTCATTCAGCTAGTGCTGATTCTTTCATTATTGATTTTATGTGTAACCAAATAGATAAATAAAACCCTTTTCATCACCTTTACGTTAGAAACTTTGGGAATGATTAAAGTTTCCCGAGTGTATGACAGTAAAAGAGAAAATTGTACAAGCCAGCCATGATCTCTTTATGCGCTTTAGCATTAAGAGTATTACCATGGACGACATTGCCCGACACTTATCCATTTCCAAGAAGACCATTTACCAATATTTTGAGGATAAAAATGACCTTGTAGTAGTAGTTACCAAAGGCCATCTGGAGCAAGAGAAAAGCGAGATTCGAGCCATCAAGAGTAAAACTTCTAACGCAATAGAGTCTCTTATTGAGGAGTCATTATGGCTGCGTAGAAACATAACTGATATGAATCCTTCCTTGCTTTTTGATTTAAAGAAATACCACCACCAGGCCTGGGACATGTATTTGGAATCTAAGGAGAAGGTGTACATACAATCTTTGGTGGAAACATTAGAAAAGGGGATAGATGAAGGATATTTTCGAAAGGATATTGACCCTGAAATTTTGGCGGTGTTGCGGGTAGAGCAAATTCAGATGTCATTGGAAAATTTCATTTACCCAAGAACCAGATTTGAATTCAGGGAGGTACAAACGCAGCTGTTCGATCATTTCCTCAATGGCCTGACGTCTGAAAAAGGAAGAAAATTACTAAAAAAATATAAAGCAGATCATGTTGCAACTATTTTCAAATAGAGGGTCTTACCTGTCAGTGGCTCTGGTGTTGTTCCCATTTTATCTTTTATTGGGCCAGACAGTGGCACAGGAATTTACCCTGAACGAATGCCTCGAGTACGGATTTGGAAACCATGCTCTGGTACAGAATGCTCATCTGGATCGTGAAAAAGCCGTAGCCCTAATCGGAGAGACCAGGGCTGATGGCCTTCCTCAAATAGATGGCGGTATTGAATATTCTAATTATTTCAATATTCAAGAAGCTTTTCTCCCAAAGATAATATTCGATCCAAATGCGCCGCTGGATGAGTTTTTACCGGTGCCCTTTAGTCAAAAATATAACAGCATGGCCAATTTAACAGCCTCGCAAATGATATTTGATGGATCCTATTTTGTCGGGATAAAAGCAGCAAGAACATTTAAGGAGTTAACGGAAAAGGACTATCTTAAAAGCCGGCAGGATGCTGCTGAATTGATAACCAAAGCTTATTATACCGTGTTGGTTACTCATGTGGCCCTCGATTTGATCGATAGTAACTATGAACGGCTAGATACCTTACTCACTGAAACCTCATTAATGTATGAAAACGGCTTCGCCGAGAAAATCGACGTAAACCGAATTCAAGTTGAATTTAACAATACGAAAACTCAATTATCTACTGCTCAACGCAGTTTAGAACAGGCATATAATTTATTGAAGTTCCAAATGGGCATGCCATTGTCCCAGGACCTTCAGCTTTCCGAAAGTATTGAGGATATTACTTTTGAAGCACTTGAGCATGACCTGTCGGATTTTAACTACCGTGACCGGGTGGAAGTGGGACAGTTGGAGGTCAGCAGGACCCTGGCAGAGCTGGAACTGAAAAATAACAAAGCAAAATACCTGCCGTCCATAGACGCTTTTGCCACGCTTGGGGCCAATACAGCGTCTAAAAATCGCAGTGACCTTACAAATTTTGATGAACTTTGGCTGGATTATGGTTTTTTTGGCCTGCGGTTAAATATGCCCATTTTTGATGGGTTGCGTAAAAGCTATCTGGTACAACAGAACCGTATTCAACTAGTTCAAATGGACAATGAAATGCGTTATTTGAAGCACAGCATTGATCTTGAGCAGGAACAGGCCAGTAGAGACTTTGCCAGCAGCCTGGAAAATTTAAGGACCCAGGAACAGAATATGAAACTGGCTCAGGAAGTATTTGAAGTTACCAGCATCAAGTATCAGGAAGGAATTGGCTCTAACCTTGAAGTAGTAGATGCTGAAACTTCTTTTAAAGATGCCCAAAGCAACTATTTCAATGCACTCTATGATGTGCTGATTGCTAAGGTGGACATGGAGAAAGCATTAGGTATTTTACATACATACACACCTGAAAAATGAAATTATCATATCTTATATTAATTATAGGTTCATTCACGGCTTGCGGTAATGAGACCCTTGATGGTAAAAAACAGCAACTCGATCAGTTAAGGGCAAAGGTTATCAAATTAAACCATGAAATTGAAGAACTTGAAGCTGATATCCTACAAAATGATCCGGGCTTCCGCAGGTTGGAAAGACAGCATACACTGATCTCTACCTTGGAAGTTTATGCTCAACCATTTGAGCACAAGTTTGAAGTAAGGGCCTCCGTTGCCTCCCGCAAGAACGTGCTCATTAGTGCAGAAGTCAGCGGAAGAATAGAAAATATATACGTCAGCGAGGGAGATCAGGTAAGAAAAGGGCAGCGACTGATCACATTAGACGCCAGCGTGCTTCAAAATTCTATTGAAGAGTTGAAAACGGATCTGGATCTTGCCACTACCGTTTACCAGAAACGTGATAGGCTTTGGAATCAAAACATTGGTTCAGAATTGCAATATTTGGAGGCCAAAAACCGGATGGAATCCTTGCAGAGAAGGTTGGCTACCACACAAACACAGTTGAAACAATTCCGTTTAGTAGCTCCATTCAATGGTGTGGTGGACAATATTCAGGCAAAGCTTGGTGAGATGGCCCTGTTTGGATCTCCTATGCTACGGATATTAAGTGTTGATGCCATGCATTTGGAGGCAGATGTGTCTGAAAAATATCTGGGCAGGTTAAAAAAAGGAGATTCGGTAAACTTTTATTTCTCTTCTTTTGATCAGGAGCTGAAATCAGTGATCACCTCAATCGGACATGTGATTAACCCGCAAAACCGAACATTTTCAGTTGATGTTGCCCTGCCGGCGGGTAGTATCCTATATAAGCCGAACCTGATTGCAATTCTTAAAATCAGGGATTACTATCAAACAAGTGCATTAGTAGTGCCCAGTGAATTAGTACAACAAGACAGTCAGGGGGATTTTGTATATGCCGTGGACAGGGTGGACAATGAGCTTAAAGCAAAGAAAATCCACATTACCACAGGGAAATCTTACCAGTCTAAAACAGAAGTTACTGCCGGGATTGAGGCAGGTATGGTTTTAGTGGATGCAGGTCACCGGGAAGTGACTGAAGGTGCCTTGGTCCAGATTGCAACCAGAGAATTACTCTAGAGTCGAAATGAATAATAATAAAATACAAAAGGAATTTTGGTTAACTAACTTGGCGCTGGACAATAGAGTATCAGTACTGGTATTGATGGTTCTTATTGTGATCCTGGGGATCAGTTCCTATATCAATCTCCCAAAGGAAAGTTATCCGGAAGTCGAGATACCGACCGTATATATCGGCACGGTTTATCCCGGAAATTCGCCAATAGACATGGAAAATCTGATAACCAGGCCTCTGGAAAAGGAGATCAATACCATTGACGAAATAGACATCATCAAATCCACTTCAGTTCAGGATTACAGTACAATTATCGCGGAGTTTATTACTGGCACAGATGTTCAGGAGGCGCTGCAAAAGGTAAAGGACGCTGTTGACAAGGCAAAGCCTGAGTTGCCCAACGACCTTGACCGTGATCCCGATGTATTTGAGCTGAATTTCTCTGAGTTTCCGATGCTTAATATCAATCTTTCCGGTAACTACAGCACCGAAGAGTTGAATAATTATGCGGAATACCTGGAGGAGGAAATTGAAAAATTCTCCGAAGTAAGCCGTGTGGACATCAGGGGAGTGGATGAAAAGGAGGTCAGGATCATGGCCAACCCCCATGCAATGGAGGCTCGTCAAGTCAATTTCGAGGACATTGAAAACGCCGTAGTGGCTGAGAACGTAACCATGTCGGGTGGAAATGTATTGACAAACGGCCAGCGTCGTACCATCAGGATTTTAGGTGAATTTACTGATCCATTGCAGCTTGAGGACATTGTAGTGAAGAATGAAGATGGGAATATTATCTACTTGAGAGATATTGCTCGGGTAGAGTTTGATTATAAAGAGAAGGAGAGTTATGCCCGTCTGGGGACCCACAAGGTAGTAATGGTAGACGTAATTCGCCGAAGTGGTGAGAATTTGTTGATACTAACAGACAAAGTGCTTCAGGTGCTGGAGAAAGCCAAGGAAATGACTTTCCCGCCTGATTTGGAAGTTGCCATAACCAACGATCAGTCTGTGCAAACCAAGATGATGGTGAATAGCCTGGAAAACAATATTATATCAGGTGTGATTTTGGTAGTCTTGGTACTGCTGTTCTTCTTGGGCACCAGAAATTCAATATTCGTGGGACTGGCAATTCCACTGTCTATGTTTATCACCTTCATAATTCTAAGTGCCTTTGGAATAACCATTAATATGATGGTTTTGTTTTCCTTGATAATGGCCTTGGGTATGCTGGTGGACAACGGAATAGTAGTAGTTGAAAATGCCTACAGGTTGATGGAGGAGGGCCTGAGTCCAATGGAAGCCACTAAGAAAGGTGTGGGAGAAGTTGCCATGCCCGTTATTGCTTCCACAGCCACTACTCTGGCAGCTTTTTTGCCAATGGTGTTTTGGCCGGGTATGGTTGGTGAATTTATGGGTATCCTGCCAGTGACGTTGATTATCACCCTGGGGTCTTCATTATTCGTGGCCCTGGTTATTAATCCGGTACTAATATCAACTTACATGAGGGTAGGGGCCAGTAAAATCAATAAAAAGAAAATACGACGTCGTACCCTGATTATGATCATTATAGGTATGACGTTGATCGCCTCTGGTTTTTTGATAGGCGCTGATTCATTTGGGAAGGCCCTTATTATTATTGGCAATATTTTGAACGTTATCGCATTACTCACCTTGCTAAATGTTTACTTACTTAGCCCATGGTCAGAACGCTTTCAAAGAGCGTTTCTTCCCTGGATGGAACAATGGTATAAACAGCTGCTCTCATATGCTTTACAAGGGAAAAAACCTTTTTATTTCCTGGCTGGTACGTTTTTGGCCCTTTTGATGTCCATAGGATTAATGTTTGTTTTTCAACCGGCAGTTCTATTTTTTCCGGAAAACCAGCCTAAATATGTTAACGTATTTGTGGAGTTTCCAGTAGGCGTTGATATTGAGACCACCAATACCTTTACTAAGAAAATTGCAGGTGAAGTAATGGATGTTATACAGCCATATGATTATATGGTTGAATCAGTTATTTCAAATGTTGGCGAAGGCACCGCCGACCCAAATGACCCAACGGCCATCGGTCAGGCTGAAACGCCCAATAAAAGCCGTATCATGGTGAATTTTGTGGAATTTCAATATCGAAATGGAAAAAGCACCAAAGAAATCATGGACGAGATCCGGGAAGCAGTTCAAGGTTATCCTGGTGTAACCATAACCGTAGATAAAGATGCCGCCGGCCCACCTGTCGGTAAAGCAATTAGCATTGAAGTGACTGGTGAAGATTACCCCATTTTGATTGATCTTACTGAAAACCTGAAAACATTAATAGTTGAGTCCGGAATTGGAGGAATTGAGAAAATACGCACAGACCTGGAAACCGGAAAGCCTGAGCTGATTGTAGACATTGACCGGGAAAAGGCCAGGAGATTTGGGTTAAGTACCTATTCTGTTGCTTCTGAATTAAGAACGGCCCTGTTTGGCAAAGAGATATCTAAGTTTAAACAGGGCGAAGATGATTATGAGATCCAACTTCGGCTGGATGATCGCTACCGATATGACATTGAGGCACTAATGAATAAAAGCATCACCTTCCGCGATCAAACCAATGGGAAAATTTATCAGGTACCGATTGCTTCGGTAGCAAAAGCTGAGTTGAGTTCAACATTTGGCTCTGTTAAAAGAAAGGAACTGAAAAGGGTTGTTACCATAAGTAGTAACGTGCTTAGTGGTTATAATCCGACTAAAGTCAATGACGAATTAAAAATCCTCTTAAGTGATTATTCTCTGCCGGCAGGTTATGAGATCAAATTTTCAGGCGAGCAGGAAAAGCAGGCGGAAGAGATGGCTTTTCTGAGCAGGGCATTGATGATGGCAGTATTTCTAATATTTCTGATCATCGTTTCACAGTTCAACAAGGTGTCTGTGCCATTTATAATAATGACTTCGGTGCTGTTCAGTACCATTGGAGTATTTCTTGGCCTGGTGCTGTTCAACATGGATTTTGTGATCATTATGTGCATGGTGGGCATTATATCTCTGGCAGGAATCGTGGTAAACAACGCCATTGTACTGATCGATTTTATAGAACTTAGCAAAAAGCGCCTGAAACAAAAACTGGGCATAACCGGAAGATTAAGTAAGGAACAAGCTATTACTGCCATCGTCAACGCTGGTAAGACCAGGTTACGACCAGTGTTATTGACTGCAATAACTACTATCCTGGGTTTGATTCCGTTAGCGGTGGGTATTAATATTGATTTCCTGAAATTCATGGGCACTTATAGTACTGATTTTTATATAGGTGGTGACAATGTGGTATTTTGGGGTCCAATGTCCTGGACCATCATATTCGGTTTAACTGTTTCTACTTTTTTGACTTTGGTGATTGTTCCAGTGATGTATATTCTGACCGAGGGGCTTAACCGCAGATTAAGTTTGGGAAATTAATATTTAACCAATCATGTCTATTACAGTGACTAAAGTAATTATGCTTCTGGGTATCCTGTCCTTCGACATGGCAATATTTTTTTTACTACGAAGGGCGTTTTCAAGTTTAAGGAAAAGATGGGGGACTTATTTTGATTGGGGATACTGGGCCTTAAGTTTTGTCATATTGGGATGTTTTTATTTCCTGGACTGGATTTTCTTAAATATCAGTTCTTACAGTGACCGCAAAATGGTCATATCGTTCATTGCTATCACCTTGGTAGTGAAGATTTTAGCAGCAATTTATTTGGCTCAGGACAACTTAATAAAAGGCGCTGTAAAATTGCTAAAATCCTTAAAATCGGAAAAATCTGCCAAAACGCCACCTCATCATGAAGGATCGGGTGTCTCCAGAAAACAATTCATATACCGGGCTGCCCTCATGGCCACTTCCGTGCCAATTGCGGTGAAAGGCTTTAGTATTATTAATCAGGCTTATGACTATCGTATTAGAAGGGAAAAAATTGTACTACCCAATTTACCAAAGGCATTTCATGGATTAAGAATTGGCCAGATCTCCGATATTCATAGCGGTAGCTTCAAAAACAAAACTGCAGTAAGGGGAGGTGTGGACTTGCTTTTACAAGAGCATCTGGATATGATTTTCTTTACCGGAGACCTGGTGAACCGGCAATCGGATGAGATAAAAGAATATATTGATGTTTTTGAAAAGGTTAAAGCGCCACTTGGCGTATACTCGATCCTGGGTAATCACGATTACGGGGAATACCGCCGGTGGCCTTCACCGCAGGCCAAGCAAAAAGACTTCAAAAACATGTTAGAAGCACATAAAGAGTTGGGATGGAAACTTCTGAGAAATGAAAATCATATACTTACAGAAGGTAGTGAATCTTTGGCTATCCTGGGTGTGGAGAATTGGGGCATAAAACGGTTTTCTAAATATGGAAAACTGGAAGAGGCGTATGCTGGGACTGAAGAAGCTGCTGTTCGATTGTTAATGTCTCACGATCCCAGTCACTGGGAGGCTAAAGTTTTAGACTATCCGGATATCGACATGACTTTCTCCGGTCATACCCACGGATTTCAGTTTGGCGTGGAATTGGGGAAATTCAGATGGAGTCCTTCTCAATACCTGTACAAGCAATGGGCAGGTTTGTACCAACATGGATCTCAGCGAATTTATGTGAACCGAGGTTTTGGATTTATCGGAATGCCAGGACGTGTGGGCATCACTCCGGAGATTACTATTTTTGAATTGCTGGCAAGCTAATCCAATTTCTCAATATATCTACACCATAAGGGGTGGCAAAAGATTCCGGATGAAACTGCACCCCTGCTATATCGTGAACTTTATGCCGTAAAGCCATGATCCTATGTCCACTGGTCGCAGTAACCTGGAGTTCCTGTGGCAAATTTGACCTTTCAACTGTCCAGCTGTGGTATAGCCCTCCTTTTATTTTTGCAGGTAACCCTGTAAATAACGGATCATCTGCAGAAAGATCAATGGATACTGTTTGACCGTGCCGCGGCTTTGCTATGTTGACCAATTGGGCCCCGAAGACCTGAGCAATGGCCTGATGTCCCAGGCACACTCCAAGAATTGATTTGGACTGTCTATAACGTTGGATCAGCTTTAGGACAGACCCCGCCTTGTCAGGAGTCCCCGGACCAGGAGTAATAAGGATCTTATGGAAATTATCCACCAGTGCCCAGTCGATCTGATCATTAAGTACCACCTCAAACTGGTCAACTCCTATGGTCCTTAGTGAATCCACTAGGTTGTAAGTGAAAGAATCGTAATTGTCTACCACTAATACTTTCAAGAAGCCTAAATTTGTTTTTGCTGCACCAAGGTACTTTTTATATGAAAGCCACAGCAGGGTTTGAACTGATAAATAAGCTAACACGTGAAAAAACTCCATTTTTGTGTGTGGTCGATTTTGACAAATCGAAACCCTTGGTAATGCCACTGGATGAGATAGACCAAGCCGAATTACTCTACGAGATCAACGGCAGGGGAAACACCCTGAATGGGTTATCACCAGACAAACTGCGTTTCTGGGATAAAAATCCAGTAACTGAAGAAAGATACCGCAATGCCTTTAATAAGGTACAGCAACATCTTCATTACGGGGATACTTTTCTGTTGAACCTGACATTTCCAACGGGACTTTCCACAAACCTGAATCTAGGAGATATTTTTCATTCAAGTCAGGCTAAATACAAACTATGGATTAGAGATCATTTTGTAACATTTTCCCCTGAACCATTTATCAGGATTGAGCAGGGCTTGATTTCCTCTTACCCTATGAAAGGTACCATACGGTCCTCGGTGCCGGATGCTACCAGGGCCATCCTGAATGATCCCAAGGAAATTGAGGAACACCTTACCATTGTGGACCTGATTCGCAATGATTTGGGAATAGTGGCCGGTGATATTCAGGTTGAACGCTTCAGATACATAGAAAATGTCAAAACTGCTCAATCTGATTTGTTACAGGTAAGTAGTAAAATTACCGGTCGGCTGGCGGATGAATTTTGGCCAAACCTGGGAGACCTTTTGCAGGCAGTACTACCGGCTGGATCTGTATCCGGAGCGCCAAAGAAAAAAACCATAGAAATAATCAAATCTACAGAGAGCTATTCCAGAGGTTATTTTACCGGTATTGTTGGTTTATTTGATGGCAATGTATTTGACAGCGGAGTGATGATCAGGTTTGTGGAAAAAACTGAACACGGACTGATTTTTAAAAGTGGAGGAGGCATTACCGTCAATAGTGAATGGAAAAAGGAATATCAGGAGATGATCGATAAAGTGTATGTACCCATTGTTTGAAAGTATAAAAGTTGTAGATGGTAATTTGGTCAATTTGGAGTGGCACCAGCGACGTGTCGATAATTCCAGAAAAAAGCTTTTGGGAAGGACTAATCAACTGAATTTGAAGGACATAATAGAAGTTCCGGAAGAGTTTGCCAATGGTGTAGTAAAGTGCCGGTTGCCCTACGGTTTAGCGCCGGGGACAGTGATATTTTCAAATTATGTAAAAAGGCAAATCACGTCCCTGAAGCAGGTGGAATGTGAACCCTTTGATTACAGTTTCAAGTATGAAGACCGCACCAGGTTAGATCAGCTTTATCAACAACGGGGAGCCTGCGATGAAGTATTGATCACTCATGATGGGATTATTAAAGACACCAGTTACAGCAATGTCGCGTTGTATGACGGTGAACAGTGGTACACACCGCAACACCCTTTATTGGAAGGTACTCAACGGGCCAAGTTGCTGGCTTTAGGGAAGATAAAGTTGCGAAACATACATATTTTGGACTTATCTGGTTTCAAAAAACTGGTTTTAATAAACGCCATGCTGGAATTTGATCCTGACCTTTTTATCAAGATTTCAGATATTAAACCAAGGGATGATTTTGGGTGATACAAGAATTTCCTTAACACAATTTTTTGTACATTTGAAATAGGCAAGGCAGTTTTGTAAATCACCCCCTGTATCATGATTGGTAGCATCAAGCAGTGGATTTTAATCGGTATGTGTATGGCCATATCCTTGTTCGCCAGGGCGCAACCTGATGATCCTCGTCAAAAGCACTATAATCGGGCTGTGCGACCATTGTTTATGAAGCACTGTTATTCTTGTCACAATGGAGAGGATAAGAAAGCAGGTATTGACTTTGATAACTATTATTTCATTAGTTCAATAGTACGGAATGGCGAGCTATTCCAAAAGGTGGTGCAACATGTGAGTGACCGAACCATGCCACCCGATAAACGTCCTCCTTTGAAGCAAACGGAAATTGATACCATAACCTATTACATCAACAGTTATTTGCAGGCCGCCTTAGCCGAAAAAGATCCGGGCCTAATCCCTCCAAGACGATTGAGTAACCAGGAGTATAAATACGTTATTCAGGACCTTTTAAACTTAGAGGTTGACGTAGACTCCATTTTTCCTGCTGACCCTTCTGGTGGGGCTGGTTTCGATAATCAAGCTGCGGTGTTATACATGTCTCCGTTATTGATTGAGCGATATTTTGATACTGCCGATGGTTTGTTGGAAACACTATATTTGGATACCAAAGCTTGGCGGATTCTAGTGCCGGCATACAAAGGCAGTATTTGGTCATCTTTGCGGAATTTCTGGTATCGAGTTTTTTTCAACAAAGATGTATCATTGGAAAGACCTCTAAAATTCGCTGCAGATGCCTTAATTCCTTTTGCTACCCTTGCATATAGAGGGATCATTACACCGGAAGAGAAATCTAGGCTGCGGCAGTTTTTCCAGAAAACATATATCCTGTTCGCTGACAAAGAAGATCGTTTTGATGCCAGTATCAAAGAGACCATGAAACTTATTTTCGTGTCCCACAGCTTTTTGTATCGAATGGAGAGTGACCCGGAGATCGAAGGACCCTATGAAATAAGTAATTTTGAATTAGCCTCTCGATTATCATTTTTCCTATGGTCAAGCATGCCAGACAAACATCTACTGAATGTCGCTTACAAGGAAGACCTGCACCATCCAATAGTATTGGAAAGAGAGGTCTTACGTATGCTCAAAAACCCCAAAGCAAAGCGTCTAGGGGAACAGTTTGCTATCCAATGGTTAGAATTAAGAAAGTTGAAAGACCCTGCTTTTCAGGTTGACCTTGAAATTTTTCCAGAATACACACCAACACTTAGCGCCCTTATGCTAAACGAAGTGGAGCTATTTTTCAACTATGTAATGTTGGAAAGTAATAACCTTCTGGACTTAATAGATAGTGAATACAGCTTTTTAAATGAAGAACTTGCTAAGCATTATGGCATCTCAGATGTGGAAGGATCAATAATGCGAAAAGTGGAATTTACTTCTGATGAACGCGGTGGGATTTTAGGAATGGCGGGTGTTTTGACAGCAACTTCACTACCAACCCGAACGAGTCCGGTACTTAGAGGCAAATGGGTTTTAGAACAAATATTGGGCACTCCTCCACCGCCTCCTCCAGCAGATGTCCCTGAATTAGAATTGAGTCATGATTCAACAAAATCTGTAGAGACCTTGCGTGTTGTGTTGGAGAGACATCGCGCAGATCCTACCTGTAATAGTTGTCATCAAGCCATGGATCCCATAGGGTTGGGGCTGGAAAACTTCGATGCCATTGGACGATGGCGAAATGCTTATGGGAAAGCAATAATTGACCCCTCAGGGATAATGGAATCAGGAGAAGTGTTTGAAGGTCCGGCGGATTTACGTAAAATCCTGGTAGGCAAGAAGGAATTATTTGCTAAGACCTTTAGTAAAAAAATGCTGTCATTCGCTTTGGGCCGTTCCCTGCAATTTAAGGATACTCCTACAATTAAGCATTTACAAAATGCCTTGTTAGAAACAGATTTTAATAGTGAGCAATTTATTATAGAAATCACTAAAAGTTATCCTTTTAGATATAAGAAGAGCGATACTAAAGACGTACCCAGAAAGCGTTTAGCTGGTTAATACCTGGGATGAAACTAGCGGTATATGGCTGGCAAGTAAACTAAAAGATTCGTAACTTAATGATTATGAGCAAAAACTGGACTATACCTCGCCGAAGGATGCTAAAAGGAATGAGTGCTTGTATTGCACTGCCATTTTTAGAAGCAATGGTTCCATCCAGTGTTTTAGCCAGTCCCATAATGGCTGCACCTAAACGGGTAGTTTTCCTATTTGCACCGAATGGCGTTTGTCCGGGAAAATGGGAGCCTAAGGGTACAGGTACGGACTTTCAGTTATCCCCAATATTAAAGCCGTTGGAGCCCTTTCGGAAAGACATGTTGGTGTTGCAACAGCTGATGAATTACCATTCAACAAAAGGCGTTGAAGGGCACTATACCAAAACGGGCAATTTCCTCTCTTCTATGGAAATTACCAGAACTATTGGGGCAAATGTCAACGTAGGAGGGCCTTCCATTGACCAGGAGATTGCAAGGAAAGTTGGAAGGGAAACCATTATCCCTTCATTGGTATATGGTGTTGACCGAATGAAAAGTGGGGTATGTACCAGTACCGGTATTACCCGTCTCTATGGGTCCTACATTTCCTGGGAGTCCGCCACCAAGCCCTCTGCCAAAGAGATTAACCCAAGGTTTGCCTTCGATCGCATGTTCAGAACCGTGGTTCCCAACAAAAATGCCAAGCCTGAAAATCCACTCAAAGCCAGCATTCTTGATGCGGTATTGGAAGATGCCACAGCTTTACAAAAAACCCTGGGAATTGCCGACCAGAATAAATTGGCAGAATATTTAGCTTCCATTCGCTCGGTCGAAATGCGTTTGGAGAATAAGGTACAAATGAAAGATTTTGAGGCAGGGATAAGTCCAGGTCTTAAGAAAGAACTGGAACGATTGAATATCCGAATCGATGAATATATAGATTTGGAAGAAGGCATCGATATTACCGAAAAAGTCCGGCTAATGTTGGATATAATGACGCTGGGTTTGTGGAGTGACGCCAGTCGTGTAGGGACATTTATGTTTGGTAATGCTGCCAGCAATAGAAATTTCTCTTTTTTGAACGGAGTGCGTGACAGTTTCCATGCAGTTTCCCATCACCAGAATGATAAGCGCCGAATGCTTCAGTATGAATTAATCAATACCTGGCATATGGAACAGGTAGCCTATTTTCTAGAAAAATTAAAATCTATTTCAGAAGGAGATGGTAATATGTTGGATAATTCAATGGTAATGTTTGGTTCAGGTTTAAAAGATGGCAACCGGCATGCTGAGGAGAATTTACCGGTAATATTGGCTGGTAGAGGGGGTGGTCTAATAAAACCTGGCAGGCAGCTTATTTTTGAAGAAAATACTCCATTGGCCAATTTATATCAAACCATGGCCAAGATAATGGGAGTGAATGAGGAGGGTTTCGCAGATGGAACCGGTATTTTACCCGAAATTTATGCGTAAAAGGTTTAGATTGAACAAGTCCTCTTAAGCTGTTGTTCAAATCCTTTAGGGTCAATGGAGATTAACCAATCCAATAGTCGTTTCACCGGCTTTTGATGCAATCCAAGGTATTCGTTAAACGGTTCCTCTTTTTGACTATGAGTTGAAATACACAGGCTTGTGCATAATCTTGCCGCTACCAGGTAGTACAAAACTTGTATTTCAAGTGACGTAAGCGGCCTTTCCTTATGATATCCCTTTATCACCCTACTGGCCGCCCTTAGTGGATCTTTATCGCTCATCATGACATAAGTGATTGCCACGGCCAGTTCATGAATCAACTGAGAATAAGTGGCATCGCCGAAATCAATTAGTCCTGTTACCTGATCGCCCGATACCAGGATATTATAGTCATTTGCATCTCCGTGGATCAACCCTTGAGGTAGATCGGCGTAATGGGGTACTACTTGATTTTCATATTGCTGCAGGAAGTACCCTACTAATCTGCGGTAGTGTGGATCATCTATTTCTTGACAGTACACCATGCATTTCGCAGCGTATTTCAGATCCCAGGGTGACTTTCGCAAGTGAAGGTCAGGTAGATCAAAGGACCACAGGCATTGGTTCATTGCTCCGAGAAATCGCCCCAGATCTTCATACAATTTTGAGCTAGGTGTTACCTGGTGTAACAGGGTCCCCTCCAAATATGTTAATATTCTTAGCCAATAGGCCTGGTTCCCAATGGACACTTGGTACAAATAGGATCCATCGCATCCTGCAATTACTGTGGGGAATGCTTTGGATTCCTTGCTATGCTCCTGAAGAAATCGAAGCATGTGATTTTGACCATGAAGTGTTTCTATGGAGCTTTTATCATCGGATATTTTAAGCACATATTTGCCAACTTTACCTGACTTTAAAAGGAAGTTGGTATCATCATAACCTGTCAATTTTGACAACTTGGCGCTTATTCCATATAGTTCAAGCGCCCATTTGAGTGCAACTTGCTCCATGCCTGCTTGAGCGCTGTATGAAGTCATAAACCACTAAATTTTATTACAATCCAATTCACTGCCAACTGTTAGGAAATTATATTATATCCTGCGATATAGCCACAAATGTAAGTTCTCAGTTAGTTATTGACAATATCCGAGTCATTTATCAAGTATTTTTACATTCCTTTAATATTGAAAGGGTTCCCGAATCAGGGTACACCTGCATCCATGAACTTTTTTAGCATACAAATCGATGGTAATGACTGGAAAGTCTTAAAGCTGGCAACACTGTATTTTGCTGCAGCCTGTGCAGGTATCTGGTTCTCCTTCCGGGATATACAGGCCGCGGCCATACTACCTGCCAGTGGAGTAGGCCTGGCAATGATGTTTTTATACGGCAGGGACATATGGAGGGCTATTACCCTAGGAAGTCTATTTGCTAATACTCTTCTTTTCTACTTAGTGGATGGATCCCTAACCTGGACTGGGGCATTGACCAGTGTATTGTTGGCCGCCACAGCCACCCTTCAGATTATCTTGGGTTATAGGCTTATCTTGCATTTCTTCCAAAAGAAGAATCTGTTTCAGCGGGCCGGGCAAATATTTAAATTTATTGGTATTGCATTCATTACCGGTCTTGCCGGTTCAACTATGGGTACCTTGATAATGGCCGGAACGGGAAGTTTAAATGCTCCGGTCCTTTTGACCTGGCTGCTTTGGACCATGGCAGAAATGGTAGGAATTTTACTATTCACTCCTTTTATCCTCTCCTGGTTTCAGAAGTTCAAGTTTGAATGGAGCCGAACGCTTTCCATGGAGATGGCTATTTTTATTTTGTTTCTGGTAGGAATGATCATTGTTTCCAGTGTACCCTATTTCTCTCAAATTGTCTGGAGGTCCTTTCCTTATTGGGCAGTGCCGTTATTTCTCTGGCTGGCATTCCGATTCAATCTACAACTTTCTATTTCCGGTATACTATTAGTGTCCCTGCTGTCAGTGATGTTTACCATTGAGGGATTAGGTCCATTCGTGATGGATTCCAGTCATCAAAGCCTGCTCATGTTACAAATTTTCATTGGAGTGTTTTGTATTTCAACCATTGTACTTACCAGTACCGTTAAGGAACGTCAGGAAGCACAGAAGTCAGTAGAGTTGTTTAATGAACGTTTGGAACAAA
>CAZOJZ010000525.1:0-3444 GCA_964580205.1 uncultured Roseivirgaceae bacterium
ACCTATACCCAAACAAATACCATTAGGGAGGCCCGCGAGTTATTAAAACAGGTGGCAAATACTTTTGTAATAACTCAGGGAAGAAACGGGGCGATGATATTTGATGGGGAGACTTTTATCGATATTGAGCCATACCGGGTAGAAGCCGTGGATACCAACGGTGCCGGAGACATGTTTGCAGGAGCATTTTTATATGGGATTACTCATGGCCACAGTTATGCCCAGGCTGGAAAACTGGCCAGTCTGGCCTCGTCCAAAGTTGTAGCTCAGTTCGGACCCAGGCTCAAGTGGCATCAGGCCAAAGAAATACTTAATCATTTATTTGAAAATCAATAATAGGCCTGTCAACCGCTGGTGTAAAACATAAACAGGCATTTAAGAAAAGCATTTACCTTTATTGAGAAATAAAATATACCAATTATGAAATATTTACTGGGCATACTTCTGGTTGGACTGTTTGCTACTGACCTACTCAGCGGCCAAAACCCCAACATTAAGTTTGTAGAATTTGATTTGGATAACGGCTTACACGTGATCTTGCATGAGGACCACTCTACACCAATCGTGGCGGTTAGCATCATGTATAAAGTAGGGTCCAAAGATGAGGACCCGGATCGCACCGGATTTGCACATTTCTTTGAACATCTGTTATTCGAAGGATCGGAAAATATTGAACGGCGTCAGTTCATGAAACTGGTGACCAGTGCAGGAGGAACTCTGAATGCCAACACCTGGTATGACCGAACCTACTATTACGAAATTTTGCCTTCCAACCAGTTGGAGTTGGGATTGTATCTGGAATCAGAGCGTTTGCTTCATGCCAAGATCGATTCGGTTGGGATCGAAACGCAGCGCGAAGTGGTGAAGGAGGAGCGGCGGCTGAGAGTGGATAATACTCCATATGGTTCGGTTTTGGAGGAAACCATGAAAAGATCTTATACGGTCCATCCCTATCAGTGGAGTGTGATTGGCTCTTTGGATCATCTAAACGCAGCCAAAGATGAGGAATTCATGGAGTTCTATAAAACATTCTACGTGCCGGAAAATGCGGTATTGTCCATTGCAGGTGATCTGGACATTGAAGAAACCAAAGTGCTGGTAAAAAAGTATTTCGGTGAAATCCCAAAGGGAGGCCGTGAAATCCCAAGGCCCACAGAAGTGGAGCCCCAAAAGACTGCAGAAGTCCGGGACGTAGTTTACGACAACATTCAATTGCCGGCGGTAATTCAATCCTATCATGTACCTGCACAAGGGAAAGAAGATTATTATGCAGTCAGCATGCTGGCTCAGTTATTATCACAGGGCGAAAGTTCAAGACTTAGTAAAGCTGTCAAAGATGATCAGCAAAAGGCCTTGTTTGTAGGAGCTTTCCAGTTAGACCTGGAAGACCCGGCAGTAACCATTGCATTTGGAATTGCTAATGTTGGGGTAAGCCCGGAAGACCTGGAGGCCGCTATGGATGCTGAATATGAAAAAGTAAAAGAGGAGCTAATTACTGAAAAGGAGTTTCAAAAACTGCGCAATCAGATTGAGAATGATTTTATTAGTAGAAACAGCCGGGTAGCAGGTATTGCCGAGAGTCTGGCCAATTACCATTTGTATTTTGGAGATGCAAACCTGATAAATACGGAAATAGAACGGTATATGAAAGTTACACGGGAGGATATTCAACGTGTGGCTAAGAAGTATTTTACCAAGGAGAATAGAGTAGTACTATATTATCTGCCAAAATCAGCTCAACAACAACCGGAAACTACCGAAATTAATAATGAAGGGTAACAGCATGAAAAAAGTAATTTATAATCTGACAATTGCACTACTGTTGGCGGCTTGCGCTACCACCAAAACTACTACATCTATTGATGGTGATGGTAAAAGCAGTGACGTTCCGGTTCAGGAGCAGGTTGAGGTATTGGATAGGACCAAGCCGCCGGAACCAGGGCCGGCCCCTGAAATTCAATTGGGAGCATTTGAATCTTTCACACTGCCCAACGGCCTTAAGGTATTCGTGGTAGAAAATCATAAACTCCCACGGGTGGCATTTTCGCTGGTACTCGACCTTGACCCAATTTTGGAAGGGGACAATGCCGGTTATATCTCAGCAGCCGGACAATTGATGACCAGGGGCACCACAAGCCGCACCAAAGCCCAAATTGATGAAGAAGTGGATTTTATTGGAGCTACGCTGTCTACCTCAGCATCCGGAGTCTATGCCTCTTCATTGACAAAACACCTGGACAAAATTTTGGAGTTAATGGCGGATGTAACCTTGAGGCCCTCCTTTCAGCAAGAGGAACTTGATAAGATCATTAAGGAAACTATTTCTGGTTTACAGGCCAACAAGGATGACCCGGATGCCATAGCTAGAAATGTACGCAATGTGCTGCGTTACGGCAAGAACCACCCTTATGGAGAACAGATAACAGAAGAAACTGTAGCTAAAATTGACATTGAAGCTTGTAAGGCCTATTACCACCAGTACTTCAGGCCCAACATCGCCTACTTGGCCATTGTAGGGGATATCAATAAGAGTGATGCGCAAAACATGGTTGAAAAGTACTTCGGGGAATGGGAAGCTGGCGAAGTCCCACGATTTGAATATGATATACCGGAAGCTCCTCAACAAACCGAGGTAGCAATAGTTAACAGGCCACAATCGGTTCAGTCGGTTATTAATATCACTTATCCGATAGTATTGAAAACAGGACACCCTGACGTGATTAAATCCAGAGTGATGAATACCATTTTGGGTGGAGGGTTTAGCTCAAACCTGACAGAGAATATACGGGAGGATAAGGGTTATACATACCATGCCGGAAGTTCATTGTCCAGTGACCGGTTGGTGGGCAATTTTAACGCTGCGGCCAGTGTTCGAAACGAGGTTACGGACAGCGCCGTGGTCGAGTTCTTGTATGAATTAAACCGGATTCGTGATGAACCGGTCAGTGAGAAACAGCTTCAATCCATTAAAAACTATATCACCGGCGGTTTTGCACGTTCACTGGAGAGCCCGCAAACCATAGCCAGATTTGCCCTGAATATTGAAAGATATGGGTTACCGGAAGATTACTATGCAAATTACTTGAAAAATATACAGGCGGTTACCGTTGAAGACGTTCAGGAAATGGCCAGAAAATACATTCACCCGGATCATGCGAATATCCTGGTGGTGGGCAAGGCATCAGAGGTGGCGGATAAATTGCAACAATTTGGGCCATTGCAATATTATGACATTTATGGAGAGCCCTATACGCCAACTACCGCTGACGATCTAAGCGGAGAAATTGGAGTACAGCAGATCATCATCAATTATCTGGAGGCAATCGGCGGGGTTGATAACCTGAGCAAGGTAGAGGACATAACCCAGGTTATGAAGGCTTCCATGCAGGGTTTGGAACTGGAGATAACCAGCATCAGAAAGGCGCCAAACATGTCATTCGAGAC
>CAZOJZ010000526.1:0-2231 GCA_964580205.1 uncultured Roseivirgaceae bacterium
AGTTTGTTGCCATGAAAAATGAAAGTCCTGTGCAAAAGAAAAGCTATGCATTTGCATTGTCGATTACGATTATTGAAAAGTTTACTTTTCAATAATCGCTGTCCAAATACTCAAAGTCTGTCCATCCACCTGGGTCCAAATTGGCCGGATGGATCCTTGGTGGGCCGCTATATTATTATAGTCACCAAAAAAGAGCTCGGCGTTGGCTCGGAAAGGGCGTTCACTGATCTTTTCGTTGGTAAATGTCCTGCCACCGTTCTTGGAGGTTGCCAGGTAAACTTCAGTGGTTTCATCGTCAAACTCGCGGCGATCATAAAAAACCACATAAATATATCCGGTGCTCTGATCAATAGTTGCCCAGGGAAAGAACTGATGATGTCCACTATTGTCATTGTTGACTTTTACGGGCGCCGACCAGCTGGTACCACCATCTTTTGAAGAGGCCATCCAAATGTCGGTATCACTTTCTCCGGCACGTTGGTCTGACCAGTTAACATACACTGTCCCTCGATTCGGTCCTTCCGAAAGATCGCACAGGGTGATAGGCATGCCGTTGGCTCTTCCCAAGCCTGGTATTACCTGATCCCATCCCCCTGGTTGATCAGTTACAACTATGTCCTCATCTAACCAGGTCTCTCCAAAGTCATTTGATCGATCAAAATATATCTTTTCATGCAATGCCCATGATACGTATAGCTCCTGATTGGGCCCTACCGCTGGAACCGCCCCTTCAGTGGTATTGTCATCGTCCAGGCAATATCCCGAATATTGATTGATCTGGATGGCTGGGGTCCAGGTAGAACCATCATCTGTTGATTTTGAAAAAAGGATATTGCTGTAATCGTCCGGGTCTTCACTTCCATACTTATCAAACTGAGTCCAGGTCAGATAAATATAATTGTTTTCAGGGTCCACAATACCCCACTCTTTATCCTGGTCCTTAGGAGGATTCAGTCCTGCAAAAGTGCTCTTAAGCCAACTACGGCCACCATCGACAGATTTTTGGCAGACAATGCGGTCCAGTTTGTCCGACTCCCAACCACCTTCTCCACTGGGAAACGAAAGATGGAAATAATAGAAATTTCCCTTAACGTCGGAAATTATTACGGGGTCGCCCCATACACCATAAGGAGAAGACAGATGTTGCTTTTCCCAAGTGATTCCACCGTCCCGGCTATAATAGGCCCGATCGAGCACCGCTGCGGCTACCAGGTTATTGGTGTTGTTTGGATCCATGGCAATGGACGGCTCACAAGGCCCATAGCCCACGCTATTGCTGTCAATAAGGATATTTCGATAATGAGCAGTAGTGCTACATCCAGTGATGAAACCAACCAGGAGTACCAGCAGCCCTTGTAAAGTCATAGTGTGGTTATTTAACTAGCGGAAATTGCTTAAATTTATACAAAATACCATTTAAAATGGTTGCAAAATTGTGTGTCTAGCACTAATATTGCAACCCCCAACTTCGTCCTTCGGACTTCGTCGGGCAGGAAATTTGGTTATAGGGGGAAAGATGGATCAAATGGATCCATATTAAAGATACTGGGAACACCTTAAATCTTTAATCGATGTTCGGTGTTCAAAATTTTAAGTTGCGCAGCAACTTAACACTCCTCCTTAGCTCAGTTGGTTAGAGCGGCTGACTGTTAATCAGTAGGTCCTTGGTTCGAGTCCAAGAGGAGGAGCATACTGTAACATATTGGTTACTAAAAACTTAGGCCCCATAATCGGGGCCTGTTTTATTTTACATAAATCCGATAACTTACATTTTACTTACAGATTTGTGCAGTTTTCGATGCAACTAACCAGCATTATTGACTTTCTTGCCCCACCTTGAGGTCTAAGAAATTCCCAATCTTCTGGAATGAGTGGAGTATCTACAAGTTTGAGTTTAGGAAGAAGGGGTAAAATAGACTATATCGTCTGTCCCAGCGAAAGCCCCTTTTATGAAGGGCTCTCTTATTTTTGTATTATGGTCTAAGCGATTCTAGAAGGTTCCACTTATTTCTACTCCGGAAACTTTGGGAGCATCTACCACAGAGGTAAAGGAAATAGTCAGATTACCGTCCTGTACGTTAATTCCAGTGAAAGTTACTACGATTGCGGTAGCAGGGGCTCCGGCTTCTGCAATTATATCATAGTTGACTAGTTGAGCCTGTCCTTCCTCCAATTCAACATCGAATATCCTTGAACCAACGCCATTGGCATTTTCGACTCCGTGAAAGATT
>CAZOJZ010000527.1:0-4387 GCA_964580205.1 uncultured Roseivirgaceae bacterium
TACCATCAATCACGATGAATCACTGGTATTTGTGACCGTCAATGAGTTACTGGGCTTTGAAGTGGGAGATTTGAAAACAGGAGAAAAAGTAGCCAGTGTTCAGGTATTGGGTTGGGACATAGGACCCGTACGGCGACATGGTAATCCGAGTCATGGTATAGGTTTGACCCCGGATGAAAAGGAGCTATGGGTTTGCGATGGACATAATATGCGATTACATGTTTTTAGCGGGGAAGCCCCATATCAACAACTCACTACCATTGCCTTAGGTGATATGCCAGGTTGGGTCACTTTTAGTATGGACGGTCAGTATGCCTATCCATCAAGTGGCGAGGTGATTCAGGTCAAAACACGGAAGGTATTATCAATGTTGCAAGATGAATATTACAACACTGTTTCCAGTGAAAAGATGGTTGAAATATATATGAAAGACGGTATAGTTACCAGGGCAGGTGACCAATTTGGCTTGGGTAGATTACATCAGAGATGAGTAGGTTTATGGAAAAGATCTTACAAATAGACTGATATGGTTAAAAACCAAAGCCGAAATGAATTCGGCTTTGGTAAATTTCGGGTTCTATTTTTTCTTCACATAAAATTAATTCTTCTGAGCGTTTTTCATTGCGTCAAGTACTTTATCTAAACTAAAACTTCCCACCTCTTGTCGTTGAGGAAATTCCTTGAAAGTAGCTAAAAATCTAGCTATATATGCTTGTGCAGGCACTACCGCAAACATGTGCTCCGCTAACCAACGATTATAGTCTTCTGAATCATGTTCTGCTCTTTCAAATGGGTCACCGTATAAATCCATCAACATAGGAAATCTTAACTCCGTATATTTTTTTTGCCATACATTAAATCCATGATTTTCTTGTATCTTAAAATGCAGCTTCCATCTTTTATATCTGAATGCATTTAAGCTACCATCATCGTCAAAATAGAAAATTTCTTTCCTTGGGCTTTCGTTAACTTCTCCTGTAAGATAGGGTAGCATATTGTAACCGTCTAAATGGACTTTGAAATTTTTTCCGTTGGCGCTATGACCTTTTAATAACTTCTCTTTTACGTCATCTTCTCCGGCAGCGGCAAGAAATGTAGGCAACCAATCTTCTCCGGAAAATATGGCATTACTTACTTGCCCGGGCTTTATTTTAGCAGGCCATTTTATCAAACATGGCGCTCTAAATCCACCTTCCCAGGTGGTTGCTTTTTCACCTCTAAACGGCGTCATACCTCCATCCGGCCAGAAAATTATTTCTGCTCCATTATCGGTCCCAAATATAACAATAGTGTTTTCTTCAATTCCTAAATCTGCCGATGTTTGGGTTAGTTCTCCTACAATCTTATCCAATTTAACCATGCCATCAGCATAAATCCCTAAGCCAGTTTTCCCCTCTTCGTCATCAGTTAAATGAGTCCACACATGCATTAGGGTAGAGTTATACCAAATAAAAAATGGCTGGTCATCTGCTGCAGATTTTTTCATAAAATCAATAGCTGCCGCTTTAGTTTCTTGATCAACGGTTTCCATTCTCTTTTTAGTCAATGGTCCGGTATCTTCTATTGTTCCCTCAGCAAAAGAATGTATCACTCCTCGCGGGCCATATTTTTTCTTGAATTCTGCATCTTTGGGATAGTCAGCATGTTCAGGCTCCTCTTCAGCATTTAAATGATATAGATTACCTAAGAACTCATCAAAACCATGATTTGTAGGCAAATGTTCATCTCTATCTCCTAAATGATTTTTACCAAATTGTCCGGTAGCATAGCCATGATTTTTTAATAATTCTGCAATGGTAGGATCCAATTCACTCAATCCTTCCTTAGCTCCAGGCAACCCTACTTTTGTCAGTCCGGTTCGGTAAGGGGATTGTCCTGTAATAAATGCGGAGCGACCAGCAGTGCAACTTTGTTGAGAGTAATAATCAGTAAACACGATACCGTCATGACCTATCTTGTCTATGTTTGGTGTTTTATAGCCCATCATTCCCATATTATAAACGCTTGGGTTTGACCATCCAATGTCATCTCCCCAGATAACTAAAATATTTGGTTTTTGAGCCATCATAGTAAATGGCATGGCAACGATTGCTACTAAAATTGTGATTTTTCTCATCTTTTAATTGATTTAAACAATAATATATTGAATCCAGATTACATAAAACAG
Source organism: uncultured Roseivirgaceae bacterium (assembly GCA_964580205.1). Classification (GTDB taxonomy): domain Bacteria; phylum Bacteroidota; class Bacteroidia; order Cytophagales; family Cyclobacteriaceae; genus SZUA-3. Next base: position 2,168 of record CAZOJZ010000527.1, read on the forward strand.
AAAACGAATGTCCTTGTGCATTATACTCAATTAAAATCAATCGCTATCAAGGTCTTTATTATGGATTCAGAAAGTTTTGAGGATACGTTCACCTTTTTTGTATAGTGATTCCAGTTACAAACTGTTTCTTTAATTTGCTTAATTATTTTTTCAGCGCCTTTAATATTATTCGTATCAGCAATTTTAATTAGATCAAACTTGTCAATATTTCTATGCTTTCCGTTTATACTTAAAGTATGTTGACTCACCCAAACATTATTCGGATCATAGGAATAGCATATGTCATAGGCTGGCGATAACTCCCATTTACCATTTCTTTTTAATCTGAAAGAGAAGTTCTTTGTATGATCGTCATAGTTTGTTGCCATTATATTAAACACCATTCTTCGGAACATCTGTTCGGCTTCTGGATAAGTCAATTTGAGCATTCTCATAGTTTGAAACACCTGCTCATAACTGTAACCATAAATATTGTTATAATCATAATGTTGAATTCCACAGAGAGTTTGAATGTGATGCTTGGTGTTTTGTCCTTCACGGTCAAACCTTTTAGTCATAAAATGAGCCCTTCCGTTTTCTTCCAATAATTCACATTCCATCATCTGTATGCCGCAATCCTTTGCCATTAAATGATATGCATATTCAACCCTTCCATATCCATGGCTAGAACCAAATTGAGCATCGCTTACTCCATCAAGTTTGATTAGCCAATGATCAAAACCTTTAGGAGCCTTGGTTTGTCCAGATCGAACTTCTCCGGTTTTCTTGTTGTATGCAATCACAGCCTTTGGTCTTACCCCTCCAGCCGATGTTCCAATTTCTAAGATTTCACTCATAGCCTTTTGTTCGTCCTCCTTGAGATTTGCTTCGAAATCCTCTCTTTTGGACAATAGTTTTTGTGCCATCTCAACCAAGCTCTTTATCTCTATTGTAAATATTTGATTACCAGCGGTTAGTTGAGTTGGTTCAAATTCTAAAGCACCCATCCCTCTTGATCCGATAAAGCCCAATTGTTCAACTGGATTCATACTATTTGGTGGTCTACCGTTTTGTGCTAACCAAATATTTATTAATTGATTGCCATACTTATCCGGAAGTGCATCTGCAAGCAATCCGGGCAATCCTTTAAATGTTGATATATCTTCGTCCTTTGCTTTACGTAGTTCTGGAAAATTGTAAATTCTATTTCCATTCCTAATAGGCATTTTAATTGGGGATAATTCATATCCTTTTGCTAAAAATTTATCGTGATACTGAAAAGTTCCTAATTGTTGATCTATATCCCAACGCACCGCCCCTACTAACTCGCCCCATATTTTTACCTCTGCAACATCTACCATCCTAAATCATCGTTTGAATTTGAATTTTTGTCTTTGTTACGAGCACGCCGCCTTTTAATCCGTTGGAGTTTAGCGTATTCGATAGGACTAATTTCATGCTTGATTTTAAAGACCTCCATGATATGTAGTAAATCCAATACCCTCAAAACTCGAATTAAACTGACTAATGAAATTTTTTTACCTCGTTCTAAGAGACTAAGAGTGGAGCGACTTATGTCTGCGTCTTTCGCAACATCACTTTGAGGTTTATTTTGATTTAGTCTATGATGCTGTATAAATTTTCCTATTGTTTCGATTAATGCTTTATCACTCATCGAGGCCCAATTAATGTATGAAATATCATTCATAATAATGAGTTTAAGTATATATTGAATGGTTATTCATGCAATCTAATAAACTTTATTAATTAACCATATAACTGTATGATATATCATGCAATAATGGCCATTAATAAGATTAATGCATTAATATTCATTCGATAAACAAAGGTTTACGACTAATCATCTATTACCTGCGCCAAGGACCTACTGAAGCATAAATGATTTCGTTATTTTTATCAACCACATAAGTTGCAGGAATCGGTAGAAAGGATTCCTACCTTTATTCGAAAGGAAAACCAATCGATGATTACGGAAATAGAGGTAAACAAGCCAGAACCTATTGCGTCAGGGAAAAAAACAGAGTCGTTTAAACGGGGGACGGATGTTCAGCTTACGATTGAAGCATTAGAGGCTGGTAAATCCATATTAATAACAGAATTTTATAATAATGGATTGTCACTTCTTCAGGAGTTACAGACGCATCTGAATAGAAAATTTCCGAATAAGTCTTTTCAGGAACAACGCGAGTTTAGGTTAGAATATCATAAGCTGTCAAATCT
>CAZOJZ010000528.1:0-21073 GCA_964580205.1 uncultured Roseivirgaceae bacterium
ATTTTCCTGTTGCCAGGAAATACCGGAATCACTCAGATTCTTCTTGATGTTGTTAACAGATCGGACTATGTCTTGGTTGGCCTCCATCAGCACAGGGAATAATGTTAAAGATTTACTTCTATAAGCATGACCTATAAGTCCAGCTAACCGATACCCCGCTAAAGCAATCCGCATTTCACCAATCTTTCTTGACTGCTTTCCGTAATTGTCTGGCAGTTGAGGTGCCTTTTCTTTATCGGAGCTGCCTTTTAGCTCCCCATTCAAATACACCTCCGCATGTTTTCACGCCGCAGGTGTACGGGTTACCAGTACAAGGTAATAAGTTCTCAGTTGACCGTATTAAAGGGAAAACTGGGTGACCCGCCACCAGGTGTGTATTAAAAACAAAACTATTATGATGACATTCCAGCAGTTCAGTGACAGGGTCAACTTTCTAAGCCCTAAACCGAACACCCAAGGTAGCCTATCGCCAGACAGAGCGTGAGCATATAAAACGCGTCGTTTAAAACTGCTTGCTGCTACCATAATAAGAAGAAAAAGGGTGATCAGATTTCCTGATCACCCTTAAAATAGCTGGCTCTTAAAGATTAAATACCTTCACGTTTCCGTTTTTCTATGGATCGTTGATCTCTTGAGCGGTTAGAATTTGCAACATAAGTGGGTTCTCTTCTGGTAGTATCTGCTTCATAGTATCTCTTTATTACTAATTGTGGGCAAATTAATAACTCCATAGCTCGCTTATAAGTTCAACTGAGTGACCGTATAGAAATCACAACACCGTCATACCAGGACCACCAAAGGCCCGGTTCATTTCCCTCTGAATGGTGCTTTCATCAATGCCTAGATAGTGATCAAGGATGACCTGAACAGTTTTTCCTGTGATTTGAGCTACTACCTTTGGGGATATGCCTCGCTCGCAACAATGAGTAATAAATGAATTTACGGCCTTGTGGGAAGTTATAAATTCATGTTTTGGTCGCTTGGTATAATGTTTCTGACCTCCGCGGTAGGTTACTTTTTCGGTTGGCGCATCAATACCAGCTACTTTGCATGCTTCTTTAATATAATCATTAAAGCGCTGTCCTGTGAGCCTGGGCAATTTATAGTCATACTTCTTTAATATGGCACTGGATATGGGGGTAAGAGGGACCGTTACCCTGGTTTTAGTCTTATGTGCCATCATTTTAATCGTGTTGCCCTCCAAATGCTCCTTGCCTAGTCTGGATAGGTCTGAATATCTCAGGCCGGTAGAGGCGATTAAAAGGAACAAATCACGTACCCGCTCCAAACGTTGACTTTCAAATTTGTACTCCCATAGATGCTGCAATTCTTCCTGGGTCAGATACACAATATTTGACTTTTCCGCAAAGACCTTAAAATCCTTAAAATCGACATTGAATTTATAACCCTTCTTCTTCAAAAAGGAAAAAAATACTTTCAGGTGTTTGATGACCGTACCCACAGAATTATTTACTAAACCCGCATCGGTTAACAGGTATTTCACAAACCGGTCATAGAACTCCACCGTCACCGCATCGGGGGTTAATTTAATACCCTTGGATTGAAGGAAAGTAGTAAGGTGGTTACGGCAAGTTTTGTACTTCATTACCGTGCTACTGGCCTTTGTAGTCCTGCTCTCCTGCATAAACGTTTCGAACAGAGGCAGTAAATCATCTTTAAGGCGCGTATTATCACTTCTGAACCCCAGATAGGTTTCCCGGACCGCGTAAATGGTGGGTTCAACGTCTTGGAGTATTAGGCGGTTCTTTATCTCCTCTATCTTGAGTTTCTTCTTATTAACTACAGCGTTGTTAGAGGAGTACCCTTTCTGCCCCCGGCTAATTGGGTTGTTCTGATTCTTCTGACCCTGCCAGTGCTTTGGATCGACCCGGATACCTGTGGAGAATAAAGTAGTTTTGGAGTTGTGACCATATTGGACGTAAATTAGGGCATGACCTTGCTCATTTATCCGGTAGTTTCCGTTCGTTTTTTTAAGAACTATTTTAAGGGTACTCATGGGTGTGTCAAGTTATAGTCGAGTTATATATGTTCCAATATAGTGGAATTTAATAAGTAACCTCTATTAAAACGCTGTTTAAGTACATTTTATTCCGATTTAGACAAAAGTTCGAATCCTCTCATGCGCACTTTTCCTAACTACTTGCATAATGGCCATTCTTTCGGGAATGGCCATTAATTCCCATGGACAAATATAATTTCTTTCAAAACGTATACGACGTAGCTAAGCTGATACCCAAGGGAAGAGTAACCAGCTATGGCGCCATTGGCGCTTATCTGGGAGCGAAAAGCAGCGCCCGCATGGTTGGATGGGCAATGAATGGAGCAGGAACAGACCCTGAAGTTCCGGCGCATCGCGTGGTCAACCACAAAGGCCTGCTTACTGGAAGACATCATTTCAGTCACCCCCAACGAATGCAGGAGTTGCTTGAGGCTGAAGGAATCCGAGTCGAAAACGATCAAGTATCGGAATTTGAGGAGCTGTTTTGGGACCCCATGAAGGAGCTGTTGTGATCTCTGATCTTTGATCTCTGATCTCTGATCTCTGCAGGACTTTTTCAGATTTGAACTCTGACATCTGAGATCTGAGATCTCGAGATTATCCAAAGTCCTAAAAACGTCAGAAATCCATTTACAATCAAAATAAAGAACCCAAATTCAAATCCCAGGTTACTAGCAAAAGCATCAATTATATAGCAGCATATCGGGGTCAATATACATAGAGGCAACACCAATTTGTCCTTGACAACCCGTTTGGTAAACAGGCCAAAAGTATAAAGCCCTAACAAGGGTCCATAGGTATAGCCCGCCACCGTAAAAACCGCACTGATTACCGCAGAATTGTTTATTGCTTTGAAAATCAAAATCACCGTGAAAAGCAGTACCGAAAATCCTACATGGACCATCATTCGTGTTCTTTTTTGTCCCTGGTGTGCTTTCTTTTCGAAATTTAAAAAATCCACACAAAACGAGGTGGTCAGCGCTGTTAACGCTGAATCTGCACTGCTGTAGGCTGCTGCGGTAATTCCCAAAAGGAATACTACCCCTGCCAGAACATCGAAATGTTTTAATGCCAGCAGTGGATAGAGATCATCTGTGTTCTCCGGCAACTGGATGCCTTGGTTCTCTGCATATATGTAAAGTAATGCGCCTAAAAAAAGGAACAACAGATTTACTCCGATTAATACCACACTAAACCATATCATGTTTTTCTGGGAGTCCTTTAAGGTCCGACAGGTCAGATTCTTTTGCATCATGTCCTGATCCAGGCCTGTCATTACAATAGCGATAAACGCACCTGAAATAAAATGTTTGAAAAAATTCTGTCCACTTTGGAAGTCCCAGAAGAATACCTTTGAGTATTGGCTTTCGTTCACTGTTTGCACCAGTCCGCTCCAGCTTAGGCCCAGGCTTCCCGCAACCAGTGTAATGCTGATTATTACCGATAACAGCATAAAAAGTGTTTGCAATGTATCGGTCCACACGATGGTTTTGATACCACCCTTAAAAGTGTAAATGTAGATTAATACAATGGTAATCAGTACGGTAATTTCGAAGGGCACTCCCCATTCTTCGAACATAGCCAACTGCAAAACACCTGCTACCAAAAATAACCTGAAAGATGCACCGATGGTCCTGGAAACCAGAAAAAACATGGCCCCTGTTTTATAAGACCAAAACCCAAATCTGGTTTCCAGGTAGGTATAGATGGAGGTTAGGTTTAGCCGATAGTAAAGTGGTAGCAACACCCCGGCAATCACCATGTAGCCAACCAGGTAACCAAATACCATCTGCATATAGGAAAACTGGCTATCGGCTACCCAGCCGGGAACTGAGATAAAGGTAACTCCCGATAGAGAAGCTCCGATCATTCCAAATGCCACCAGGTACCAGGGTGATTGTTTATTGGCTGTAAAAAATGTCTTATTGTCGGCGTTTCGGGAGGTGAAATAGGAAATGAGAATCAGTAAAAAGAAATATCCTGATATTACCGAAAGAACCAGTGTAGAACTCATAGAATGGTAGTAAAGCTCACGAAATATAACATTGAGAACCGATACCACCCAAAGTTGTCTAAATTTTTTTTATTTTTACCATTGCACTTATCTAAAGCGATGCCATACCAATTTCAAGAAGAGGAATTAGTTGAGGTTCTTGAAGAGAAAGAAAAGCCAAAGGATCTGGTTATTTTCAATGACGATTATAATACATTTGAACACGTTATTGAAACTTTGATCCGGGTATGCAGACACTCTGCTGAGCAGGCTGAACAATGTACTCTAATTATCCATCATCAAGGTAAGTGCTCAGTAAAAAAAGGCCCGGTAACTAAGCTCAAGCCCATGAAAGAGGCTATTTGTGATGTAGGTATAGATGCCAGGGTACTTTAGCCGTGAACTATCTTTTCTAATTTCATGCAGTTTCCCTCCCGCCTTATTGAAAATGCCGTTGAAGAAGTTTCGAAGCTACCTGGTATAGGCAAAAAAACCGCCCTTAGATTGGTCCTTCATTTACTAAAAAATGAGGTTTCTGTAAGCGAGTCTCTGGCTGACAGCATTACAAAATTACGCCGAGATATTCAGTATTGTGAAAATTGCCACAATATTTCAGATGGCCCTCAGTGTAATATCTGCGCTAATCCACGCAGAAATCGTCAATTAATCTGTGTGGTGGCGGATCTCCCGGATGTTATGGCTATTGAAAATACCGGTCAGTATAGTGGATGTTATCATATATTAGGAGGGATCATTTCTCCAATTGATGGCATCGGGCCAGATGAGCTTAATATTAACTCGTTAATCGACAGGGTAGCATGTTCTGAACCGAAAGTTGATGAAATCATTTTAGCTCTGAGTCCCACCATGGAAGGTGATACCACTGCCTTCTACCTCACCAAAAAGCTCCAGCCTCATCAGGTGAAGGTCAGCGCTATTGCACGTGGAGTGCCAATAGGGGGCGAACTGGAGTACACGGACGAGATCACTCTGGGGAATAGTATTTTACGAAGACGTAGTTATGAAGTGGAACACTAGTGTCATGTCACGCATGACACTAGTACAGTACTTGAATAATTTCCTCACACAATTTGTTGGTATCTGCCAAGGTTTATAGTTACTTTTGGATTTTAAAAAATAAGAACTTATGAGTAGCACAGTAGCACCCACAAATCCAATTTCTCAAAGGATCCAAAACCTTGCCGAATCCGCCACCTTAGCTATGGCTGCAAAGGCCAGAGAATATCGTGCTCAGGGTATTGAAGTTATCGCATTAAGCCTGGGCGAGCCTGATTTCAAAACCCCAGCCCATATTTGTGAAGGCGCAAAAAAGGCAATAGACGAGGGAAAGTATTTCAGTTATCCTCCTGTGAACGGATACCTGGATTTGAGAGAAGCTATTTGTGCCAAGTTACAAAGAGATAACAGCATCGAATACACTCCCGACCAGATTGTTGTTTCTAATGGAGCGAAGCAATCTATAGCCAATGCTATGTACAGCCTGGTAGATCCGGGGGATGAGGTGATCGTGTACACTCCTTATTGGGTTAGCTATGCGGCAATCATTCAACTTGCGGAAGGGGTCCCGGTTTATCTCGAGGGTGGAATTGAAAGTGACTTCAAGGCCACTGCCCAGCAACTTGAGGCCGCTATCACTCCCAAAACAAAAGTTGTGATCTACTCGTCACCTTCGAACCCAACCGGAAGTGTTTTCAACAGACAGGAAATGGCGGAAATGGCGGAAGTTTTGGCCAGACATCCGGATATATATGTAATTGCTGATGAGATTTATGAGCATATTAATTATACCGGAGAACACGTCAGTATGGCATCGTTCCCCGAAATGTATGACCGCACCATCACAGTAAATGGTTTCGCCAAAGGATTTGCCATGACCGGATGGAGGGTAGGTTATATTGCCGCCCCCCAGTGGATTGCCAAAGCCTGTACCAAAATGCAAGGACAAATCACTTCGGCCAATTGCTCAATTGCACAGCGCGCGGCGTTGACAGCATTGAATGAAGACCTTGGCCCTACATTTGCCATGACCGCTGAATATCTCAGAAGAAGAGACTTAGTAATGGAACTTCTTGAGGAAATCCCAGGCATTCGCACCCGTTTGCCCCAGGGAGCTTTTTATTTTTTCCCTGATATCAGTGAGTACTTTGGTAAAAGCGATGGCACTACCACCATACAAAACTCAGATGATTTGTGTATGTATATTTTAGACGAAGCTCATGTAGCCCTGGTTACCGGCGCCGCTTTTGGAGCTCCAAATTGTGTGCGCATTAGTTATGCTGCTTCCGAGGAAAATCTCAGAAAGGCAATTAATCAAATGAAAGAAGTACTTGCACGACTTTCCTAGCAGATCTGAGATCTCAGGTCTTAGATCTCAGATTCCTTCACCGTATCAATAAAACACCTGACAGCGTCTACCTTGGTGTCAGGATAAACTCCATGCCCCAAATTGGCGATGTATCGCTGCGACCCAAACTCCTGAATCATCTTTTTCGTGTGTTTGGAGATATCTGAAAAAGAGGCATACAACACGCAAGGATCCAGGTTCCCTTGCAAAGTCTTATCTGGCCCCACTATTCGGCGAGTATTTTTTATGTCCATCTGCCAGTCCAGCCCTATGGTTTCGCAGGGTAGCTGTCCCAATTCGGGCAGGGCGAATTGTGCTCCTTTAGCGAATACCGTAACGGGTGTGTGTTCAATAGCCGCACAAATTTTTTGAATGTATGGCAGTGAGAATGTCTTATAATGTACTTTCGGAAGTATGCCGGCCCAGGAATCGAATATCTGTATCAGATCAGCTCCGGCTTGAATTTGTGCCTTTAGGTAAGCAATGGTGCTGGAGGTAATCTTCTCTAAAAGCGCATGAGAAAGTTTTGGTTGCTGATACAACATCCGTCTGGCTTTAGAAAAAGTTTTGCTGCCCGAGCCCTCTACCATGTACGCAAAAACTGTCCAGGGAGCTCCCGCAAACCCGATCAACGGTACCCGGTTATTCAGATCCATTTTTGTCAGTCTGATTGCTTCCATTACGTAGTGCAGATCGGATTCGGGGTCGGCAATTTTTAGGCGGTTCACGTCCTCCATTGAACTTATGGTTCGAGGGAAAAAGGGTCCTTTATTCTCCACTAGTTCATAGGGAAGTCCCATTGCTTCAGGGATAACCAAAATATCCGAAAAAATGATTGCAGCATCTACTTGCAATATATCCACAGGCTGGATGGTAACTTCAGCAGCTAATTGCGGTGTTCGAACCAATTCTACGAAACCACTTAGTTTTTCCCGAACTGCTCTGTACTCAGGCAAAATACGACCTGCCTGTCGCATCAACCATACCGGTATGCGCGAAACAGGTTGGCCGGCAGCAGCCTTCAAAATCAGATCGTTGCTCAATTGCATGCGCCAAAGATAACAGAAATAAGGAAATCAACTGATAAGTTTGTCCCGGTGAGGCCAGGGATTTTCCATAAAGAATTTTTGTATCTTTATTCAAGCAAATTCAAATATTTATGAGCCTTTTGTTCAACGATTTCAAAAGTTGGAAATCTCATTGTGATGAGGAGCAAGTGCCGTTATATCGACCGGTAGTTAACTATGAAATTGAGCAAAAAGGGGGCAATGAAAAGGAGATATGGGATGGGCTTTTACGTGCCTACAGGGTAATGAAAGAGGCCGTTCAGACAGGTCTTGAAGAAGAGTTGAGTACCAAATCGGGTATGATTGAAAACGCAGGGAAAAAAGTATATCAACACACTACACCGGTTCTTTCTGATACCTTCCAGAAATTGGTGGCCAGGGCTCTTGCAGCAAAAGAAGTTAATTCATGTATGGGACGGGTAGTGGCTGCTCCTACGGCAGGAGCCTCAGGGATTTTGCCGGGCACGTTGGTCACCTTACAAGAAATACACCATTTCGAAGAAAGGAAGATTCTGGAATGCTTGCTGGTTAGTGCTGGCATTGCACTGATCATTGAACAAAATGCTACATTAGCTGGCGCAGTTGGAGGTTGTCAGGCTGAGACCGGTAGTGCAGCAGCCATGGCTGCAGGAGCCATTGTTTACGCGTTAGAAGGCTCTGTGGACCAGGTCTTCAATGCTGTTGGAATTACCATTCAATGCATGCTGGGGCTGGTGTGTGACCCGGTAGCTGGATTAGTGGAAGTTCCCTGTATCGTGCGAAATGCCAGTGCCGCAGCTATTGCCTATGCTTCAGCTCAAATGGCCATAGCAGATGTCAGTGGCATTATACCGGTTGACGAGTGTGTACAGGCATTAGGGGAAGTCGGACAAAGTTTGGAAGATCGCTACAAAGAAACCGCATTAGGAGGTCTGGCAGCTACTCCTACCGGGAAAAAAATTGCTGAAAAAATATTGATTAAGGACATTGACATCCTGCCGGATGAAACTTAAATCCCGTAATGCCCTTAAACAACAACCTTGGCTATTTTACTCAAGGTTATGGACCAAAAAATTGCGCTGAAGAACATATAGAATAACACTTTTCCGCGGGGGCTGCCCATGGCTGTAACCAAGATAGTACCGATGATGGGGGTGAAAAAGATTGGGGTCAGAAATGTAACACCCACTATTCCAAACTTCTTCCATAGGTACATGAAGTGCTTATTGATGGTCTTTTTACCTTTGACATAATTTATCAAACGAGTGATCCGGGGATATCCGGTACGTTCACCAATTAGAGAAAATATCAACACACTGGTCATCATGCCTAAGACACTTACTACAACAATCCAAAAGGTGGAAATGCCAATAGCCACACCAGTTGGAGGACCAATCATGAATTTTGTCATACCCAGCAGGTATACTGAAATGTATTTTAAAAATTCAGAGAACATGAGAACTTGTGCTTAATACTTTAAAGATATAATAACCATATATCAACAACAATACGAACCCTTCCTGCCTGCCCACCTGTCTTTTGTGGATCATCATCGGCAGAATTAATAAGGTAATCCCTAACATCCAAATCATATCGATGTTAAGAAATACATCACTCACCTCGATTTCCTTAATTATGCTGGTAATCCCCAAAATTGACAGAATGTTGAAAATATTTGACCCCATCAAATTTCCCAGGGCCAAATCTGTCTGATCTTTGAAAGAGGCAATTGAAGCAGTGGCCAGCTCAGGTAAACTGGTACCCAGTGCGAATACGGTAATACCAATAACTCTTTCACTGATGCCAAAGTGAAGCGCCAATTCCTTCCCTCCTTCAACGAACAAATCAGACCCGTAAAATAATCCCAGGCAACCGAGTACTATTAAAACGATATCTTTATATAAATGTTTCCGCTTGTCGCGATGTGACAACTCAGGGCGGTCTGTGGAATTGTTCTTATGATTCTCATTTCTAGACTTATTTATTATAAATACGGTATATCCTACTATTAATGCAATAAACAATAAACCCTCAAACGATTTGAGTAATCCTTCCCTGACCAAAAAGTATAGTAATACGGAGCTTCCCATAGTCATTGGCCAATCTATTTTGATACTGTCAAGGTTCACACGTATTGGTCGTATGATGGCTGCCACTCCCAGCACCAGGGCCAGATTACAAATATTGGAACCGATAACATTACCCATGGTCAAGTCCGGACTGCCCGAAAGTGCAGCATTTATACTAACCAGAAGTTCAGGTGAGCTAGTACCGAATGCAACAATAGTTAGTCCCACCACCAGTGGGGAAATTCTCATACGTAAAGCTAAATTTGTGGAACCCTTAACTAAAAAGTTCCCTCCAAGGACCAGCAAAAAGAGTCCGGCAAAAAGGAAAATCAGGTGTTCAGTCATACAGCTGTTTAATCAAATTTTATTTCCAAACAATAAGTCACCGGCGTCTCCCAATCCGGGTACAATAAAACCTTTCTGGTTCAAGCCTTCGTCCACCGCACCAACCCATAATTTGTTTGGGACCTTGATTGATTGCTTGAGATTCTCAATCCCTTCAGGTGAGGCAATAGCAAACACCAAATGGAGCATTTTAGGAGTACATTTTTCCAGGATCAACTCCAAAGAAGCCAACAGTGATTTACCTGTAGCCAGCATTGGATCCACTACCACTAAATCCTTGTCATCGAATGGGGGAATGGCATGATATCCCAAAGATACCTCAATATCCTCTTTCTTTCCTTCTATTCGGTGAGCCCCAATAAATCCGCAATCGGATTGATCAAAAAGCTCTTGAAAGCCCTCCAAAAAGGGTAATCCGGCTCGAATTATTGTGAATAAAACTGGCGGTTCCTGTATAACATTAATGGAGCTCCGTCCCAGTACTGTGTCTATTTTGATCTGTTGATACTGTAGACTTTTGGATAATTCATATGCCATTATCTGTCCCAACTTTATCAGGTTCCTTTTAAAATGTCCTTTGTTCAGTTGGGTTTCTTTGTCTCGAAGCTCCAAAAAAATTTGATTGGCTACGGAATTTACAGCGTTCAACACGAAGATACTTTGCTGCATAATTTTTTAACCAATCAGGTTTAAATTTCTTTTAAGTGATCTTTTTGATAAAAGTAATAATTAAATCTCTTTTTCTGCCTTGAATTCTCATTTTGTAAGAGGACCCTCTATCACGACCCATGGCAGTACTAAAGCTAAATACTTAAATCCAACGCTGGGTAACCAACTATGTAAGAATTTTCAGGAATCTGTACATGTTCCAAGTGTGCATTCTTTTCATATAATCCCTATATTTGCCAGCCATATAGACCTGAAATTTTCAGATCATGATCGTTCACGGCAAGGAATTTGAAGCATATATCAGCTACGAAAGTATTTTAGAAAGAACCAACCAAATTGCTGATCGTATCAATCTGGACTACGCTGGCAAAAGACCATTATTTCTAGGAGTTCTCAATGGGGTATTCATGTTTGCAGCTGACTTGATGAAAGGGATTACCTTACCCGCTGAAATTTCATTTATAAAGCTTTCTTCGTATCAAGGTACCACCAGTACAGAAAACATCAAGGAACTAATCGGCCTTAAGGAGAACATCAAAGATAAGGACATTATCATTATTGAAGACATAATTGATACCGGTGAAACCATATTCCATGTCATTAAAAAGTTACAGGAACTTGGACCGCGTTCAGTGGAAATTGCCACTTTACTGTTAAAACCTGAAGTTTTCAATAAAAATATATCCCTTAAATATGTAGGTTTTAAGATCCCGCACAAATTTGTGATTGGATATGGCCTTGATTATTATGGTCAGGGTAGAAATTTAAAAGATATTTACCAAATAAAGGAGTTGTAAGCGCCCTGAACAATTGAAATGCAAAAACAATTAAACATAGTGCTTTTCGGACCGCCAGGTGCTGGCAAAGGCACACAAAGTGAACGTGTAATTAATCGATACAACTTGACCCACATTTCCACGGGAGATCTTTTTCGGAAGCACCTCGGTGAGGGTACAGACCTGGGCCTGCAGGCGCAAAAATACATGGATAATGGAAAACTAGTCCCCGATGAAATTGTTATCGGTATGGTTGAAGACAAGATCAATCACACTCCTAACACTAATGGATTCATTTTTGACGGTTTCCCCAGAACAGTTCATCAAGCCAAGGTTCTTGATCAGATACTGAAGTTAGCTAATGCGTCTATATCGGTAATGATCCTGCTGAATGTACCAGAGGATGAACTCAAAAACCGGTTGCGTTTAAGGGCAAAAATCTCTGGGAGAACCGATGACCAGGATGAGGTAAAAATTCAGACTAGAATCACCGAATACAGGAACAAAACCCTTCCTGTGGCCTCGTACTATAATCTACAGGACAAACTTGTCACTGTTGATGGCGTTGGATCCATGGATGAGATCTTCGGTAAGGTTTGCACTGTTCTCGATCCCCTGTATGAGATGGCATAATATTCTGACATTGTGGCTTCCTCTAATTTCATTGATCATGTAAAGTTTTGCGCCCGCTCCGGTGCTGGGGGTGCAGGATCGGCACATTTTAGGAGAGAAAAGCATGTCCCGAAAGGTGGACCAGATGGAGGGGATGGTGGACGAGGAGGCAATATTGTATTGGAAGGCAATCAACAACTATGGACCTTACTGCATCTACGCTATAAAAAACATGTTATTGCTGGAAATGGAGCGCCTGGAGCTGGCAGCGGGAAATCAGGCGCTCAGGGAAGTGACGTAGTCCTGCAAGTACCACTAGGCACTGTGGCCAAATCAGCTGATACTGGTGCCATAATCACTGAAGTTACAGAGCCAGGTAAACTAGAAGTTATTAACTCAGGGGGTCGTGGAGGCCTGGGAAATACACACTTTAAATCCTCTACCAATCAGTCGCCAAGATACGCACAGCCGGGGGAACCTGGCAAAGAGGAGTGGGTAATTCTTGAACTGAAGTTACTGGCTGATGTTGGTTTGGTAGGATTTCCAAATGCCGGGAAATCCACTTTATTATCCACTATTACTGCCGCCAAACCAGAAATTGCAGACTACCCTTTTACTACTTTAGTTCCCAATTTGGGAGTGGTCGCATATCGAGATCACAGATCTTTTGTAATGGCTGATATTCCCGGCATAATCGAGGGCGCTTCGGAAGGTAAAGGTTTAGGACTTCGATTTCTTAGGCATATAGAACGAAACAGTGTCCTTTTATTTACTGTTCCAGCTGACTCACCCAACATTGAAAATGAATTTATGGTACTGCTGCAAGAGCTTCAGCGATACAATCCAGAACTTTTGGACAAAAAGCGCTTACTTGCAATTACTAAAAGTGATCTGCTGGATGAGGAACTCCAATCCGAGATTACTGAAGAACTGAAACTGCCTTTACCATATGTATTTATATCCTCGGTGTCAAATCAGGGATTGGATCAGCTCAAAGACTTAATCTGGAGGGTGCTACACTGAGGTATCTCATAAAAAAGGTGTCATTATGTCATAATAATGCGATTTGGCAAAAAAATTGTGTCCCTCTAGGGAGAATCTTTGAACTTTAAGCGATAAAATGAAAGAAAAACCGATTGACGGTGCCCAGGTACCTAACCAGACAGAGAATAATTCGGAAAAAGTCATTGAAAACCATCATACCGAGGTTAACGAGCCTGAAGAAGAGCCTGAAGTGACAACAGAAAATGAACAGTCAGAAACAGAAAAACTAACTCATGATTTGAATGAGTCTAAGGACAAACACTTACGACTGTACTCTGAATTTGAAAATTTTCGACGGAGAACTGCGAAAGAAAAGCTGGAATTAATAAGTTCTGCCAGTGCCGATCTAATGACTGCATTATTACCAGTTCTTGACGACTTTGAAAGGGCCAGAGAGGCTGCTGAAAAATCAGAATCAGATGTTGAGCGTGAGGGGATGAACCTTATATATCAAAAGCTGCTAAAAGAACTGAAAAACAAAGGTCTTAAACCAATGGAGGACCTTGAAGGTAAAAGTTTTGATGCCGAAGTTCACGAGGCAATTTCACAGATACCCGCACCAAAGAAAAAGCTAAAGAACCGAATCGTACACGTAGTAGAAAAAGGATACTATCTTAATGACAAAGTAATACGATATGCAAAAGTTGTAATTGGAACCTGAAAAAATGGCTAAAAGAGATTATTACGAAGTATTGGGTGTTGACAAATCAGCTGGAGTTACTGATATAAAAAAGGCCTATAGGAAAGTGGCCATAAAATATCACCCAGATAAAAACCCGGACGATCCGTCATCAGAGGAGAAATTCAAAGAAGCCGCTGAAGCCTACGAGGTCCTAAAAGACCCCGATAAGAAGCAACGATATGATCGCTTTGGCCATCAAGGAATGAATGGAAGAGGTTTTAGTGGAGGCGGCATGTCCATGGATGACATTTTCAGCCAATTCGGAGATATTTTTGGTGGTGGAAGCCCGTTTGACAGCTTTTTTGGTGGTGGAAGATCAAGAGTTCTGAAAGGATCCAACCTCAGGATCAAACTTAGGCTCAACCTGGAAGAAATTGCCAACGGTGTTACAAAAAAAATTAAAGTTAACCGTTTGGTTGCAGCAAATGACATCACTTTTAAAAGCTGCTCAACCTGCGGAGGATCAGGACAGGTAAGAAAGGTGGTGAATACCATGCTTGGACAAATGATGAGCACTAACACCTGTCCTAGCTGCCATGGATCCGGACAAATTCTTGATCACCGTCCAGCCGGTGTTGATAGAACCGGCTTGGAGTCAAAAGAAGAAGTGATCGAAATTAAGATCCCTGCTGGAGTCGGTGATGGTATGCAATTGAGCATGTCTGGAAAAGGGAACGAAGCCCCCATGGGAGGTGTAGCTGGAGATCTATTAATTTTAATTGAAGAAAAGGAGCACGAGCTACTCAAACGTGATGGCAACAACGTCATCTTCGATCTGTATGTAAATTTTGTCGATGCGGCATTGGGGACCTCACTGGAAGTACCCACCATTAATGGTAAAGTCAAGATTAAACTAGAACCTGGAACCCAAAGTGGTAAAATATTGAGACTTAGAGGAAAAGGCATAAAAGATCTAAACGGCTATGGAAAAGGTGATCAATTAATTTACGTAAATGTTTGGACACCCAAGAGCCTTACCTCGGAAGAAAAGAAAGTGCTGGAAAACCTACGTAGTTCACCTAACTTCAAACCGAATCCGGGCAAGTACGAGAAAAGCTTTTTTGAACGAATGAAAGAATTCTTCTAAAATTTCATGGTATTCTTTAATTGAACAAGCAAACGTAAGAATTCCACCTTATTTTTCTCTTGTTGTTGCAACTCTTACCGTCCCTTTCCGTATGGAATAAACATGTGGAGGTTTGTACTATTAGGGCTGGTGGGCCTTATGGAACTTTGTTCCTATGGCCAAATAAAAAAGTACTATACAGTTGAAAATAGCAATTCCTTTGATAAAGTAGACCTGACTTTATCAGGTGGTTCCGGCACTTGTTACATTCGCCCCACACCAAACATCCACCCCGTCAACATCTACGGAAAATCATCATCCAATGTCTTAAGCCCCTCCTGCGAGTCTGTTCTTGACAATCGGACACAACGGGTAAATGTCAATTTCATAGAAGGTAAAATAAATGAATCCTCCGCTAAATCAGTGGTGTTTAATGTATTCAGCGATGATGGTGGAATTAGTGAAAATCAGTGGCATATTTATTTGTCTAACAAGAAGCCGATTAGCTTAAACCTGAATTACGGTATGGGAAATGCTTATGTTGACTTGTCGGGACTCGCTGTCGAGAAACTGCATATCACCACAGGGAGTGCAGATGTTAATGTAGGTTACGTTTCGGGGCAATATAACCAGCAAGAAATGGACACTTTCTGTATTAAGGTGGATCTGGGACAGTTGGAAGCCAGACAAATAGCTTTGTCCAATGCAAAAACCATTATCGCAGATGTAGGATTCGGATCCCTATTTCTTGATTTTACCAACAAGAGCCTGGTTAAAAGCAATGTGAATGCTACGGTTGGTGCAGGTAATTTGATTGTAAACGCCAACGAATCCATAAATCCCATGATCATCTACATTCACGATAGTCCATTATGCCGTATCCAGATCTCTCAGGATTTTACTGAGATTCGCAAAAATGTTTTCGTCAACAGACTCTATGATCAAGATGCCGAAAACCTGATCACCTTTAATATAAACGTGACCATGGGAAACATCATTTTCAAAACATTTTAACACCCACCATCTTTTCTGGGCTTCCAAAATTCTATATTTACCAAAAAAGGAAGACCATTGTATCTGCTCGAAACACAGAATATTAATAAGAGTTATGCTGATCATCAGGCATTAACCAATATCAGTCTTCAAATTCCCAAACAATCCATATTTGGATTACTAGGTCCTAACGGTGCCGGTAAAACTACCCTAATTCGAATTATTACTTCCATCCTTCAGGCGGATTCCGGAACCATACTATTAAATGGCAAAAAATTGCAGCGCAATCATACCCAAAGTATAGGATATCTTCCTGAAGAAAGGGGATTATATAAAAAAATGAGAGTTGGCGAGCAACTGCTTTACCTGGCCAGACTGAAAGGTATGGATCGTTCCCTGGCTATCGATCGCATCAAGCACTGGTTACAGAAACTGGAAATGCTGGATTGGAGGCGCAAGAATATTGAAGATTTATCAAAAGGAATGCAACAAAAGATCCAGTTTATAGCAACGGTACTGCATGAACCTCAACTGTTGATACTTGATGAACCGTTTTCAGGCTTCGATCCTATAAATGTGAATATTATTAAAGATGAGATATTGAACCTGAGAGATAAGGGCGCCACTGTTATTTTTTCTACTCATATAATGGAATCAGTAGAAAAATTATGTGACCACATTGCATTATTATACAAAAGCAAAAAGATACTTGATGGCAAGAAAAAAGACATAAAGCAACAGTATCGCACCAATCGATTCGAAATTGATCATGTAGGCCCCCTCAAAGGTCTGGGGGGCATTTACAAAATTATGGAAAGCCGAACCCTGGACGAAAATCGGTTTCATTCCATAGTTCAGATCCCGGAAGATCATAATCCAAACCAGCTGTTGAAAGAATTGATCATCCAAACCGAGATCCATAAATTTGCCGAGATCATTCCCAGTATGAACGAAATATTCATTTCCAAAGTAAGCGAACAATCATGAAAAAAATCCTCCTGGTGGTAAAGAGGGAATATATAACCAGAGTGCGCAAGCGATCTTTCATTGTTATGACACTGCTTACTCCGATTTTGTTTGCGGGTTTGATCGGCGGGCTGCTTTGGGTTGCTATGGCGAATAAGGTGGAAGAAAAAGTGATTGCAGTCATTGATGATAGCGGACTATTTAAGGGCAAATTTCAGGATACTGATGGCATTCATTTCACCTATCTGGATGAGAATATTGAAAGCGCCAAATTGAAATTTAATAACCTCGGACCTGATGGTTTGTTATACATACCTAAGCTAGACATTCAAAATCCTAAGGGAATACAGCTTTTCAGTGAAACCAACCCGCATTTTGGTGTGATAAATAAAATAGAGAGTACCCTTGAAGCAGAAATAGTACGCATTAAGATGGTGCAACTGGGAGTGGACCAGCAGATGCTGCAAAGTATTGAAACAAATATCTCCATAAACACTCTAAGTCTTACCAGTGCTGGTGAAAAAGCCAGTAACGCAACAGCGACATTTGGAACTGCCTATGTTAGTTCACTGCTGATCTATTTCTTTTTGTTTCTATATGGCGTTCAGGTTATGAAAGGTGTAATGGAAGAAAAACACAATAAGGTTATAGAAGTTATAATTTCATCAATAAAGCCCTTTCAGTTGATGATGGGCAAGATTGTGGGTATTGCCGCCGTTGGACTGACGCAATTTTTACTTTGGGTTATTCTATCATTTGCTGTTACCAGTGCAGGACTATTGATGTTTGGTCTTGACAAGGATCATGCAGCCCTGATTAGTGAAACTGCCGGGATTGGTAATGAAGCCAGCGAAATCACTCAGGCAAATTCTGAGATCATGGAATTGATGGAAACAATTCCAATCACCTACGTTTTGATCACTTTTATTATCTTTTTTTTAGGTGGTTATTTTCTCTATGCCTCTTTATTTGCAGTAGTGGGATCTGCAGTTGACAGCGACGCAGACTCCCAACAATTTATGATTCCTATTACTATACCCTTAATCATCTCAATTGTAGCGTTACAATTTGTGCTTCTTGATCCCGACGGGCAAATCGCCTTTTGGATGTCGATGATACCACTGACCAGCCCGGTGATAATGTTAGGCAGAATTCCGTTTGGGGTACCGTTCTGGCAACTGGCTTTAAGTATTTCTCTGCTTATCGGTGGATTTATCTTTACTACCTGGGTCGCTGGTAGAATCTACCGTGTTGGTATATTGACCCATGGATCAAAGGTCAGTTACAGGACCCTTACCAAGTGGTTCTTTCAAAATTATTGATTCCGAACAATAGGTATGTGGCTACAGTGAATTTTTTTTAAATTACAGATAACCGTGTCCAGGGAACCTTTGCCAGGCCCTGTTTGAATCTATGAAAGATAATTTAAAGGAATTAGGAAATTTTACGGTTATACAGAACCAGAGCAAGCTCAATTATTTAGTGCTTGCTTTAGCAGTACTTATAGGAGTAGGCTCTATTTATTATACAAACCTCATTGCCGATCAACTTAAAAAACGCGAAAGGGATCAAATCGAGCTTTTTGCCAAAACCTTAGAAACTATTGCCAACGACAACAGTGAGTACAATGAAAACGTCATGTTACTGTTTGAGGAAATCGTAATAGCCAACGAAACAATCCCGGTGATCGTTACCTCTAAAGATGGCAAGCCTAAGATCCACAAGAATGTCAAAATACCGCATGGATTAACTTCTGAAGAGATCGATAACTTCCTGAAAGGGGAAACCGAGGATATGCGGTCACAATATGCCCCGATTGTGATTGCCAATAGAAATAGTGAAGGAGAGGTGTTTAATTATGAATATATTTTTTATAAGGACAGTTTTTTATTGACACAACTTCAATATTATCCATATGTACAATTATCAGTTATAGCGGTTTTTTTCGTACTGTCGTATCTTTCATTTAGCTATTCCCGTGCCGCTGAACAAAACAGGGTCTGGGTTGGCTTGGCCAAAGAAACCGCACATCAACTGGGCACTCCGCTATCTTCTCTTATGGCTTGGATTGAATTTATGAAATCCGATCCTGAATTACAGAATCGGGAAATTACCCGGGAACTGGACAAGGATATCAAAAAACTGGAACTAATTACCAATCGGTTTTCCAGTATAGGTTCTGTACCAGTGCTCAAGGAGGAGAATATTTTTGATGTGATCCACAGTAGTATCAATTATCTACAAACTCGTATTTCAACCAAAGTAAAAATTAACCTTCATCAGGAGAGCGCAGAGGTTAAAGCTGAAATTAACAAACCACTTTTTGATTGGGTTATTGAGAACATTTGTAAAAATGCTGTAGACGCCATGAACGGCGTAGGAGTTATTGATATCTATGTGCAACGTTCAATGGAAGGGAAAGTTATCGTTGATATTTCTGATAATGGAAAAGGGATCCCTAAGAATTTACTGGGACAAATTTTTCAACCCGGATTCACTACCAAAAGAAGGGGGTGGGGTCTGGGCCTGACATTAGTGAAACGCATCATTGAAAACTATCATCAGGGCAAAATATTCATAAAATCATCTGAGGTCAATACAGGTACTACCTTCCGTATCCTGTTGAATGGATAAATACCAATAACAAAAGCTTAGGGAGTATAAATATCTAACCTCTATATTTTACATTCAGTAATTAATCATTAGCTTTGCAGTCGGAAAATTTTAGCATCAAATTTATACTCTGTAACGCAAAAATATAATGACAAATATCGGTAAAGTGACCCAGATAATTGGCCCAGTGGTCGATGTTAGCTTTGACGACAAGAACTCGAAATTGCCTAATATTTTAGACGCATTGGTAGTCACCAGGGAAAACGGTCACAAAGTAGTACTCGAGTGCCAGCAACACCTGGGAGAAGATCGCGTACGAACGATCTCCATGGACAGTACTGAAGGATTTGTTCGGGGAATGGAAGTAGTGGATACAGGAGCACCTATTCAGATGCCGGTAGGAGAAGGTATAAAAGGCAGGCTTTTTAATGTAGTGGGTGAAACCATAGATGGTATTGATGAACCGGAATGGGCTAATAGCCTGCCCATACATCGTTCAGCACCAAAGTTTGAAGAGCTTTCTACCTCAACGGAGGTGTTTTTTACGGGTATTAAGGTAATTGACCTGTTAGAACCATATGTTAAAGGTGGAAAAATAGGTCTGTTTGGAGGAGCTGGTGTTGGTAAAACAGTAATAATTATGGAATTGATCAATAACATCGCCAAATCCTACTCCGGTTTGTCTGTGTTCGCCGGAGTTGGTGAGCGAACCAGAGAAGGGAATGACTTGCTTCGTGAAATGATTGAGTCAGGGGTTATTAGATATGGGGAAGAGTTTAAAGAGTCCATGGAAAATGGGGATTGGGACCTGTCGAAGGTTGACCTGGAAGAGTTAGCAAAGTCCCAGGCTACTCTGGTTTTTGGTCAGATGAATGAACCTCCAGGAGCCCGGGCAAGAGTGGCTCTATCAGGTCTGGCGATTGCTGAATATTTCAGGGACGGGGATGGCGAAGGCCAGGGCCGCGATATACTTTTCTTCATGGACAATATATTCCGATTTACCCAGGCCGGATCAGAGGTCTCTGCCTTGTTAGGAAGAATGCCCTCCGCTGTAGGTTATCAACCAACCCTGGCTACTGAAATGGGGGCCATGCAGGAAAGAATTACCTCCACCAAGAGAGGTTCCATTACTTCAGTACAGGCTGTTTATGTCCCTGCGGATGACCTGACTGACCCTGCTCCTGCTACCACTTTTACACATCTTGATGCCACCACCGTATTATCGCGAAAGATTTCCGAGTTGGGTATTTACCCTGCAGTGGATCCTTTAGATTCAACCAGTCGTATTCTTTCTGCTGAGGTTGTGGGAGACGAGCACTATAATACTGCTCAAAAAGTTAAAGAATTGCTGCAAAGATATAAAGAGCTCCAGGACATTATTGCCATTTTGGGAATGGATGAATTGTCCGAAGAAGACAAGTTGGCGGTACACCGGGCACGTCGTGTTCAAAGGTTCCTTTCACAGCCATTCCATGTAGCGGAACAGTTTACCGGAGTAGAAGGTGTAATTGTTGATATTAAAGATACCATCAAAGGGTTTAACGAAATTATGGATGGCAAGCACGATCATCTTCCTGAAGCTGCATTTAACATGGTAGGAACTATTGAAGAAGCCAACACAAAAGGCGAGAAATTACTGGCAGAAGCGCAAAGTTAATGGGTCTACTTCTTGAAATAATTACCCCGGACGGGCGGGTTTATCATGGTGAGGTAGAGTCTGCTACTTTCCCAGGAACCCTAGGTACCTTTCAAGTACTTCAAAACCATGCACCGATCATCAGTTCGTTGCATAAGGGTCCACTTGTTTATGTTAA
>CAZOJZ010000529.1:0-4946 GCA_964580205.1 uncultured Roseivirgaceae bacterium
ACTGGTTAATACAACAAGAGAAATTATTATTGAGAAATTAAATTAAAACATCCCACTATGGAGACTGAAAAATTCAAATTCGGTACGTTTTTTTGGAGAATCACTTCATCGCACATGATTACCTATTTTGTCATGGGGATCATTGCAGCCAACTTACTTAATTACAAGGAAGTGTTTGACAGTTCAGATTCTCTCCGAGCATATGATTCCCCTTGGATCGCTGCAGGCGCAGCACTTCAGGTGATCAGGGGACTTATAATTTCATTGGCACTTTGGTATTTTAAAGAGAGTTTTCTTTATCAAAAATATGGATGGCTCAAGCTTTGGGGATTGATCGTGGGATTATCTATTTTGTCCACCGCAGGTGCGGCCCCAGGTTCGATTGAAGGATTTATCTATACAACCATTCCAGTTGCTGATCAGATTAATGGATTTATTGAAGTTATACCGCAAATAGGGCTATTCTCACTCTTGGTATTTTATTGGTATGAACGACCTAAAAAGCTTTGGAATATACTTTCAATAATACTTGTTTCACTGATCATCCTGATGAGTCTAATGGGGGTATTGGCCGCAAGTGGGTTTATCGATGCTCCCTACGGTAGCTCGTAACCTTCAGTGCCGATTGGAGCTGTCCTAATTACTGTTGAACTCAATGACTGCTTTCGGCCCAAAAGCGGTCATTGGCGCCACCGGTCCGCGTAAGCCCAGTAGTCCCACTTAGGGACTATTCCGTTTTGCACTTTGTTGCTTGTATACTTTAGTATTTCTCGTGGAAATATTCATGTACTGGCTTTTCATTATTCAACTTAAATTTAGCTTCATTTGCCCTAAGTTCCACCCTTCTAATTTTTCCACTTATCGTTTTGGGTAACGATTTGGGGAATTCAATTATTCTTGGAACTTTATATTTAGCCAATCGCTCTTCTGAAAAAGAGAATATTTCCTTTGCCAGTTCCTCACTGGGACGAACACCTTGCCTCAGCATTATAAAAGCCTTGACGATATAACCTCTAATTGGATGTGGACTGGCAACTACCGCCGATTCTATAACATCTTTATGCTCAATCAAAACACTCTCTACTTCAAAAGGTCCGATCCGATATGAAGAAGCTTTAATAACGTCGTCGTTTCTTCCAATGAACCAGATATATCCGTCTTCATCTTTGTAGGCCTTATCACCCGTATAATATAGATTATGCTTAAATGCTTTGGAAGTTCTCTCTTCATCAGCAAGATATTCTAAAAATAATCCATTGTTTTTCATGGGGTCAAACTTCGCGCAAATGATACCTTCTTCCAAGGCAGGAACTTCCTTGCCTTCTTCATCAAAAATTCCAATATCATACAAGAATGTGCTTTTGCCCATTGAGCCTGGTTTCAATCTTTTACCCAATAGATTGGCTACCAAAGCAGTAGTCTCAGTTTGCCCGTATCCATCCCTGATGGTTACTCCTGTCCCTTTTTCCCACTTTGCGATAACATCGGGATTTAACGGCTCTCCAGCGGCGCAGCAAGAACGAAGGCTCAAGTTATATTGGCTTAAATCTTCTTGGATGACCATTCTTATTACGGTAGGGGAACCACAAAAGGTACTGACTTTAAATGATTCCATGGTTCTTAATTGGTCTTTGGCTTCAAATTTGTCCACCTGATTAGCAAGGATAGTTGCACCAGCATTCCATGGGGCAAAAAAACTACTCCAGGCAAATTTAGCCCATCCTGGAGAGGAAATATTGTAATGAACATCTCCTCTTTTGCAGCCCAACCATGAAAGTGTTGACAAGTGTCCAACGGGAAATGTAAAATGAGAATGCACCACTATTTTGGGTAAACCTGTTGTCCCAGAAGTGAAGAAGTACAATAAGGGGGCATCTGATTTGGTTCTTGCTGGTTCGCAGTAATCTGCCTCATTCAATATTTCATTAAATTCAATCCAACCTTCTTTTGCTCCTCCTACAATAATCTTCAGTTTTATTGCTTCTCCCTTAGAATTTTCCGCTTCATCAACTATATCCGTGTAATCACTATGAGCAATAATTACTTCAGGAAAAAGCGATTCGAAGCGATATAACAAATCTTGGGTAACAAGATTGGTGGCCGTGGGCATAATGATAAATCCGCCCTTTATTCCCGCCAAAAAAGTAAACCAGTTTTCTGGAATTAAAGGAAGCATGGTATAAATTACAGCTCCTTCTTCTATACTTTGACTCCTCAAAAAATTAACCAATTGATTGCAACGCTCATAAACAGTTTTGAAAGAGAATTCTTTTTTGAATTCATGGTATTTCCATATTAAGGCACTTTCGTTTCCATGTTGCTTAACATTTAAATGGTAGAATATATCTTCCACCCAATTAAAAAACTCTGGTTTTATGGGATTCATTGATGACAGGTCATCAAACTTTCCTTCTTCTATTTTTTGATTTACAACTTGAAAAAATTCTTTTAATTCCATTTTATGCTGATTTTATTTTTGGTTGCAAGCACCAGCTTATTTTAAGGACATTTTATCCGTTTAGCGCCTCTAAAATCGTAATAATCTGAAATAAAAGTCAAATTATGCTTGACTGTCCCAACGACTGCTTTCGGCCTAGCGGACGTTGGTATTCCAACGTCTAACGGTTCAGATATGGCACGTGTCTATATGTTTACTAAACATCTTCGGAATTAGTGGATTTGTAGATCACTTTCAAAATCGGTTATTTACCCTCTGCCGAGCTAACAACTCCTACCTGACGTGTTTCTCAAGAAATTTAAGAATCCGGTCAAACGCTTCTTGAACCGATTGATCTATTAATCCTGCACCATCGAACCCATGCCCCCAGTCCAGTTTTGTAATAAATTCGTAGTCAACGTTATGGTGTTTAAATGCCTTGGCCATCAAAACAGATTGTTCATAAGGCACATCAGTATCTTTTTCACCATGAAGCAATAGGGTTGGAGGATATGATGGCGAGATATTTTTCAGAGGTTCATACTCAGAAAACCATGCAACTTCCTTCACTGGATCATGGCCACTTATTTCCCTCGGCCAGACTCCTTGCTGACGACAGTATAAATAGAAATTGCTGCGCCCGGTAGGAAAGACTATGGAGTCTCCAACGTATTCGATGGCTTGGTCTCGTGGAATTGATGGCATCTGGTTATAAAAGGAATCAGGTTGTGAATACCAAGGTCCGGTAATATCACCATAGCCGTAGAAGGACACCAAAGCACTGGGGCGTGGTTTCAGACGAAAACCAGCCATAAGAGTCAGATACCCACCTGCAGAGTGACCCACCACTGCAATCCGATCAGGATCAATGTTGAATAACGCAGGGCCTTTGGAACGTACCCAAGCATAGGCATCCTCCAGGTCTTTTATGATTGCTACCAATTTGGTTTCAGGCGCTAGCCGATAATCAATCGAAACGACATTATAGCCCGCCTTCGTGTATTGCTCCAATTGCTCAGAAGACAGCCAATTCCGGGTGCCAAAAATTAACGCCCCGCCATGTATCCAGATGATAGCTGGTCGAACCTCCTCACCAGGATATCGATATACGTTAGCTTGAATCTCGTGATTGTCCACAATCTTGTACGTGTAAATATGTTTTGAGTAAGGAATTACATCGTCTGTGGTAGTAACGTCTTGTCCGCTGACGGGGTAAGCCGTGAGAAGAATTAAGGCGGTAAATATCCAAGCCATATACCCGACGATGTCGGTAAACATGATGGCAGCGAGTTGGCGAGATTGGGTTGGCATGAATACAAAATACAAAAAATACTACGAAGGTGTATCGTACACTGATGATTATCAAAGATTGGTGACTGGCTGCTTTCGGGCCAATAGCGGCCGTTCAGCTATTTATGAAACACTGCCGTTTAATTCCTTAATTTTTCATTAAAGAAAGATGCTGCCTTATCCATAGTATATCCAAACCATTCATCAAGGTTCCAGAAAGCATGCGGAGCGTCTGGAATTAAAATAAGCTCAGAATAAACACCCGCCTTTCCCAAATTTTCTATGACTAATAATGATTCTTCAATCGGTACCACATTATCACTGGAACTATGTATTAGTAGCATTGGAGGTGAATCCTCATCAATATATGAAAGGGGTGATGCAGATTTCCATAATTCTTCGTTGGTGGCATATGGTTTCCCAATCCATTTAACAACATTCTCACCCCTGTTTCTTTTAAGAGTTGGTGTCGCTAATCCAACTACGGCCTGAATGGTAAAATCGTCGGTGTTTTCTGTTGGGTTTAGCGAATTTACAGCACTAGATACTCCAAGTAATACTGCTAAGTGAGCTCCGGCAGATCCCCCAATTGCTCCTATAGCGGTAGAATTAAAGTTATAAGTGCTTGCGTTTGACTTAATCCATTTAATAGCTGATTTTGTATCTAAAACGGCCGCTGGGAAAGTAGCTTCATCCGAGGCTCGATATTCAATGCATACAGCTGCAAATCCTCTCAGTGCCAATGCAGCCGCCATAGGGCCGAAACCTTTTTTATCTCCTTTTGCCCAACCGCCGCCTCGGATTACTAGAATTGTCGGTAATTTTTCATCTCCAGAATTGCTTGGCCGATATATGTCAAGAAGTAATTCACGATCCTGATAATTGACGTATATTATATTTTTTATAACCTCAACTCCATCTGGTATTGATCGGGAAATTGGTGTGTGTTCCTGAGCGAAGGCTATGGTTTGCCAGATGAATATTACAATTGCTGTTAATAATTGTTTTTTCATTCTGTTATCATTTATAAGATGATGCTTTGCTCGTTTATATACAGTGGTTTATTCCGCAGAGGATTATCAAAATATACATAATAAGTAACAAATGGCAATAACCCAACGGCAGCTTACGGCCTAGGCCGTGTGAAAACACCATACACAGCTTGAAGACAGGCGACATTGACGTGGTGATCCAATGTTGCGTATCACGCAATTGACTT
>CAZOJZ010000530.1:0-2805 GCA_964580205.1 uncultured Roseivirgaceae bacterium
ACTAAGAATTATAAAAATATTATACATCAGCACCAAGTGCGCAACTATGCCCTTCTTGGATCTTTCTTTGGGTACCATAATTCTCACTTCCAGTGATTTGCTTTCAAAAGCTGCTTCCAAGGTATTACTGTATTCACTAACCTTTGCCACATCAGGGTTTCCCATATCTATGATCAAAGTATTAGCTAAGCCCGTATTGTTTGAGATCCGGGTGTAATGATCATTGTCAATATAAATTATAGGCCCGTAGTATTGTTCCTTCACTACCCCTATAATGGTAAAGATTTCGATTCCTCCATTCAGGGTCAGCTTGATATTGCCTCCTACCTTCAATTCCGGATATTTAGACACTACTGGGCTGTTAATGACCACTTTTCTGAAATTATCTTTGCCGCTGGAAAACCATACTCCTTCAGTTATCTGGGGGCTGAGTATCTTGGAAGAAACATCGATGGCCATAAATGGGATAATAGCAGCATTGCTTTCTAGCCCATTGGCATCCAGAATTGTCACCGTTGACAGGTTCCCGAAGGCATAATCAGAAAATCCTCGAGTGGCTTTGATCACCTTACCAATTTTTTCTTCAGGATACGCGGAGGCAAAACGAATTACCAAATCTTGTGACTTGTTGGCGAAAGTTTCCTCTACAGTTTGCTGTGATGAGGTTTGTACATTAAACGCCGAGATAAACACTGCACCGCCGAGCACAATGGGCACCAAAGTCAGTGCCAGACGCACTTTGCGTCTGAAAGCATTGCGCCATGAAAAGATAAAGGAATTAGAAGCCCCAAGCTTTTTAAAGAGTGTTGTATACCAGCTATTTTCCTGGGTTGCGGATTCACTAACTCCGTAATCATTCAAGGCTTCCTGTACAGAGATCCGGCTGGACCGGAGTATCGGCAGGGTTGCAATAATGGCTGGCAGGATGATGCCCATAAAAAGAATAAGCAACAGGGCTACGAAACTAATCTGCCTTTCAAACAGGGTAAAATTTAGTAGACCGACATTGAACTCTGCGTATTTAATACCCACCATGATGCCTAACGGAGTACCAATGGCGGTGGCAATTACACCGAGAATAACTACAATGGCCAAGTAAATAGAAGTAATGTGCCGGGTATTTGCTCCAATGGCCTTCATAATGCCTATCTGCCTTATTTCTTTGGCCATAATTGCCGATATCATGTTGATGATCAGGAAGAAACTCAATAAAAGGACAAGTATGCCAAACATCATTAACAGGAACATAAAAGCATCCATTTGAGAGGCATGCTTGTGTTCCCCGGGAGGAGGGATCTTTTTGCTGTAAACTTTATACCCTTTATTTTCAAGTTTTTGGATCAGTCCGCCGGTTACTTTTGCGATATGATCAAATGAGTACTTGTTCTGGGAGACAGTAAAATTGACCTGTTGTCGAAGACCGTCTATAAATGCCATGGAAGCAAAATCTCTCTGTACATACCCATACAATATCCTTTCCATAGCCGACGGTGCCTGGCCAGGATCGTGCACTATCCCGGTTAGTTTTAAGGGCACTTTCTTCATACCTGGAATGGTGATATCAAAGACCTCTCCCGGGTTAAGATCGGTTAATGCGTCCCCGGTTCTTTCTATCACCATTTCATTAGCTGATTTGGGAAATCTGCCAGCGTCGATGGAGAACTTGCCGATACGCAAATGGTCAAAATCCTCGATCAGGAACATGAAAATCGGAAGGTAACTGTTCTCTCCCATGGGGAAGCGTGAAAGTACCATTTGCCGGATCTCAACATCCTCTATCTCCGGTAACTCAATGAGCTCTTTCCTCAAGTCATCGTTCAGACTGTCCAGTACCAGGGTAAAAGAAGCAGGATTTGTTTTGCGATAATTGTCTTTCAGATTCTGGTTCAAAAGATCACGGGAGGTCACCATTACCGATACACTAAATACCCCCAGGATCATGGCCAGAATTACGGTGATTGTCCTTTGCTTTTCCCCCAACAGGTCCCTGGCTATTTTTATTATGCTTGTCTTTTTCATGGTTAATTAATTTGCGACCAGGGTCTGATTTAACTTAAAGTCCTTTTGGTGATTGTTTTTTTCTATTTCGATGATCCTGCCATCAAGCATATGAACTTTCCGGCTGTAATTCAGCTTAACATCCTGCTCGTGGGTAACATATACAATGGTCTTTCCCTCTTCTGCGAGTTTGTCAAATACACTATGCACGATAGCTGTATTTTCGGTATCGAGATTCCCGGTGGGTTCATCAGCAATAAGCAAGCCCGGGTCATTGGCCAGGGCCCGGGCAATGGCCACTCTCTGCTTTTCACCACCTGAAAGGGTATGTGGGAATTTTCTGGCCAACTTTGAAATACCCACTTTTTCTAAAAGCTCCATCCCTCTGCCACTTTGTTGATTGTTGCGGATTACATTTACAAATTCCATAGGCAGCAAAATGTTCTCCAGCACATTAAGCGTGGGCATCAGTTGAAAGAATTGGAATACAATGCCCACGTTTTTTCCCCGCCACTGGGCCAGTTGGTTGGTAGTGAGACGATGAACCTGGATATCATCGATCCATATTTCCCCGGAAGTGGGATAGTCAATACCGGAGATCATATTTAACAAGGTAGATTTACCACTTCCCGATTTGCCGCAGATGAGGACAAATTCCCCTTTATTAAGGGAAAGATTAACCTTATCCAGGGCCTTGAATTTTTCGGTGGTGCCATTAAAGGTTTTCACCAGGTTGTTCAGTTGAATAAATGTTTGATCGGACTTCATATTCATTTTGTTTTGAGATTTTTACAATTTTAATTACCA
>CAZOJZ010000531.1:0-2294 GCA_964580205.1 uncultured Roseivirgaceae bacterium
GATTATTCGCAGATAGAGTTGCGATTGATGGCCTCCTTTTCCCAGGACAAACATATGATCGAGGCTTTTAAACAAGGGAAGGATATACATGCCATTACCGCCGCTAAAATATTCAAAACAACTCAGGACCAAGTAGATTCAGATATGCGCAGAATGGCCAAATCAGCTAATTTTGGAATGATTTATGGAATATCCGCATTTGGCCTTTCCCAAAATCTAAATATTCCTCGAAAAGAGGCCAAGGAAATTATTGATACCTATTTTGAAGAGTTTTCCTCGGTTAAAAAATACATGGATAAGACTATTAAAGAAGCGCATGAAAGGGGATATGTGGAGACCATTATGGGCCGAAGAAGGATCCTAAGGGATATTAATTCCAGGAATGCTACGCTTAGAGGATATGAGGAAAGGAATGCCATAAACGCTCCCTTACAAGGCAGTGCCGCCGACATCATCAAATTGGCCATGATACAAATAGACCATTGGTTGAAGACTTCTAAGCTCAAATCCAAAATGATTTTGCAAGTACACGATGAGTTGGTATTTGATGTGCATCGTTCAGAGATGGAAAGGGTCCAACCCAAAGTTGAGGAGATGATGAAAAACGCCTATCAGCTGGATGTACCCATAGACGTGGAGAGTGGATTTGGTGAGAACTGGTTGGAAGCTCACTAGACCAAAAATTTAATTTCATGAATAAGGGGATACCAGATATTCGGACAATACAAAAGGCTCATGAGCGCATAGGATCCTGGATCCATCGAACCCCGGTTTTAACCTCAACTTCAATAAATAAGATATTAGGAACTCAGATTTTTTTTAAATGTGAAAACCTTCAAAAGATTGGGGCTTTTAAGTTTAGGGGAGCTTCTAATGTGGTCCTTAGCCTTTCCGAACAAGAGAGCAAAAACGGTGTAGCTACCCATTCCAGTGGTAATCATGCCCAGGCTTTGGCATTAGCTGGAGCAAACCGCGGTATTAATGCTTACATCGTTATGCCCAAAACTTCTACTAAAGTAAAAGTAGCTGCTGTAGAGGGATATGGAGGTAAAATAACCTTTTGCGAACCCAATCAACAGGCCAGGGAACAGGCCTTGAAAAAAATAGTATCTGATACCGGTGCCCATTTTGTTCATCCCTACAACGACTACCGCATCATTGCAGGACAAGCCACTGCCGCCGTGGAGCTGTTGGAAGAAACCACTGACCTGGATTACATAATGGCTCCGGTAGGGGGTGGAGGCCTTCTTAGTGGCACAGCCCTTTCTACTCACTACTTGGCACCAAATACACAAGTGTTCGCAGGTGAGCCCGAAGGGGCCAATGATGCCTGGCAATCATTGAGAGAAGGTAAGATTGTTCCATCCGTAAATCCCAGCACTATAGCTGATGGCCTTTTGACATCTTTGGGTGATAAGACCTTTCCCATCATACAAAAGTATGTAGCAGGTATTTTCACGGTTCCCGATGATTTGATCATAGCTGCCATGAAACTGATATGGGAAAGAATGAAGATCATCATTGAACCTTCTGGTGCGGTACCATTGGCAGCTTTGATCAAGAACCAGTCCGTATTCAAAGACAAAAGAGTAGGCATTATATTAAGTGGAGGTAATGTTGATCTGGAGAGATTGCCCTTCTAGGTGATACACTGGCTGGGTCAGTGATCCTTGGAAACATCACTATTACCGTAAAGCTCTTGACCAGGCAGGAACAAATAAATAATCTATTTGTTGGTTTTTTCCTTAAACTGCTGAAACCTGGACGCCGTCTCTTTTTTGGGAAAATGATTGTTATCAGTTTCAATGTCTGCAGTTTCCGAAAATGGATCCAGAGAAATATTAGTCACTTCCTTGTCTTTAGCAAACACCTTGACCACCTCATTTTCATTCATCCGCCACACTTCAGCGGGAATTCGTTCTACCTCTTTGGTGCCATCCGTATAGGTCCACTCTATGACTAAAGGCATTACCAGACCGCCGGCATTTTTAAAGGTGACCTCATAAAAGTTTTTATCGGCAAATTGGCGTTTTACCTGGCTATCATCAATTTTATTTTGAAACTCACCGTATTTTTTTCCTTCTGTTTCGGCAAAACTAAATTCCTGGGGACCATCACTGAAATCGAATGACTTTTGTGATTTTTCGGCTAAACTGCCCTTTTTGGTTTTTTTTATAGAAGATTCTATTTCAGGATTTTCAATATTCATTTTGAACCATTTCACTTCATCAATGGCAATATCCACGTGGTCGGTGGTGTAGAACCATCCTTTCCAAAACCAGTCCAGGTCAACC